>CAVGRN010000128.1:0-2392 GCA_963631545.1 Paludibacteraceae bacterium | reverse complement strand
CGCACGAGATTATGTTGGGCTACACTTGGTGTGTGACGAAGCATTTCTGTAGATAAAAAATCATTGATTAAGATGGTTTGAAATAGATATAAAGTAATTTAATCCGAAGACTTTCAGGCCTTATGGCTTGGAGGTTTTTGGTGGTTTGTAAAAAATAGTATAGTAATAGGGTAAAAAGAGATTGGTATGAATAAGAAAATGATTTTGAAGAAAACGCGCGGAAGAGTGCTGCAAACGCTCTCTTTGTTGTGCGGCCTTTTGCTTCTCTCGCAAGGTGGGCAAGCGGCTCCGGTGCTTGTCGCTGGGACGGATTTTGATCCCAAGGCTTCGTATGCTACTAACACCTGGATTGGTATCAATGACATTGTTACCACGGGTTTGCTAACGCCTACCATAACGGTGTACACGGATCAACCGGGCGATGCGGGCGCAGACAATGATATCGATTATGATTATAATGCGAAAAAAGAGCGTACTGCTTCGCATTTTCATTCAAATGAGTTGTATGCTGTAACTTCTAATCCAATCAAGTTGGATTCCATTGATTATACTGACAACGTTGAAGATGATTGGGGTATCGTCTTTTCTCCTCAAAATCTTTCTGGAAATAAAACTTTGCTAAAGTTTTCTGTTTTGGGCTTGGCGAAGAATTCGGACGTTACTGTAGAGATTGAGTGGCGAAGTGTTGTGGATCCTGACAATAATACAGTGAATTGCGGCGAAAGTTCGCGTGCGCAGTTTAAGGTTGCGATTAATGCGGATCAGTATAATCAGACTAATGGAGAGGATGTCAGTCAGATCGCACTGGGAGCAGCAAGTAGTTATTCTAAAAAAGCAACGGCTGATTCGGATGGATCTGTCATCATCAATATCAATGGTTTAAATAGTTATTCGGGGACATGCCATGCGTTTGAAATTACAAGTATAAAGGTCTATGGAACAATTGATCCTGTGATTTATAGTGTGGATGGTGAGTCGGTTTGTGCGGGCGAAATCGCCACACTCAATAGCCTTTCCACCTATAATGGGGCTACCTACCAGTGGTATGAGGATGGCAAGGCAATCTCGGGAGCCACTTCCGCACAATATGCTTTCGAAACCAAATCGGAGGAAGGAAGCCATACCTACAAGTTGGATGTAACGTATGGTGGAGTTACATTTACTTCAAATTCTTTGGATTTGGCAACGGAAAAATGTTGCGAGGTGGTTGTGGATGGTAAGTCTGTCCCAGCTTCTCGTAAAGTCATTTTCAAAGAAGATTTTGGTGAGTTCGACCTTTCAGATGCTACTGGTAAAACTTACAAATACTGGGATTATTCTGATATAACCAACCCTGTGCAGAAAACGGCAAAAACCACAGTGCCTTTCCGTTATGAGATTTCCCCTGCTCCGTTGGGCTGTGAGTTCGGTGATTCTGGACCTTTGAGCGATGGCTCTTATTGCGTGGCAGGTGTGCTGACTGGTTATAATGCATATAAGGGCTATGCTGGTGCCCATTTGGAATGGGCGAACCGTATAGGTGGTAAAAAGGATCCTGTAGATCCTGAGTATGATCATTCGGGAGAGTTGGCGGGTTGCGCTTTGTTTATTAACTGTACACCTAATACGGGTGGAACTTCTCTTTACACGCGTGAATTGAAGAATTTGTGTCAGAACCGTCAGTTGTTCTTTGAAACCTATTTTACGGTGTTCACTAATTCTGCTAATGGAACATATAATCCGGTGGACATTACTTTGAAAATGACGGAGATCGGTAACGAGACGAACTCGGTTTCTGCGCAAGGCACTGCTACCATTCAATCGGCTGGAGGAACTGGAACGTGGGTGAAACTTGCAGGCCAGATTTATCTGGAGATGAATGATGCTGTGAGGTTGGAGGTGATAAACAACCAAAATACAGACCAAAATGGTAATGACCTTGTGATTGATGATATCATTATCAAGGCGTGTGCTGCTCCTTCTATCCAGGCTTATTTTGATATAGCCACTTTCGATGGCGATACCGTTACCTGCACTGGAGAAGACATTATGGTTTATGCGAAACCGACAGAGATGTTGACCAACTATTTTGGTGGAGAGGGAAACACTCGATATCAGTATCAGTGGTCAATGACGCCAGATGTCAAGACCTCTTGGAAAAATGTAGGTTCTCCTGTCAAAGATACGAAATTGGATGTTTCCTCTTGTGCGGCGTTCTCTACTGTTGAAGATGGCGACATTGTTTATTTCCGTATCGTCGCAGGTGGAGAATACACTTTATCAAACACTGCGGAGTCTGATTACAACGAAGATGATCCGTGCGCAAGTTATGCAATCTCTGATGCTATCCCTTGTGAGATTGACTGCCCTAAATGTACGGAACCTAAAGATCCTGTCATTTCGGCAACAGGCG
>CAVGRN010000127.1:0-2822 GCA_963631545.1 Paludibacteraceae bacterium | reverse complement strand
TGAATCGGACAAAACCAAATATACAGATATGAACAGCAGTTTTCTATATCATGCTTGGGGACTTCACGGAAGTCTCAAATGTACAAGAGAGGAGTACAAAGGTAATACTATCATTCTTTATAGTTACTCATACTCTCTTCAATGCTTTAAAATGCCTAAAATTACAAAAAAAAGACAATTCCCTGGGCTTTGATTGCGAAAAATGGATTATAAAAATTCAAAAGGCATGAGAAAACAGAAATTATGGATGTTGCTGGCGCTGCTGTTGTCGGCGTGGGCTTGTTGACTCGTCCAGCTATGACAACCGGAATTTCGGATTCAGCGTCCGCCTTGTCTATGATGTTCCAAAATAAAAGGGATCCCGTCCCTTTGTGGGCGGGTTCTCTATGTGTCTTGCAATAAGAAAATGATGGGGCGTGCTACCTTAGGGAGGCACGCCCTATTTTGTGTCTCCAAAAAAGTCTTTTCTACGCCGGAAATTTGCGCAATGTTTCCACCAATTATTTTTCCAAACTCCTTAATTTTGTAGGCAAAACTGTTACGCCGCCTTATGAACATTCCACCCCTGATTTCCGACTTGGCGCTGATACTGATGAGCGCGGGTCTCACTACCATTATCTTCAAATGGCTGAAACAGCCGGTAGTGTTGGGCTACATTGTGGCGGGTTGCCTCGTCAGTTCGCAAATCACGCTTACCCCGACGGTGTCTGGCACGTCCGACATCGGAACGTGGGCGGACATTGGCGTGGTGTTCCTGCTCTTCAGTCTTGGTTTGGATTTCAGCTTCAAGAAGCTGATGAACGTGGGGCGCACGGCCATCATCGCTGCGTTGGTGATTGTAATGTTTATGATTGTGCTCGGCTTTTTGGTGGGTATGGCGATGGGCTGGGGTGTAACAAACAGTGCATTGGTGGGCGGTATGGTTTCTATGTCGTCCACAGCCATCATCATCAAGGCGTTTGACGATATGGGGCTGCGAAGCCAGAAGTTCACCAAGATCGTATTTGGCATTCTCATCTTCGAGGATCTGATTGCCATCGTGCTTTTGGTGCTGATTTCCACGCTTTTCGTCGGGAAGTCGTTCGAGGGTTCAGACCTCATCTTCGCCGTGGCTAAGTTGGTGTTCTTCCTTGTTGTGTGGATGGTGGGCGGCATCTATTTCATCCCGATGGTGCTGCGCAAGGCTAAGGGCGTGATGAATGACGAGACGCTGCTTGTCTTCTCCTTAGGTCTTTGTTTCGGAATGGTGCTTTTCGCTATGAAGGCGGGTTTCTCGTCGGCGCTGGGTGCGTTTGTTATGGGGTCTATCCTGGCGGAGACGTTGGAGGCGGAGCATATCGAGCGCATTGTCCGTCCGTTGAAGGATCTTTTCGGAGCGATCTTCTTCGTTTCCGTGGGTATGATGGTGGATTTCAGTGTGATAGCGCAATATCTTGTCCCAATCGTCATTTTGGTGTTTACCGTGGTGGTGGGGCAGATAAGTTTTTCCACTATCGGGTTGCTTCTTTCGGGGCAGTCGCTTAAGGTGGCTATGCAGTCGGGTTTCTGCCTGACGCAGATTGGCGAGTTTGCGTTCATCATCGCCCTGTTGGGTGTCAATTTGGGCATCATCGATGAGTTTGTCTACCCCGTGATTGTGGCAGTGTCCGTCATCACGATTTTCCTCACGCCATACGTTATGCGTATGCGCGACGGCGCGTACAACTTCGTCAGCAGGCATTTGCCCGAGCGTTGGCTCAGCCAGTTGGAGCGGCGTGGCAATTGGAAGACGCTGCACAGCGAGAATGTTTGGCACAGCCTCCTTGTCCAGATTGTCAAAATCACCGTGGTTTATTCCATCCTTTCGCTCGCCATCCTTATCGCTTGTTTCAATTATTTGAAGCCTTTCGTGTTGTCGTTTGTGCCGGGGTTCTGGGGGAAGTTGATCGTAACGATCGTCGCGATAGTCCTCATCTCGCCGCTGCTGCGCGCCATTGTGGCGAAGAAGAACCACTCTGTGGAGTATAAGCACCTTTGGGCGCAGAACAAGTTCAACCACGTGCCGTTGGTGATGTTGGTGGTGGTGCGGTTTATGTGGGCGTTGTCGTTCGTGGCAGTGGCAGTGGACAAGATTTTGGAGGTGCATATCGGCATCGTGATTCTGATTGCCGCATTGTCGGTGTTCCTGATGTTTGCGTCGCGCCGTTTGAAGTTGTTCTCCATCAAGATGGAGCGGAAGTTCTTCCACAACCTTAATTCGCGTGAGTATGAGATGAAACAGAAGTCGGTGCGCGAAGGCGGCTACCGCCAGGTGCTGGCGGCTCAACTCTCGTCGTACGACATCCATTTGGTGGACTATACCGTCGCGTCCGACTCGGTGTGCGTGGGCAAGACGTTGCGCGAGTTAGACTATCACCGGCGCTTCGGCGTGCATATCGTTTCGATATTGCGGGGCGGACATCGCATCAACATCCCTGGGGGGGATGCGCACCTCTACCCAACGGACAAAATCCTGGTGCTTGGCACCGACGCTCAGTTGGAGACTTTCCAAAACGAGATAAATATGCTCAGCGAGGCGGAGGAGGACGACGACCGCAGCGTCAGCATGGAGCAGTTTGAGGTTATGGAAGACTCTCCGCTCTGCAATAAATCTGTGCGCGAGGCGCATTTGCGCGAGTCGCTCTCGTGCTTGGTGGTGGGCGTGGAGCGCGAAGGCACGTCGACTATGAATCCCGATGTCGATATGGTGTTCCGCCCGGGCGACCTCGTCTGGGTGGCAGGCGAAACCGCCAAACTGCACGAGTTGGTGGGCGAGGATAATGTGATCCGGGTGGCGGAGTGCT
>CAVGRN010000126.1:0-3062 GCA_963631545.1 Paludibacteraceae bacterium | reverse complement strand
GATTAGAGAAAGGACGAGAAGAAGGCGAAGCCAACGTAAAAAAAGCCATTGCAAAATCCATGCTCTCCAAGGGAATGCCGATAGAGACAATTACCGAACTAACGGGATTATCCGCCGACGAGATACAAAAGCATTTCAAAGAGAAATAAATGCGAAATAATCGCAATACATCCCTACTCTACCACCAACTTCATACTACGGACACCCTCACTTGTACGAATTTGCAAAAGGTATGTGCCGACATTCAAGTTGACGGTGTGTTGAATTATATTTTCTCCCCTCAATAAAGGCTTTGAAAAATCATTACATTTAACACCGCGCATATCCACTATCATAACGTGGCAATCATCCATTTTATCTGAATTGACAGAGAGATGAAGCTGGTTGTCTGCAACGTATGCAGAAATGGTTTGCGACGACAATTCCGCAAAGGCTATTTCCGAACGAGTCTCTACCGTTGACGAATCGACCGTGTCAATGGGATTTACACGTATTGAACCAGTTTTCTTCGCCTCGGCATCCGAACCGCTCACGGAAGTAATTGTAAACCAGAATATTCCGATTTCCGTACATGTGCCAGAGAACGATACCTTGTGTTCATCGTTATTCACTTTCACCTCAACACCCTCAGGCAAATGCGGATTCCAAGTAACACTAACCGTCTCTGCATTAAACCAATCATAGTAGAAATAGGTTAATGAAGAATTACAAAGCAACTCCTGCTTTGATCCACCCGCACCATGTTTCACAATTTCTGGCAAATCACGATCCACAATCAACTTGCCTTCTCCAGAAATGAACTCCGGGTATTCCGCAGAAGTATACTCACCAGGCGCAAGCGTACGACTGCCCAAAGTGGCATTTTCCACAATCAAATTTTTGTTTAACACTAACTTGGCACTGTCTTTTACAGCGACCATCTGAGTTTCCGAAACAACGTCCACTTCCAAAGTTCCTGCATCGACATAGACACCCATCGTACCTATGGCGTCTTCATTATTGATGGCCAACGTTCCTCCGTTGACTGTCCAATAACCTGTCCACTTGGTCCCATCAATGTTAGCTGTTAGCTCAGAATCGCCTTCCTTGGTCAAATCTTCATTCCCATAGAGTTTTCCATCCATGGTCAACGCACCATATCTTCCAGCCACACTAATAATAGAAGCTGTTTCAACCGTGATATTCGCATTCAAAACGACAGCACCATCTTTCACCCGCAAGTTTCCGCCCTTCAAAGTCAAATCTTTAATAGACGATTCATTAACAAGACGAAGCACACCATTTTTCTCAAGCGTTACAGGTGCAGTATGATTGATTCCATCTACAATGGAAATACCTCGACGAACAATAACGGTATCATTAGCTTCTGGCACACCTTTGGGATTCCAACCCGTCGTATCTGTCCAAATTTTTTGCTGGTTTCGATTGTCATAGACATAGGTGGACGCTTTTTTTCGCCATGCAATCGTCAAAATACTGTACGGTGGACAATTGACAGACGGCAGACTTTTATAAGTTCCAATCGTCTTACTCATATAGTCTTTCAACGGACGAGACATAATCACAGTTGCCTCCATTCCTGATGGTTCAAGATCCATCGTAACAGTCTGACTCTGGCTATGTCTGTTCACCAAAACAACTGTATAGGCATCTTCTTTGGAACTCTTGAATGCACAGACGATAAGCGAATCTGGGTCGGAAGTCTGAGCATCAATATTAAGCCAACCTCGCTCAATGAACTTTGAGAAGTGCCGAACAGCATGGTAATCACCGCTGATGGTATAGCCAGCATCGGTAGTGTACCCCTTTTCAGAGAACTCCAAATTAATCAAGCCATCGCCAGTATCGCCCCAAATCAAATTCCAGTGGAGATAGGCGGACACGTGATTGACGGAGAAGGCGTATGCGAGGAACGTTGCCGTGTAGATGGCATCCATATCCTCATGGTCGCGAAGCGTGCTATTCTCGTCCATATACATAGGTTTGTCGCCCAAATAATCGGTGGAGAGTTGCGTCATTGCAGCGAGGAAATCCTCGGGGTAACAATATCGCAACTCGCGCGCCTCGTGCGTTTTAAGCCCGCTATGATAGTAATGGAAATTATACCCGTAGATAAGGCTCTTGTCTATTTTATTGACATATTTCTGCACATTGTTCCAACCGATTCCCAGCACCTCAGGACCAAGAAGTTTAGGTTGCTTGTTCATACCCTTTATCGCCTTTGACACAGCCACCAGCGCCGGCGGATAAGCCGCATATTCGCTTGTTTCCTCAGGCTTAAGCACCATTGATTCATAATCCGTTTCACAATCAATCTCATTTTGGATGCTCACATAGTCTGGGTAAATTCCAACAGCCTGATATTGCAACAGCGAACGCTTCCACCACGCACCGAAATCGTCGTACACATATTTTCCATTCTCTTTTTTTAGCGTACCCTTTTGATTGTTACTACTTAGGCAAGAAAGGGAATTGTTCGCTTTAAGCGATGCGGGGGCTGTCCACGACGACATCGCAAGGAAACAGTCATTGCCACGGCGGCGCTTCACTTCTTTCACAATCTCAGAATCGTAGGTAAGGTCGGCGTTTGCCTCCTGCGCCCAGTTGGCGATACGGAAAGCGGTGATACCCAAGCCATTAGCAAGTGTATCATAAATTTCTTCTTTATTCTTATGGGTGGTGAGCCAGTCTAAATAATAAACCACGCTGCCGCCAATTCCGTCAATAGTTTGGTATGTCTTTGACGGGGTAATGGTGACGTCCGTCTTAGCGGAGACTAAACCACACAACACCCACAAAGACAACAGTGCCAAACAATATTTTAGGCTACAGGCTCTCATTTCACATCGTAAATTAGCGCAGTTGGAGGATTCTCAGCCTCTAACACGCTGCAAGTTAGTTATTTTTCTACAAATGAGAATAAATGATAAAAATTTTTTGAGCATAAAGATGGATTACAAGCAGAAGGGTGTTTCAAAACACTATTTTACGATATATTTGACTTTTCTACGCACCTCTCCCGAACAAGGTTTCACACAACCAATGCCGAAACGGGTGCATTG
>CAVGRN010000125.1:0-3121 GCA_963631545.1 Paludibacteraceae bacterium | reverse complement strand
TTTCCACTCTTCTTTATTCGGACGCCAGTCCCATAAGTAACGCTTCGGACTTGAATAGGTTGACAATGATTCTGTATCATCCGTATCGTTGGTCGCAAGATGTATCAATGTGTTTGCTTCTTTCCCAAGACGCACCAAGCTCGGATAAACAAATTGCCGACTATCCTTGATGTTGAAATCTCCGAAATTGACTTTTCGGAACGCCAACCGCATATCAAATGGTTCTTTATGCTTATTGATTCTCAGCTCATCATTATCCTCATACAGCAAATTTGTATAATCAGTCAATTCCAACTGTCTGACTTGATTAAAGTTAGAGTTGTCTTCAATAAGTAATGCCGTTGTTTTGGAGTTTCCAATATCAATAACCATTTTGACAAGTGGGAACAACTCCTTTTGCGCAAAATAATTTATCAAAAAGGTGTATGTGGCAGTATATGACATTCGTCTTACGTTTACACCTTTTATCTGTGACACCCTTTGTAAATCAGGATGAACCAAATGAAACAGATACTCATCTACATAACTCCACTTCTTGCCAGACGTGCAGTAATCCATCAAATAGAACTCATTACTACACAACTCAAAGTCCATATCGCCCCTAAACTTATCGGGGAACACTGGACATTCGTCATATTCGTCTGTAACCTCATACTTAGTGCGAGTGTCAAATGCTATAACAGCGTCATAATACTTAACACCTTTCTCTTCGTATCTTGGAATTAATTTCAGTCTCGACCAATTTAATGGTCCGAACTTGAATCGTTTTGGGGTCTTCTTGAAAAAATAGGGCAAGGGTAGCCAGACATTCTCCAAAGCCGAAAGATTACAATCTCTATCGGAAAAAGTCATGTTGAATATTTCTCCCTTTACACCTTGACAATTAGTATCATCGATGCGTAATGGCAAAATGCCTTCATTTTTTAATTCCGTTACATCAATCTCAGTTGTTGAGTCTGACAAATAACCACTTTTGTATAGTTTGTGCTTATTATAGTAGATACATTCATCGTCTGTTCTAAGTTCATACACAGGATCTAATATCCACTCACCATTAGCAGTATCATACCACTCATGATACCACATCTTAAAATTTTCTTGAGTATTGATACTCAATGGGATGGTGACAATATGTATCCCAGTATTAGCTATAAAAGAGTGCTCGTTCAGCATCAGCAACGCCCATATTTTATAACCGAACGCTCTCCAAAATCGGTAGTTAATAACCCACAAAGGATAATAAAAAAAGCGTGGAGAACTTACCTGTTGTCCGTTCCACACACTGAGGCTCTCGCATTGCCTATCAAAGTTGAACAGACAACGTCAGAGCCCACGCCGATATGAAAAACCAAATCGTGCTTGCGCCTATGCAAGAACATGCTACGCCTATTTAGGGCATAACATCTCTTACATAGAACTACACGGGTTTGTTAATCACACCCGGGACATCTACCGTTGCTGAGTTCAAGACTTTGATTTCTGTGAATTTGCGAGATTCCAGTGTGCCTCAAACAGAGCGTCAAGTAAACGCCTTTATATGTCTGCCTCTACCCACCCGACCTCCTTATTTGCAGCCTATCCTGCAAAAAGGCTCGGCGTGCACTGAGGACTTATGCGGTTAGTGAAAAAATCACTGACCGCTCATTCGCAAATATACCAATTTTATTGAAGATGAAAATGCTTTGCAAGGATAAACAAGAAAATATATCGTAGCCCCAACGAGAACACGAGTTTCATTGCGTAATGATAGGAGCGTTACTCTTTCCCCATCCACACCCCACACCCCTTCACCTCTATCCTCAATCCATCTTCTTCAAAACACCCTTCTTGCGAGCGAGTGATGATCACGGCACGCTTTACATCGTGCAGACGGGCGAGTTTCACCAATGCGGATTTCTCGCGGTCGAGGGTGGAGGAGTCGGAGAGGTTGTAGGAGACTTGCACGGCTAAACCCTCTTCGGGAACGTAGAAATCAACCTCGAAATCTTTGTTGAAGAAGTAGAGGTCTTGTTTATATTTCTTATAAAGGTGAATGGCTACAATGTTCTCCAACAAAGAGGTTTCGGGGTCGGTGAGGAAGATGTTGAGCAGTCCGTTGTCAATGAAATAGTGCTTCTTCTTGGTCTCCTTTTCTACGAATTTGGAGGCAAAATTCTCAATTGAAAAAATAAGGCAACTATCTTTCAAATAATTGACAAAGTTTATGATACTTTGAGGATTGGTCTTAATGCCAGTAGAGTTCACCAAGTTAGCGAAACGGTTGTAGGCAGTGGGTTGTTTGACATTCTCTGCCAATTTGCGGATGGTCATTCGCAATGCGTTTTCGTTGCGCACACCATTTCGCACCACTACATCACTGAAAAAGATTTTTTGAAAGATGCCAGTCAGCCACCCACGCTTGTCGACTACGGAGGTTAGCTCTGGGAATCCGCCAAAATGGAAGTAGAGGTCGAAGAGTCGCTCAACAGTGGCGGCTTGTTTTCCGAGTTGCCAGTTTTTCTTCAACACCACACCGTTTGCCTTTAAAAATTCTGAGAATGAGTAGGGGTAAACATCTTTCACCCAATATCTTCCGCCCAAGGTAGTGGCAATGTCTCGGCTCAACATTTTGGCGTTGCTACCAGTGATGTAAACTTGATATTTTTGATTCGCTAACCGCCGTGCGAAATTCTCCCACCCATCCACATTCTGAATCTCATCCAAGAAAAGGACAGGCTGCAAATCGGAAAGAGATTGGTGCGCTTGCAATATCAAATCAAGTTCCTCCGCTTTGATGTCTTTGATTCGTTCATCATCGAAGTTGATGTAGACAAATTCCTCCAACTGGTGTCCCTCTCGCAGCAATTGTTTCATCCGTTGATAGAGCAGATAGGATTTCCCTGCTTGACGGACACCCACAAACACATAGTTGCCGTGCGGTTCAAACTCAACGTGTCGCTCAACAAGGTCAATCCGCTCCAATAGTTCCTGACCCTCAATGATAATTCTTTGTATCGCTTGCTTATCCATATCTTTCAGATTTTCAAATGCAAAGATACATAATCATTCAATCCTATCAAATACCAATTGATAAAATCACCCCAATCTATCAAATGCCATTTGATAAAATCTTCAAGATTTC
>CAVGRN010000124.1:0-3123 GCA_963631545.1 Paludibacteraceae bacterium | reverse complement strand
TTCTCTAAATCAGCAAGTTGGGCGCCGGGTTATATTGTTTAGCGGACAGTAATAAAAAACTTTCATTTTGTCGATTACTTTTTATAAAATTCCGTTTACTTGGCACGGTTTTTGCATATTATCGGTTGATGAGACGAATATTTTTTTCACTTATATTGCTATCTGCTTGCAGCCTCGTGCATGCGCAGTTTCGCGACGATAATGCGCTCGGCATCCGAGGTGGAGTGGCGGTTACAGCGATTCAGAACCTGACGGATATGGTAATTCCCAAGGGATATTACAGCAACTATACGTTTGCAGACGACAGGGATTACTCCCCCTCTGCGGAGATTTTCTATTCCTACCACAAAAAAGGCGCTTTGCTCGGCTTGGAATTGGCTGCCATCTACTACCAGATGCGCACCGCATCAGTATATTCCGACATCAACGGACTGAAATACACCATCGGCTACAAATTCCACTATGTCGGGGCAAAGGCAATGTTGAAAGTCTACCCCGTTGGCGGTTTATACGTTGCGCCCACGTTTCGAGCAGGGGCGTGCTTGAATCCAGAAAGTGTTTCGTATGAGAGCAATCAAAACGAAAAAGTATGATGGATGGTTCGACGGAGGAGGTCGTTCGTTTCAAAAAAGACACTTACTCGGTCTATGTTTATTGGAATAGAAACAAACTGACATATAGGGCGAAAAATACCGCCAGAAACTGTATTATTTTTGTTTATTTATCGCTATTTTTGCCGTGTTGGTTATCTTTAGTCTTTTCGACATATAGATGAAATTACTGAGATGGCAAATTATTTGTGACTTTTTGTATGTAAGATACTTTTTCTTTTATATTGCAGGATTCAGAAAAAATTAGTATGAAAAAAAAATCGCTCTTAAAAATTGCATTTGTAGCAATGTCTGCTATGGCATTTGTTGGATGCCAAACGAATGTTGATGGCATACCATTTAAAGGCCCAGACGACTCAAACTGGGGTATGATTGCACCTGATGGAACGGTAATTTTCCAAGATGAGTTTAAGAAAAAACCCTCGATTGTCCGTAACAACCGCTTCTTCGTTAAGAACTCCGACGGTATTTTCGAATTGTATGAGACTGGCAAAATGCCTAAAAAGATAGGTTCCGAATACGTTTCTGTGACCGTATTCAACGATGATCGTGCCATCGTGGCTGAAAAAGGAAGCCCTCTTACAATTATCGATACTGATGGTAAAGTGATTAAGACTATCGACAAGGTAGGTGGCAAAATTATAGAAAAAGCGGAATGCTTCGTCGGCACGTCAATCGTAATCACCGACGATACTCTTTATGGCGTAGTAGACCGCAATGGAGAAATGAAGATTAAGCCCATCTACAATAAACTTGTTCACTATGATGAAGACAAATTTCTTGCCGTCAAAGACGACAAGAGAATGATTGTCGACAAGGATGGCAAAGAACTCATTAGTCTGAAGAAATATGAAGAAGTCCGTGCTTCTTATGAAACTGAATATCTCGCTGTTCGCACTGAAAACGACGGCGAATATGCCTGGGGCATCCTAAATTGCAAAGGTGAAAATGTAGTGCGTCCATCTAACAAATACAAATCAATCACCAACATTGTAGGGGAAAATTTCATCTTTGAAGGTCCCGATGGTTATGGATTGATGACGCTTGATGGCGAAACACTCATTCGCGCCAAGTACAAGGATCTCGAATACGTCGGCAAAAATCTTCTTGCAGCCTATCCTAAATACGACAAATGCTTTCTCATCAACGAACAAGGGGAAAAAATTAGCGAAGAAGAATACAGATTTATCGGCAAATACAACGATGGTGATCATGCCTTTGCAAAAGTCGGTGAGGAAGAATGGATAATAATTGACAAAGAAGGGAAAGAAATCAAAAACAAGAAAATTCCTGACATCGAAGCATATGGGGGACGTGTTTATTCAATTGCAGAAAGCGACTACCTCGACATTGATGGTATATTAAATGAAATTGACTTCAACCCCGATGGAATGTATGGCTTGACCACAAATTCTACCGCAAAAAGTATCGCTGAGAAAAAAATGTATGTTGAAGGCAGCTTCACACAACCCTCAGACTATACAAGCGCTTCGTTTATAAAAATTAAATGCTTATGTAACAAAGTTGATGTAGAGTTATTCTATGAGTTTGATAGCGACATTGCAGCAACAGAATGGATATACGATGAGAACGACACTCCACATCCATTAAGTTTTTGGCTCGATAACCAACCAACATGGTTTGCATTTCAAATTGACAAAAACGAACGCATAACCAATAATAGCGAAAACATTCAGAAAGCTATAGTGGAACGCTTCAAAAAATTTGGCACAGTAGAAAAACAAAAAGATAACGCCACATTAATCAATCTGACGAAAGGCGGGAAAGCAGTGGTATGCAATCTAAGTAGTGCTTTGGTTGCTATTTGGGGTGAGAATGAAAATGAACTTATTGACTCATACTACGATAAAAATTAGACTAAAATCAACTGATAAATGTATAGAGAGGTTGCGCTACTGCGGAACCTCTTTTTGATTTCATCACACTTGTGTGCCATCAAATGGCACACATTAAGAATTCACAACGACCAAAATCTTCAGAACCAACGAATTTGAAATCCACCTTTGAAATTATCGTGACGACTGACGAAAGCCACCTCCCCCTACGAAACCCCGACTACACCTTGAAGTTCCGTTACGACCTATCTAATAAAACCGCTGAAACAAAGCACTTTACAAAGGAAGGCGATATTACAACGACCACGATTTGCGACGACTTGATGCGTCCAGTCAAGGTCAGAAAATCCGCCGTGGTGGAGGGTGCCGCGGGCGAAATCACCTCGGGCGTGATGACCTACGATGCGTTTGGAAGATGCGTGAAAGAGTTTCTGCCAACCTTCAACGGGGGCAAATCGACAGGGTTCAGCGAGACAAAATACGATGCGCACGACAGAAAGACAATGTCCATTTTGCCCGATGGAAGCGTCGAAAAATACGCTTTCGAGGTGGAGAGTGGCAACCTCAAAACAACCATCACGAATGCCGAAAATCACGTTTCGGAATCGTACACAGACGCACGCCAGCGCACCGTCAAAACCGTGCGGAAGGGCGAT
>CAVGRN010000123.1:0-3131 GCA_963631545.1 Paludibacteraceae bacterium | reverse complement strand
GGCTACAGCATTGCCATATTTCTTACAAAACCGATTGAGCGAGGTTAGGGTGTAGCGCGTTGTGGATTTTACTTCTATCGGTTGAATGTTGTGGCGACTGCTGACAATAGGTTTGGAAATTAGAAAGTCTACCTCCATACGATCATCTGCATCGGTTTTGCTGTAGGATGAGAAAAAGTAGAGTTTATGATTTGCCGCCCGTAACATCTGCGCGACGAGGTTTTCCGCCAACATACCTTTGTTGACTTCCAATTTCCCACGCATCAATTTCTTGTATAATTCATCCGCTTGAATTTTCGCCTCTGAGAATGCATGGGAAATCAGTAGACCAGTGTCGGCCATGTAAAGTTTCCTGGAACTTTCATCCATACGCATATCCAAACCTAAGGTGGGTTCTGTGGCTGCAAAACAAGAGTTTACCACGCGCGACTCGTCCAACCAAAAAAAAGCATTCTCCACGTTTCGGCTTCTCGTCCCTTTCCCCAATGCCGAAAGTCGGAATTTCTTCTCGTGCTTTTGAAGTTGGGCAGGTATGGTGTCAAAAATCTTCGTAACGCGTTCTTCTTGGCCTTTTGCGTATTTACTGATGTCGCTTCGATAGAGTGAAATAATGTTTCTTTTCGTGCGGTCTACTTCGTCAAAATCTTTTGTTTCAACCCAGTCGTTTACCGCTTGGGGCATACCGCCCACAATCATATAAAGACGCAGATATTCCATCATTTTACGGTGAAGCGACTGCCCCAAAGGCTTCCGATTGGCGAAACACTCCTTGACATAATCCATCATCATCTGCTCTCCTAAAGCCCATAAAAACTCCTCAAAATCCATCGGATACATATCAATATGATGTTCTTCGCTCGGAATATTGATGTCTTTCACGTTGGCGTTGATGCTCATCAATGATCCGGTTTCAATGTAGTCGTATCGACCATCCTTTACTAAGTACTTGATTGCCTCGCGTGCGGTAGGATATTTTTGAATCTCATCAAAGATGATGAGGGATTCTCGTTCGTGCAACTTTACGCCTGTTTCCAACATCAAATGCATAAAAAAGGAGTCTATCTGCCCTGAATAGTCAGTGAACAAGTTGCGAATAGCAGAAGTCGTATTCGCAAAATCTATCAGAATGTATGATTTGTACTCTTTCTTTGCGAATTCTTCCACAATCCAACTCTTGCCTACTCGGCGAGCGCCGTCAATCAAAAGAGCCTCTTTTCTGCTTCTTTTTTCTTTCCACGAAAGAAGTTCGTCATAAATCTTTCTACGCATTGATATTCAATTATTTACAAACGATGATTGCACCATTCCAAGGTATTGCGTATGCCAGAATATACACCATTCCAACGTATGGTAACCCTCAAAATATACACCATTCCAACGTATAACGGTTGCAATAGTAATGAAATTCATCGGATTGTGCAAGACTTTTCGGCAGAAAACTAATCTGACTAATGACTGATATAATCTGCATTATTATGCTCCGCAAACATTATGTTTCCGAAGCATAATTTTATTTCTTCTTCTTGTCGAAAATCCACTCCATAAAGTCGGACGCGGCAAGGGCGATGGTCCATGCATCGTGTTCTGTGTCTTTGTATTCCACAAAGTCGGCAGCACAGCCGTTGTTATTCAACTGGTGGTGGTCGCCGAGAACCGCCATAGTGTGACACACTCCTTTTTTGTATATTTGCGGAAACAAGAAACCGAGAGCGTTATGAAGTACCCGGTTGGCATACAGACATTTGAGCAAGTAATCAGCGGAAACTATGTTTACGTTGATAAGACGGATCTGATATATTCTCTCGTAACAGAGGGGAAAATTTACTTTCTGAGTCGCCCGCGGCGGTTCGGAAAAAGTTTGCTTATATCTACTTTAGAAAGTTATTTTCTCGGCAGAAAAGAGCTTTTCAGAGGGTTGGCGATTGAGAAATTGGAGAAGGAGTGGAAAGAGTATCCGGTGTTTCATTTGGATTTCAACGGTGATGATTTTAAGCAGACGAAGGCGTTCGAGTCTTCGCTTGAACTCTTTGTTAGTACAGGTGAGAAAAAGTATGGCGTTGAAAAAATAGCAGATTTAAGTTTAGGTAGGCGTTTCGCCAGAGTCTTAGAGGCTGCTCACGAGCAGACCGGACTCAAATGTGTGGTCCTCATAGATGAATATGACAAGCCGTTGCTCGATGTGTTAGGCTCTGGATTGAAGGTGAATATCAATGGCAAACGTATTTCTATGGAAGAGCGGAATAGAGACATCATGAAGGCGTTCTATTCCACTTTGAAATTGGCGGACGAAGACTTGCAATTTGTTTTTTTGACTGGTGTGACGAAATTCGCAAAAGTGAGCGTTTTCAGTGGGTTTAACCAACCACAGGACATCAGTCTATCCCCGAAATACGACACACTGTGTGGTATAACGATGCAGGAAGAGGAGCAGTATTTCCAAACCTCGGTGGCAGAATTGGCTTTGGCAGATGGCATGACTGTCGACGAGATGCGTGCCAAACTTCGCCGCAGGTACGACGGCTATAATTTCAGTAAGCGGCTGCGAGGTGTTTATAACCCATTTTGCTTGTTGAACGCTTTCTCATTGGAGAATGTGGAAGATTATTGGTATTCATCTGGCACTCCGACCTACTTGGTGAACCTACTTGACCGAGACAATGTGAATATGGTTGAACTTGTTGGAAAATACTATACTTCGTCGGAGTTCATGGACTTCAAAATGGACCGTGATGCGCCGCTGCCAATGCTCTACCAAAGCGGCTACCTGACGATAAAAGGCTATGATGCGAGAAAAAATATGTATTTGTTGGACATTCCGAACGAGGAGGTGAAGACTGGATTTATTCCTCTTTTGGCAAGCAACTATTTCAAAACGGAAGAAGTGTCCGGCAACTGGATTTCAGAGATATCTGATGATTTGGAGGCTGGCGATTTGGAAACTTTCAGGCAAAAACTGACCTCCTTTTTTGCTGGCATTCCTTACAATCTGCGCACGAAACAAACCTCGGAGCGTTACTTCCACTGTGCCTTCTATCTGATGATGCGTATGGTTTCTACCTTTCTCATCTATTCAGAAAAATGCCAGTCCCAAGGCCGCGTAGATTGCGTCATCGAAACTGATAAATTCATCT
>CAVGRN010000122.1:0-3180 GCA_963631545.1 Paludibacteraceae bacterium | reverse complement strand
CGCTTAACCGACAAAAATGGTATCTTTGGCTTTCTTAATCGACAAAAATGGCAGAGAGAAAGTCTTTACAAAATGTGTTGGAGGTGGTGGTCGGAAGCTCTGATTACCGTTTGACTCAGTTGCGGAAGGAAGGAACGTTACGGAAAATTTGTCCACGGGTTTATACTTCCAATATGGAGGATGATCTGGCAGATATTGTCCGGCGGAATCTCTTTTATATTTTAGGACAACTTTATCCACATGCGGTGATTAGTCATCGTTCGGCGTTTGAGTTGAGACCCACAGAGACGAACGAGATTTTTTTGACCTATACTTACACCAAGAATGTATCGCTACCAGGAATTACAGTGCATCTTTTAGAGGGAAAGCCTGGTACGGAGCGCGATATGCCGTTTATTGAAAACCTGTATGTCTCGAGTGTGGAACGGCGCATTTTGGAAAATCTGCAAAAAGGAAGGGCAAGAAATGGTGTTTCAAAATGTATGCCTCGCACGTATATTGAAGAGCAGTTGGAAAAGATGCTGACTGTCAACGGAGAGACAAAATTGAATGAGTTTCGGGATAATGCGAGAAAATTGTCGAAGCAGTTGGATATGGAGGCTGAATTTGAAGCACTCAATTCCATTGTCGGAGCGTTGCTGACAACGAAGCCATCAACCGTCTTGTCTTCTGCCAATGCCATTGCGAGAGCGTTGGGTACGCCGTTTGATCAAAGTAGAGTCCGGCTTTTCGAGAGTTTGTTTAATGCTCTGCACAATGAAGTTTTCCCAGAGATTCTTGAACCCAACATTACAACTGCTTCCTTCCGAAATTTCGCATTTTTCGAAAGTTATTTTTCCAATTATATAGAGGGAACAGAATTTGAAATAGACGAGGCGTACAGAATCGTTGAGACTGGTATGCCGTTGCCTGCACGAAATGCTGACTCGCACGATGTTTTAGGAACATTTCAGATAGTGGCGAGTCGGAAGGAGATGAGGCGTGTGCCACGGACGGCAGATGAGTTGACCGAGATTCTGCAAGAGCGACACAGAGTGATGATGGCGGCTCGTCCAGACCGTAATCCGGGAATGTTCAAAATGCAGAATAACCATGCAGGCGACACATACTTTGTTGATTGTGAATTGGTTAGAGGAACATTAAAAAAGGGTTTTGAGTTTTATCAAGCGTTAGAGCCCCCGTTTGCGAGGGCATTGTTTATGCTCTTTATGGTGAGTGAGGTGCATCCGTTTAGTGATGGAAACGGCCGTATTTCTCGAATCATGATGAATGCGGAGTTTGTGAATGCCGAACAATCAAAAATCATTATTCCGACTGTTTTCAGAGATGATTATCTGAATGCTTTGCGGCGTCTGACGAGGAAGGGCGACCCGACTGCGATAATCAAGGCCTTGTCGCGAGTTCGTCAGTTCAGTGCCAAAATCCAAGGAGAGGACTTTGAAGAGACTCGCCGTTATCTTGAAAGTACGAATGCCTTTAAGGAGAGCGATGAGAATATTCTGCTGTTCTGAAAGGCCATTAATCGACAAAAATTGTAAAAATGGTGCGCTTAACCGACAAAAATGGGGAAAAATGAGATTTTAAGCGTTCTTAATCGACAAAAATGGTGGAAGGATTCAAAGTTCACAACTTTGTGGTCCACAACTTTGTGAACTTTTGATTTTATGGTATTTTTGTTTCTCACAATCAAATACTTGAGGAGGTTATGGAGAAAGCGTTTGTCTATGGAATGTCTGTCGGTGGTAATAATTTCACGGATAGAATAGAGGAAAGAAGTCGGCTGAAGAAGAATTTTGAGTATGGCGTGAACGTCGTGCTGATATCGCCTCGCCGTATGGGAAAGACATCGCTCATCAAGAAGGTGATTTCGGAGATGGACAATCCGCAGGTGAAGGCGGTGTATATGGACATCTATGATTGTCGGAGCGAGTACGAGTTCTACAATCGGTTTGCCGAGACGATACTCCGGGCTACCAGCAATCAGTTTGATAAGTTGATGGACAATATCAAGCGTTTTCTCGTCCGTTTGTCACCAAAAGTCTCTTTTAGTCCGGAGCCGAGTTCCGAGTTCTCTCTGTCGTTGGGCATCACCTCGAAAGATTATACCCCTGAGGAGATTCTCAACCTGCCCGAGCGCATTGCCGAGGAGGAGAATATCAGGATTGTGGTCTGCATAGATGAGTTTCAGCAGATTGGCGAGATGCAAGACTCCTTGACGATTCAGAAACGACTTCGCGGGGCTTGGCAACATCACCAGAACGTTTCCTATTGTTTTTTTGGTAGCAAGCGACAATTGATGGAGAATATTTTCCAAAGCAAGCGAATGCCGTTCTATCAGTTTGGCGAGATGATGCACCTTTCGGTCATCCCGACAAAATACTGGGTGGAGTTCATCTGTTCCCGCTTTGAGAAATACGGAAGGCAGATTTCAGAACGCTTTGCAGAGCAGATTTGTGAGGCGGTGGGCAACCACTCGTCGTATGTGCAGCAGTTGGCTTGGAACGTGATGATGGAGACGGAACACGTTGTGGACGAGGCAAGTGTGGAGAGGGGAATCTCTGCGTTGTTGCAGCAGTGCAATAGCCTTTTCATCCAGCAGACCGAGCGACTCAGCACCTATCAGATGAATTTCTTGAAATTGGTGTGCAGTGGTGTGCATAGCGGATTTTCCACAAAGCAGGTTTCGGAGCAGTATGCTTTGGGCAGTAAATCGAACATTGATCGGCTCAAAAAATCGCTGGAAGAGAGGGAACTCATCACGATAGAGAAAGAGGGCGTTTTCATAGCCGATAGTGTTTTCTATTTGTGGTTTACCCGCGAATTTCTTTAAGCAGAAAAATTAATTTCATATCTTTGAAAAGTAAAAACAAAACAAAATTTGAAGAAACAGAAATTTTAGAAACGTAATATTAACATATAGCATTAGCTGATATCACATTCGAATCAAAAGCCTCGCAAACTGATGGTTTGAAAATCAGGTCAGTTATATTCACGGGTAGCGTCTGCGCTGTCCGTCCCACGCTCTTAATAGTTGATGCTCACACCTCACAGGTGTGGGCTAATCTATTGAGCGTGGGCGGGGTTCATGCGAGGCTCCTCGTGAATGTGAATAGAAAGGCTCACACCTTTCATTTTGTCCTCTCGTGATGGAAGTTTTTGCGAAAAAACGAAATCGGTATG
>CAVGRN010000121.1:0-3434 GCA_963631545.1 Paludibacteraceae bacterium | reverse complement strand
ATCTTGATGGCAGCACGCATGCGTTCCTCACTCTCGCCCACATATTTCTGCATCATACTTCCCATGTCAAACTTCAGCAACGGAGCGTTCAGTTTCTGGGAAGCCACTTTTGCACAAAGCGATTTTCCACAACCCGGCATACCAAGCAGGAACACACCCTTGGGCGTGTCAACTCCGAACTTCTGCGCTTCGCCCAAATTGTCGAACACCTTCTTCTTCCGTTCCAAATAAGCTATCAAAGACTTCAAACCACCGATTTCGGCGTTGCCACTCACCTCCACCAAATCGAGCAGACCAGACTTCTTAACGATGGACTTTTTCTGATTCAAGAGCATCTCCTTGTCCTCATCGTCCAACTTTCCGTCGCGACTCAATGCAATATCCAACATTCTGTCTATCTGAAACGATGAAAGACCCTTCAACGATGGCATCAAGTTGCTACGCAATGCATCGCTGAGGTTCGCCTTATCATTACCGTTCACCATATAATGCTCGTCAATCAACGCATTGATTTCATCATCATTCGGGAGGGGAATCTCCACATACGAAACAAACTCCTTCAGTTCGTTTGGCACACGGATAACAGACGACACAATGATAACAGTAGTGTTAAACCTATCGTCATACAATTTCTTCGTGGCAATCAGTTGAAGGATGTTTTTGATTTCGGGAGAATCAATCAGATCTTGAATCTCACGTAAAACAACATATCTTAATGGAGCCGATTTTGTTTCATCTTCAAACGATTCAAAATCGCAATTATATTGATCCAGCAAAAAATCACGCAAAGAGAGCGCAGACGCACCACACCTATCCTTACCGAAAAAACCTATGTTGCCAGCGCCAGGATTCCACTCAGGAACTTCAAAATCCAATTCGTGGTTTTTATCAATAATCTCGGCGATGTACGCGTCGGCACGCATATAATCGTACTCGTTGATGTAGATAATCGGGGCATTGACATCCACCAACTTTCGAAATTGCTCCAGAACCTTTTCATTTAGTTTACTCATCGCACATTCGATTTAGAGGATTCTTTTTCCAAGTTAATTTTCGTACTTTTCAGATAGTCTACGGCAGGCTGATAATTCAGCTGTTCCGCCGCATACTTCATACATTCGTCGGCAACCCGTTTTTTCTCCTCATTGGGCTTTTTATTTTTCAAGAGAAGAGCCACCTCGTAGAGTGCCTGTGGATTTTGGTTCTTCCAAAACATATCAGAAGAAATGTCGAACAGTTTGTCTTCGTCTGCCCATTTTTCATTATCATTTTTCAACTGAACGCACTTCTCGTAGTCTTCTTTAGCCCACGTTTTCCTTATCCTGCGCATACAAAAGTCGAAATACAAGTCGAAACTCTCCTTTCCCTTGTTGTTTTCAAAATAGACTTTACAACCTTCGTATGATTGGCAAATCAACTTCTTATGCGGGCCATCACTCTTCAAATAGGCGATAGACTTGTCATTTTTCTGCTCCACCGCTTTCATCAAGCAAGAAACGCCAATTTTTTGATTGTCTCCTTTCGGGAACTTTTCAATCAGCAGTTTGGCAATGAGAAATAGATGTTCTGGCTTTTTACTCTCCCAGTAGAGGTCGGAAACAACATCAAACACCTTTTCGCAATCCACCCACTCTGGTTGTTTCTCGTTATATTTCCAAAACAAAGAAATACACTTATCGTATGATTTCTTCTCCTTGCATAAATCGAAATATTTGCCGACACTCACCTTCGACTCAAAACGCTCACAGACTTTTCGACACAACTCCTCGTCTTCACACAGATAATCGATGAGATATTTCAAACTTCTGTTGGTTTCGGGAGAACACCCCTTCTTGTTTTGCCAAATATCAAGGGCATCCAACAACTCACCAGCCTCTGCGAAATCATCGTCAAAGAAGATTTTTAGTAAGGCAAGGTAGGTACCCTCATCAATACGCTTAGAATCCCCCTTATTCACTGCACATTGGTCAGCGGCATTTTTAAAATCGTCAACAAGCGCATCTTTGCCATTTCTTTTCAGCCACTTCTCCATACGGGCGTCGCCATTCTTCAAATACTGTAGGAAATCGCTTGCCAAGAAATTTTGACGCAACGATGTCATATCAGAACACTCCGCCCCCCCGATATTGATGCTGAAAGAGACGGGCTTTGCACTCGTTCTGTATCTTAGTTTCATAATGGAAATTTTTAGAAGCCAAAGAAAGAAGCTATCGCTCTACCGGCAGACTTGACAGCATTACTAACAGCACGAACGGCACGTCCGCCATACTCTTTCACCTTTTCTTTCACCTTTTGAACATGAGGCTTGGCAAACTCAACCACCTTTTTCACACCCTTTCCCACAAACTTGCCCACTTTAGAGCCAGCCACCTTAGTCGCCGCATTGACAATAGGAGCCGTTACAGCGGCAACAACGGGAGAGGCATGTACTGCCACCCACGCATTGACAGCCTTTCCCGCCCCTCTTATAGCCATTTCCACACCCTTTGCGACCCTCGCCGCAAAATGTTCCGTCGCTATCTCAGACGCCTGCTGGCCCGTAATCATACCATTACCCACTTGGAAGGCAGTCTTCATACCCGAGAAAGCGATGTCTGCACCATCTGCAATATCCTTTACAGAGAGACCCGCAACTTGAGTTATCCCCAACTTGTCTGCCGCATTAATGGTTGCCGCGAAAATCTTCTTCATCTTGCTTTCAGACTCATCATAGATTTTTGCGTTCATCGCGCGCTCCATAGCCTTTTGAGCCTTCGGAGAAGACACAAACTCTGGTTGTATCTCACTCTCAGTCATAACGGCGTCAGCAGCCCTTTCAAAGACTTTCGTCGCAACATTCTCTACTAAATCTTCCCCCTTTCCTAAGAGAAACAATGCTTTTGAGCGTGAATAATCATCCACACGAGTGGCAAACGAGCGTCGACTATCAGCCTCGTTAAGGGTATTTCCGTAGGTATAATCATTCCACTCTTTCAAAAAATCCACCTTATATTCATTCTGCTGCGACATGGTGTTCCTCCCTTCCTTTTTCAGATTCAACATTCTGCTCAGACTCCAATTCTTTGTCTGAGGTTTCTATCTCATTCATAAGATCCTTACCCATCTCATTCACAAACTCCACTTCCATTTTTTTCTTTTCTTCTGGCTGGAACATTGATGTGAGTTGATCCCATTTCTTCAAGAACCAAGATTTTATGGTTCCTCCATTTTTCTTGGTTTCGTGAATCTCATTCAAATTCTCCGTGTAACCATCAATAATCTCCGCAGACTGCTTATAATCGTTGAGAGCGTCTTCAGAAAGCCCCAACTCCTTATAAACCTCCGCCACGATTTCGTTAACATCCTTATCAGGATTATCTTCCGTGCGCTCCAATATCATCGCAAGGATCTCTTCTTGAGTCTTTACCATATATCCAACTTATTTGATTAAATTT
>CAVGRN010000120.1:0-3577 GCA_963631545.1 Paludibacteraceae bacterium | reverse complement strand
ATTAATGACTATTGGTTTAGAACTGGCACACCGACCTATTTGATTCGACTACTTAGTCACTCCGATAAAAATTTGGATGAGTTGACGAACAAGTACTATACGCAAAGTCAATTCATTGACTATAAGGCAGATAAAGAAGAGCCTCTCCCGATGATTTACCAGAGTGGATATCTGACGATAAAGGGGGTTGACGAAGATGAGGATGATCCGTTATTTTTGCTCGATTTCCCCAATGATGAGGTTAAGCGTGGCTTTGTGTCGTTGGTTGGCAACAACTATCTGAAGAAGGATGACATTGAATGCACTTGTCTTCAACTTTCAAGAGCGTTGAAGGAGGATGATTTGGAAAAATTCCGTGTTCAACTCACCGCCTTTCTCGCCAGTGTTCCCTACGAGATGCGTCGCAAAGACAACGAGCAGGAGCGAGAACGCTACTTCCACTACACGTTCTACCTCATTATGCGCCTCATCAGTACCTACCTCGTCTACACAGAGAAACGGCAGAGCCAAGGTCGTGTCGATTGCGTCATCGAGACAAAGACTAACATTTATATTTTTGAGTTCAAGTTAGATGGAACAGCTGACGAGGCTTTGCAGCAAATAAAAGAGAAAGGTTATGCCACGGAATATGTTGCTGATGGTCGTCCCATCCGCTTGATTGGGTGCAGTTTCTCATCGGAGACGGGAACGATTGGGGAGTGGAAGGTGGAGTGAAAGGAATTGAGGTGTGGGGGTTCCTTATTTGCGCTGTATGGTGTTTGGCGATACCTCCGAGTAGCAAATGGAAAGCGCACACCTTTTGTTATAAACAAGGCGTATAGATCAAAAACAATAATATCTTTATATGCAACTATCTCAACAACAACAAACTGCTATTAATCTCATAAGTGAATTTCTAAAAGATGAATCAGCGTCTGTCTTCATCTTAAAGGGGTATGCAGGTACTGGAAACAGACCTATACGCCTCAAAAGTGAACGGATATGCTCCGGAAAAAGTGGCGTCCCGCCCGCTGCATTTGCGAGTGAACGGGTATGCTCCGGAATATGTAGTAGTGCTTTTATAGATAACTCTATGGAAACCAATTATTTGCAACATGGCAATCTAAAAGGTGTATCAGATGCCACAAATTTTTAGAATTCTTATTGAACAACATCTTTTTTCAACATTTCTTTTAACTCGCTTGCAACAACTTTGGAATAGGCAGCCGCACCACGATGATTTAGATGGGTAGCATCACAAAAGTATTCTTGATGCCAAACAAATGCCGTGTCAGAACAATGATTGATAAAAGGGACTTTGTATTTCCTTGCAAGTTCCACGACTGGCGAAAAATCTTTGTCAGAAGTTCTTTTATAATAAGGTGAAACATAAAATATCACTTGAGTTTTTCCTTCACAATCCATTAGAAAACGTTCTAAACAACGGATTCTAAACGAATCAACAACAGTCGGAGGGTCTATCTGCGAAACGGCAATGTCATGCTTCATATCCCACGAATTAGGGATAAAACCATTCGCACCATCGACAACAACTGGCACATAGTTGCCTCCCAAAAGTGTAAACAGTCCCCTATTGAACCTATGGCACAAAGCAAAATTCTTCAGCCTTTCCGTTTTGTCATACAAACAAATCAATGAATCTACAACAGGATCCTCACCCCAATATGGTCTTAACCCATATAGAAAATTATAATCACCCTTAAATTTTCCAAAATCGAAACCATTGACATCATAAAGCACATAGCGAGGAATATGCTTCCTTTTTAACATACGATACCTTCCATACATTAAAAGAATGCCACTACCGTCCTTACCCACATTGTAACAACTCATTTCAAGCGTGTCTTGTATCACCCGAGGGTCATAATGGTGTTGAGCGCGAGAAGAGCCCATCACAACTATGTCCGCATCCACTCCCTCACTTACCTTCTTTACAGCAACAAATGATCCACTCTTGACGTTACACAAAAGCTCGTACAAAACAAAACCAACCAAATGATCACAAAAGAATACTAAAACGAAGAAAACTGAAACTCTAACCAAAAATTTTTTCATTTTCAAAATCCTCCATAAATGAACCCATTAGAATCAAGCACGCCCATTAGCAGAAGCGACAAGCAAAGTATTAAATATGACAACCACCTAACAATCAAACATCTGCTATACATAAGGCTTTTCTTTCGAGGGAAATACTCCGTAACACAATCAACACTCAAAACAAGTAATAACGACACTATAGAAGCTAAAACATAAGCATTTCCCAGTGGGAAATAAAGTTCGCCCCCATAGTTTGTGAAAATTTTCACAATATAATTCCACGCATATTCGATTGAAGGGGAACGGAAGAAGAGCCATGCAAAGGAGACTAATACAAAAGTGATTACAATTCTCGGAATGATAATCCACCACTTTCTATTTTCACATTTCTGCACACCCAACATCTTTTCAACCATCAAATACAGACCATGCAAGGCTCCCCAGACAATGTATGTCAAATTTGCGCCATGCCATACACCCGAAATAAGGAACGTAACAAAAACATTCCAATACGAACGAGGTTTAGAACACCGGCTACCACCTAAAGGAATATAAACATAATCTCTCAACCATGTTGACAAAGAGATGTGCCAACGACGCCAAAATTCTGACACGCTGATAGAAAAATAGGGTCTATTGAAGTTGTTTACCAAATCAAATCCCATCACCCGTCCAACACCCATAGCCATCAACGAGTAACCCGCAAAATCCCCATAAATCTGAAATGAATAGAAGAACAACGCCAGCAAACATGCACTTCCCGTGGCAGAATCAAACTCACTGAACACTTTATCGACGTAAACAGCCGTATTGTCAGCTAAAACGACTTTTAGAAACATACCCCAAAGAAGCCATTTCAATCCCTGTACTGCCTTGTCATAATCGAATTTGCGGTCGGATTTAATCTGGGAAAGCAAGTCTTTTGCTCTACTGATAGGTCCACATAGAATCTGTGGGAAAAAAGCAACAAACAACATGTAGTTCCACCAATCACGCTCTGCTTTGATTCTCTGATAATAGACATCAAGCAAATAGCCAAGAGCTTGCAATGTAAAAAAAGACAAGCCCAACGGAATGACAATATCAAGTCTGACTAACCTATTAGAACCGATTCCAACATTCAATAGCAGTTGGTTTACAAATGGAGCATACTTAAAAGCGAACAATGGCAAAAGTGTCAATGCCACACCAATGCAAATCAAATACTTATGATTGCCATATGCTTGTTCCCTCTCTATAAGTAGAGCCGACAGATAGGTAATGGCAGTAACTCCAAGCAACACTAAAGCATATACAGGCTCATATTGCATGTATACGCCGTATGAAATCAGTAATAATAGAATGTTTGAAAACTTCGACCTTACCCGCTCCTCTTTGGAAATCAACTTCGGAATAAAATAATACCCAATGAAGATTAAAGGAAAGAGCCAAACGAATTGGAATGTGTTGAAAATCACAACTTAAGACTATTAGAATTTAAAAGACTATGCCATCCGATTCAAATAATCTTCATATCCGAATCGTCTTAACTCAATTAGAT
>CAVGRN010000119.1:0-3677 GCA_963631545.1 Paludibacteraceae bacterium | reverse complement strand
CCATCGGGAACTGGGCGATGATATTTTCGGCATTGACAAAAGTCAATACCCCCCCTATTTTGTAGGGTTTTACATTGCAATTATCAAAAACAGAGCCATTTAGGCGGTGCCACAACGGTTCCGTCCGCCTCTTCGTGTGTCATAAAGTACAACCAAAATAATAATAACAATGTCAAAATTTAGAAAGTATCTTGTGGCGATAGTCGCCACACTGCTCGCGGCAACGGCAAGTGCCGCGGATGTGCCGTATGGCGCGAACCTGCTGCAGAACACGAACCCCGATGGGACAACGTTCTCCCCGTGGACTAAAACCAAGAATGGTGGAGACGGCTGGGCGATTTCAGACGGAAAGTTCTGCTCGTCTTACCAAGAGTGTGTGCTGACGCAGACCGTGAACCTTGAAAGTTTAGGACTAACAACCGAGCAGACCAACGGCCTGATAATGCAGGCAATGGTGCGCTACGTGATTCCTTGGCCAGGGAACTACAGTGGCATCGCAAAGGTGTGCATCACCTGCAAAAACGCAGGAGGCGAAACTTTGGGTAGTGTGCAGACGCTTTTAGACACAACTGGAACGCAAATTGAAGTGCCAGAAACAAATGTTTACAAAACCTTCCTGCTTCCAAACGGCACCACGCAGTTGGTTTACGAGATGCACGGGGAAAGTCAGGTATTTTGGGATGGACAGTATGGACCAAGGTTCTGGGGTATGTATATTGGTTTCTCAGACTTGACAAAAACAACATACACTGCTTCGGTGGTTGCCGCACTCGGCGACAGCCTTGTGCTAAGCAAAACCGAAGGAATCAAGGCATTGGACACCATCACAGTAACCTCAAAATACCAAGATGTACGCGTTAAAAGTATCTCTTCCGAGAACTCGTATGTAATATCTTCTAATCAAGTAGTTTGCACAGGAGCGGATATGACGATAAATGCAGAATTCTACAGAAAACATAGCATTGTAGCCTCCTCCGAATATGGTACTATCACCTTCAAAAAGGATACTGCGTTTTGCGGCGACACCATCATTGTGAGCCACACATTGAATAGTGATTCTGTTGCTTTTGCAGGCTACACCAGCACGCCAACCCTCACTTGGCTGACTGACTCCTCATTCATCATGCCTAACGAGGATGTTACCGTTGGTATGGAGGTGCTGAAAGTCAATGTGATTCCTTTCCGTGATGGTTTTGAGAACGGCAACACGCAGTACCAAAACATTGTGGGTTGGGTGCAACAGAGCGAGGAAGGAGGCGATAGCTGGACTGCAAACAGCACCAATACAGACCATAACTGCACCCCATACTCCGGCAGTTGGAATGCCACGTTAATATATGACAATACCGACTGGCTCTTCACCCCAGTGAGGTTAGAAAAGGGTGAAAGGTATGTGTTCAGCATCTACGCACGCCAGAACGAGAGCGATGTCACGTATGCCACCATCACCGCGAAGATTGGCACGGCAGCCGATAAGGACTCCATGAAGCAGGTTGTTTTGGCAGAAACAGGTGTCACAAACGGCGACTACCAACACTTATTTGGTTCTTTCACCGCCGACACCAGTGGCGTATGCTGGTTGGGCATTAGAGGCTACAACTGCTGCTCTTGGCTCCTTTCCATTGACAGCGTGTGTCTTGAAAAGCCTAAAGCGTATCAAATTACCGTGGATAACAAGTATGGCACGATTAATGTAAAGGGTAATAGTGTAATGTTTGGCGACACCATCACCGTGAGCCACACAATGAATAGTGATTCTGTTGCTTTTGCAGGCTACACCAGCACGCCAACCCTCACTTGGCTGACCGACTCCACCTTTATCATGCCTAACGAGGATGTTACTATCGGTATGGAGGTGATGAAAGTCAACGGGATTCCTTTCTTCGATGGTTTCGAAAATGGCAACACGCAAGGCCAACACGTTGCGGGTTGGCTTCAACAGAGCGAGAATGGAATCCTTAGCTGGAGTGCAAACAGTACCTTTACAAGCTGCAACCGCACCCCATACTCCGGCAGTTGGAATGCCACGTTAATATATGACAATACCGACTGGCTCTTCACCCCAGTGAGGTTAGAAAAGGGTGTGAGGTATGTGTTCAGCATCTACGCACGCCAGAACGTAAGCCGGACCGCGTATGCCACCATCACCGCAAAGATTGGCACAGCAGCCGATAAGGATTCCATGAAGCAGGTTGTTTTGGCAGAAACAGGTGTAACAAACGGCGACTACCAACACTTATTTAGTTCTTTCACCGCCGACACCAGTGGCGTATGCTGGTTGGGAATTAGAGGCTACATCGACAACAGTTCTATGTACCTTTCCATCGACAGTGTGAGTTTGGTGCGGGAAGGTTGGCATGCTATTACTGCAAAAAGCGAGTATGGTACAAAGGATGTCAAGCAAGGTGCAATGTATGGTGATACAGTTTCTATAAGAAACATAATGAAGCCGGGTTACGCTTTCAGCAATTACTCAATTGCGCCAGAAGTGGAATGGACATCGGATTCTTCTTCTTTCATTATGCCTGACTGTGATGTCGTCATTACCATGACTGCCACGAAGATTGACTACAACATCACCCTTGTTGAATCCGAGAACGGAACGCTAACGGCAACCGACACTGCACAAGTGGATGACACAGTGAAGTTAACAGTCTCTCCTGCCATTGGCTACACCCTTGACGAAATATCCATCTTGCAAAACAGCAACACAGTGGTGTTTAATGCCGATGACAGCACCTTCGTCATGCCGGCTGGCAATGTGGAAATCGCTGCAAAATTCAAAATGATTGACTACGCAGTCATCGTTAATAAGTCTGATAGCGGAACGGTAACCGCCCCTGCTACTGCGCATATGGGTGGCACCGTGAAGTTGGTCATCACACCAAATCCAAGTTTCGTGTTGGATAGCGTTACCATCTCACAAGGTGAAACGCAGGTTCATTTCAACGCCGAAGATAGCACCTTCATTATGCCAGTCGGCGATGTGAAGGTTGATGTGACATTCAATAAGATATATACCATCAACATTGTTGAGTCTGAAAACGGGACGGTTGCATCATCCAAAGCCACCGCACAAGTGGACGAGACTGTGAAGTTAACCATCACCCCAGACCTCGGTTACACCGTTGACGAGATTTCAATCTTGCGAAATGATGGCACGGCGGTGTTCAATGCCCAAGATAGCTCTTTCGTTATGCCTGCGGATAGTGTGAAAATTACCACGACATTCAAGAAGATCGACTACACCATCACCCTTGTTGAAAACGAGAACGGAACGGTGACGGTAACCGCCGCCACCGCACAAGTGGGCGACACTGTGAAGTTGACCATCACACCAAATTCGGATTTTGTGTTGGACAAGCTTGTTATCACGCAAGGTGAAACGCAAATCGATTTCAATGCCAAAGACAGCACCTTTATTATGCCTGCCGGTGATGTTACGATTTCCGCGACATTCAAGCAATCAACCGGTGTTGAGGATGTGAAGGTTCTGAACCTCTACGTTGCAGACGGGCGCATCTACTGCGAGGGCGACTTCCGTATCTACGACCTACTGGGCCGCGACGTTACGGCAATGAACGGCTCGCTCCGCGGTGTGTACATCGTCCGCACCAAGGAGGCTTTCAAAAAGTTGATTGTCAGGTAAGTGTTTCTTGGATTTTTGATGAAAAACG
>CAVGRN010000118.1:0-3679 GCA_963631545.1 Paludibacteraceae bacterium | reverse complement strand
GCGGTTTGTAATGAAATTTTTCGCCTCGTTAGGATTTGTTTCGGGAATGCAGGATTGAAGAAGGGATGGTAGAATTTCAAAAAAACGAAAATGGAGATTGGATTCCCTACGAAAAAATATTTGCTCCATTAGAAGGCGAATGTGAGACGAAAAAATTTGTTTCATGGATAGATTCCATTGGAAATGGCACCAGGTTATTAAAAGAAATTTTTGATGGAGACTCTCCATTTGAATATCCAAAGTCCACAGACTTACTGGGAATGATTCTGAAAATGGCTAATTGCGACAAAACCTCCATCATCCTCGACTCCTTTGCCGGATCAGGCACGACAGCCCACGCTGTATTGAACCTAAACAAAGAGGATGGGGGTAAACGCAAATTCATCTTGGTGGAGATGGAAGACTATGCCGAGAATATCACCGCTGAGCGTGTGCGCCGCGTGATGGCAGGCTACGGCGAAGGCAAAAACGCCGTTGAGGGTACGGGTGGAGGATTCTCATTTTATGAGTTAGGAGAACCCCTCTTCAACGAGATGGGAGAGTTGAACCCCAAAATCACCACTGCGCAACTCCGCAGATACATCTGGCACTCCGAAGTACACGCCCCTTTTGTAGAAGATGAGAACCGTAAAGACAAATACCTATTGGGCACAAACAACGGTGTGGCTTACTACTTCTTCCACGAAGAGGGTACAGAGGTCTCCCTCTCCATCCAAACCGCAAACGAGGTAACCACAAAAGCCGACGCATACATCATCTATGCCGATGCCTGCCAAATGAGCGACGAGCATTTGAAACAAAACCACATCACTTTCAAAAAATTCACATCGGATGTCATCCGATTCTAAATAATTGACATACAACAAAGTAAAAGCGCATGGAACTCAATGACTATCAGCAAGAGGTAATAGACGACCTCAAAAACTACATACAAGAACTCAACGACACCAATGATCTACAAGTGGCGTATACGCAATATTGGAAGAAGAAAGGCAATATCGACGTCAATGACCCTGATAACGAGATGTGTCTCAAACCCTACGACAACACCGTCAAGGGAGTTCCACGCGTGATGTTCAAAGTGCCGACAGCGGGCGGAAAGACATTCATCGCTTGCAACGCTATCCGCACGATACTGAACAATTGGCAACCAGATGCGCCCAAGGTGGTGGCGTGGTTCGTACCAAGCGATTCCATCTTGGAGCAGACCTACAAAAATCTAAGAAATCCGCAACACCCTTATAATCAAAAGATTTCGGAGCATTTCCAAAACAGAGTTGTGGTGGTAGACAAAAACGCTGCGTTGCAAGGAAGCCAAATCCAACCCAACGACATCGCCGAACAGCTGACGGTATTCGTGCTGAGCGTGCAGTCGTTCGCCTCCAACAACAAAGACGGAAGACGCGTCTACAAGGAGAACTCTAACCTTGCCTCCTACGAATATGGTTCGCTAAAAGACGCAGCCACTGCAATAGCAGGAGCGGACGAAACATCTCTTATCTCCGCCATTGCAAGATTACACCCCGTCGTGATTATCGATGAGAGCCATAACTTCGGCTCTCCTTTGCGAATCGAACTTTTCGAGCAAATACAGCCTCGCTTCATTCTCGATTTGACTGCCACCCCCCGAGAAAAAAGCAACATCATCAGTTTCGTGGATGCCATTCGGCTGAAAAAGGCGGAAATGGTAAAACTGCCCGTCATACTATGCAACAGAAGCAGCGTAGATGAGGTTATAGACGAATCGGTCAACCTCCGCAACAGTTTGGAAGAGAAAGCCAAAAATCAGAAAGGGAAATATATACGCCCGATTTTGCTTCTGCAAGCCCAACCCAAAAGCGATAAGGATAACGAAACATTCGACAAGGTCAAGCAGAAATTGGAAAAAAAGGGTATCCACGAAGAGGAAATTGCCATAAAAACAGCCACCATAAACGAACTGAAAGGTATCAATCTGATGTCTGAAGATTGTAAAATTCGTTATATCATCACAGTGAACGCTTTAAAAGAGGGATGGGACTGCCCATTCGCTTACATTTTGGCATCGTTGGCGAACAAAAGTTCCGAAGTAGACGTAACCCAAATTGTAGGACGCATTCTACGTCTTCCGCATGCCCAAAAAAACGAAGACGACCTTCTGAACATCTCGTATGTATTCACAGCATCAGAAAAATTCCGAGAAACTATCGAATCAGTCATAAAAGGATTAGAGGGTGCAGGATTTACTTCAAAAGAAGTGAGGGAAGCCAATCCCGAACCAACGAAGTCCGAAGAAAATGAGGTACAATCACCTCAAAACAATGAGAAGGCGCATGAAATGCCAAAACCAGAGGGTACGCTTGCCTCTGATGCTTCAACCTCACACGAAAGTGAACAAAGCAGCAAAAACAGCACTACCGATACCAACGAATCCTCGGGGGAAAATGGCAATGAGACAAACACCCCAACAACAAATTCTCAAGGTTCAACAACTACGGATGGCACTGCGCCATCCTATGAAAAACCGCAATCGGACCATTCTACAAAAGATATTGAGAATCAAGCATATGAAGAAACCAAAAAATATGATGAAGAATCGAATAATGGCGTAAAATCCTATCCTATAAAACCAGAGTTTAAGGATACAGTAAAAGATTTGAGTTTACCAGTATTTATGATTCAATCCACTACTAACAGCGCACTAAATTTCAGTGGAACGACGAACGACAAAAACGAGAAAAACTATACAAAATTAACGCCAGAATCACTAATAGACGGTGGTTGGGATTTGGCAAAAGAAGACCAAAACATAAATTTCAAAAGTTCGAACATTGAAATGCAAAGTGTTGATGTGAACGATACCAATGCGGAAAAACCCATCAGCGTAAGCATTTCAGATGAGATGAAAGCCGAACTAAAAAAATACTTCATTGCATTAGCCCCAGAGAAAAAAAAGAATTCGCTGATTTCTCAGATCGTCAGAGGATTAGAGAAAAGCGACAAAACATTCCAAGGCATAGCAAGTCCTAAGCTGACGACATATCTTACTGGCGTGTTTTCAGACTATGATGAGAGCGACATAGTAGACTTTCACAGTAAGATATTGCAAGTCACCGAGGAAATCAAGAACAAAATTAAATCCTTAGCAGACGAAAGGAAGAAAAGTAACTTCAAAAAATGGATTGAGACAGAGAAGATCGTTTGCATAGGGGACTATAAATTTCCAGAAAAAATAAGTAACGGAAAAGACAAAATCGTCGGTATCGGTAAAGGACTGTATACCGAAGAAGTGGATTCTATAAACGACTTTGAATATAAAGTGATACACGCTGTTTCAGAGTTGGAAAATGTTACTTTCTGGCATAGGAACCACCCCATGACAGGATTCTCTCTCAACGGACCGTTCAACCACTATCCCGACTTTATCATTCGCACAGAAAAAGGAAAAATAATCTTGCTGGAAACCAAAGGTGATGATCGAGATAATTCCGATAGCAGAAAGAAACTTGAGTTGGGAAAGACGTGGGAGAAACTTTCGGGAGCAACAAACTTCCGCTACTATATGGTGTTCGACAAAAATAAAACAGTGGACGATTCACTCACAATGGATGAATTTCTGAGTTTACTGAGGAATTTGTAAACCTCAGCACTCCGCCACCCGGATCACATTATCCTCGCCCACCAACTCGTGCAGTTTGGC
>CAVGRN010000117.1:0-3685 GCA_963631545.1 Paludibacteraceae bacterium | reverse complement strand
CCTGACGATGCGAATACGGTGCTTATCTGTCGGCGTGCTGCTGCCGTGCCGGGTGCTGCTCCTGGCTGTGTGGCTTCTGCCGTAACGAGTTGTTCGTGGATGTAGTCGCCCCACGAGAAGGTCTTTGTCCCGTTCAGGTTCGGTCGGCAGTATTGCCCCGGACGCATGGGAACGTAGCCCTGGCGCTTCAACTCCTCACTACGTTGTTGGAGTTGCTGGATGTCGGTTGCTGTGGTTGCCATTGTGTGTGTGTTTGTGTGTTTGAATGTTTGTTTGTTCGTTCATTCGTGTGTTTGTGCGTTTGTGTAGATCCACGATAGCACGTTTGCACAAATGTTTATTTCTTGCTTCTTATCTTTTCGAGCTCTTCATTCTCCTTGCTCAATCTTTCAAGATGCTCCAAGACGAGGGAGTAGGACTGGTTGTTCACTTGGTCTTCGGTGAGTCCGGCATACTTCTGCATGGTGGCGGTCGTTGCCGTATATATCTCCATTGGCGTTGACGGTCCCGTCTGCTTCTTCTGTTTCTTGGTGGGTTGCACCTTGAATACATGCGGATAGCGTTTGGATAGTGTGTGCATCACTCCCGTCCACCAGAACATTATCACCTGCCATTGCGTATCGGGGTAGCCCCGGAAGTATTCTGCGTTGGCGGTGCATTGGTCCACCTCATAGTGGAAGTCACGTTTCTGCATACCGGTATTAGAGTCAACGAACTTCGTCTTTGCGTTGAAGATAGTGGCAAGAAACATCGCCCTTGCCGACTCCACACTGTCGTTCTGCTGCTCCAACTGCTCGTCCGTGAAACGTCCCTTCATCTGCTGCATGCGGAGCAGGTTATTGCTTAGAGTGACGTAATTCTGCATCATGTCCGAAGCAAAGCGGTATTGCGCCCATGAGAAACCGTCAAGGTCGGGTGACGGTCCGCGGAAGTCCTTGCTTCTTCCCGAGAATAGACCTGGTTTTCGCCTACTGATATTGGCGTATGGGAACATCGTGAGGTAGTTGCCGTTCTTGTTGTCGAGCCAGTCGAGTATGCCCATTCCCTGCGCCATATACTCCGCACTCGTCTTGTCGTTGGTTTCCGCCGGCGATGTTATCCAATAGTTTATCTGCCATAAGAACAGTCTGAACGTCTCCTTGTCGCCGTTGAAGCGGCATCGGTAGAAGCGGTCGGTGACGGGAAGCGAGATGTCTACGCCCTCCACTATCTCAATGCCGGCGAGGGCAAAGAAAAGTGCTATCTTGACGTTGAGCATGTCAAACGGGTGGTATCGGTCCTGCCGTTCGACGAGTTCGCGTATCACGTCGGCGATGGTTTCGAGTTGTTCGGTGGTGCATGCGTTCCATCCTCGCGGTATTCTGATGTCAATCTTTTTCATTGGTTCAGCGGTTATTGATTACAGATACAAAGTTAATTGATTATTACGGCGTTGGGCGGACACAAATAACCCCCGGCATCTCCATCCTTTTTATGGGACTTTGATACCGGAGGTCGGTAGTATCATGAGCTGCTGAACTCATTGGGGTAACGCGAACAACGGTCTTTTTTTACTCGCCAGCCTTGTTTGCGAGAAGCGAATCCCAACCTTCTGTAGGTTCGGTGACGTAGAGGTTAGGATAAAGCACTGGAGAGAGCTTAGCCTCGTAAGTCGTGGTGCGGTCGTCCTCAGCCTTCTGGCCCGTATCAGTCTTGATAGAACCAGAGTCGAACTTAACCTTACGTGTTGGGTCGTAGATAATCTGCGAGAGGTCGTTATCCTTAGCGACGATAAAGATATCCTGGTTGTTGATAGCGCGAGCGAGCTTACCAGCTGCAGGGTTTACAGAGTCAACGATGAACGTGCAAGTCAGTTCGTAGCCCTTGCGGTAGCCGAGTGAGCTACCCTGTATCTGCTGCGAGTCCTCCTTACACTGCACCTTGTATAGACCCTTACCAGAAGTGAACACTGGAGTGCTGTATGAGTTCTCTGTAGCGGTGAGAGGAGCAGACAGTTCGCTCTTCAGACCGATATAGATGTCAGTACCGAGACCGGCGAGGTTCTCAAGGCACTGCTCCGAGTTGAGGATGTCAACGAGTTGTGGACAAGTATTCTGTGCCATAGTGTTGTGTGTGTTAGTGTTGTTGTTGGTAAATGATGGCGACCATCCGTTTTCCGTCAAGTCAGGACGGTCGCCACGTGAGATTATTTATGCCAAACGATAGCTTTACTCGAAGAATGCAGTGATACCGATAGGCATGCCGCTTGCAGTGATCTGAATCTCAGCATCTGTCTTGCCGTTGCTCCAAGATTTGAATGTAGCGCCGCTCTCGGCAGTAGCCTTCAATGTGATAACGTCGTTAGCGTTGATTTCTACAGGCTCGCTGTAAGCAACGCCGTTGACAGTTACAGTACCCTTACCCACTACGCTGACAGCAAGAACTGCCTTGGTGTAGTCACCTGCGTTGAAGTCAGTAGAAGCGAGAGATCCGTCAGACATACAGAATGCGCTCTTGAATGGGTTCTTGATGCCAGCACCCTGGATAGACTGAATCTGGAACTGGATGTCGCGCATGTCGTCGTCAGTGCCAACCTTAACGCCAACGTAAGACTGGTTACTCTCGGTGTCAACACCGTAAACGAAGTTCTTAGCAACAGTAGCGTACATACGGTCGCCCTCACCGAAGTCTGCAACAGGGCAGATAGTAACCTTTGAGAGACCAGGGAGTTTGAAGTTGTCGCCGAGGTTGTAGTCAACCTTGAAGTTGCCGTGGAACTTGTTAGCGTAGCCGGCAGCGATGTTGTTTGCAGTCTCTTCAGACATGTAAACGTAAGTCTCCTGCTTGCGGAGGCGTGCGTCCCACTTACGGTGCCACTCGATGAAGTTGTCATAAGGAGTAGAGTCGTTGTTGTCAGCAGGAGCCGAGATGCCATCACACTTGATGTAGTTGCCGTTAGCCTCGCTGATAAGACCATCCTCGATGTCGTGCTTGATAACGGTGTGGAAACCGTCGTAGAGAGCGAGAGCCTGGTCAGAAGCCTTTACGCTGTCGTCACCGTTGTCGAGGTCGATGTCGCCAAACCAAAGGTTAGCGGTGAGGTTGTCTGCATAGTCGCGGAGGACAGCCTCGGTAGCCTCTGTAGAGAGAGGGTACTGACCCTGTGCGTCTACGCCGAGAACAGTCTCGCAGTAGTTGTCTGCGTTGTCGGTGAAGTGGTCCCAAGCGAGTTTAACGGTGAGAGTGCGCTCCTTGAGGAAGCCAGCCTCGCTGTTAACCTTCTTGTGAACGTCCTTACGACGGGTCGTGCCGCCCTTGCGGAGAAGGATGTTGAATACGCGCTTGTACTGGATGCCGCTAACGATGTCGATACCGAGGCGGTCCATCTCTGCTGGGTCGCTATAACCAGGACCCATGAGGATTTCCTTAGTCACCTGCTCTGCCACGTGCTCAAGAGCCTCGAGGCCAATGAAATTTGCTGGAAGTTGTGCCATAGTTTTTGTGTTGTGTTTAGAGTGAATTAATCTTGTTGTTTGTGAGTCTTACTCTCCGCGCTTGAAAGCGTCGAATGCAGCCTTGCGCTCTGCGTTGGTCTTGTAGAGTGAAGGGTTGAACTCGCGGAAAGTCTTAGCCTTCACACCCTCGCCATTGCTTTCGGGAGCATTGCCTGCTTCTGGTTCGTTGCCAGCCTCCTCAGTGAGAGCGG
>CAVGRN010000116.1:0-3699 GCA_963631545.1 Paludibacteraceae bacterium | reverse complement strand
TCGGCCCTGCCATACGTTATCCAAGCAACTTCCGAATACGATTCTTACGAGTGGAATGATGGTTCGACCGATGCAACATTGTCTGTTTCGGAGGCAGGAACTTACAGAGTGAAGGTGAAAAAGGGTCTTTGCGACGGAGAGCAATCGGTTAAGGTCGAGGTTTCCGAGGTGCCAAATCCAACAGGAACATTCACCGTTTCCTATCTTATCAGCGATTCTACTGCAAGCGGAACATTCGACAAAACATTGGGCGAAATAGATCCAACCTATTTGGATCGCTTGGATGACGCAGCCCATTATGTTCTCTACGGAAAACTCACCTACAAGTGGTATGATGAGGAAATGAATCTGTTGGATGGTGAACCAATCCCAACGATGCCTGCCGATAGAAAGAGTACGGAACTCATCTACTATGTGACGGTTGAAAATATGTACGGATGTGTGTCAGACCCGATGAGGATAACCGTTCCGATTATCGGTGTGCCATATCCAAAGGCTGAAGATGTCGCTTACTGTGTGGGCGAAACGGCTGAAGCGTTGAAGGCGGAGGCATCAGCAGGTGATGATCCAACGGTAACTTATACTTTGCAGTGGTATGATGCAGATGGAACAGTGATCGGAGCAACTGCGCCAACCCCATCGACAGAAACTGCCGGTGCAACTATTTATTATGTGTCTCAAAAATCAACAGGCACAGATGCTGCTGAGAGTGGTAAACGAAAAGTAACCGTTAGCGTTTACGGCGTTGCCACCCCAGACACCACAGGCAACCGCTACGACTACTGTGCAGGCGATACCCACGACGCACTTGTTGCTCTCTCGGGTGCTGATACGAAAAACTACTTGATGGGCGACTCCATCATCTGGACTGTCGGCAGCGAGGCTTGGGACGGCAAGAGCGAGATTGAGTGGGCTACGGGCGCAACGCAAGTGAGCGTGATGGCAGCCTACACGATTGCCGATGGCCATGTCTGCGAAAGCGAGAAAGTTGACTTTACAATCAATGTAACCGACTTGAAAGTTCCTGCGGGCGACCTTGTTGTGAACTACGTCAAGAGCGAGGGCAAGACGGATGGCTTCAACGATTTGTTGACGAAGAATCCGACTGCCGCGACGCCTGACGAGGGCAATACTTTGGTTTGGTATGATGCAGAAGGAAATAAATTGGACGGTGTTCCAACACCAGAATACGATGCGACATGGCCTGAGGGCGAGGATGTCTCTTTGACCTACTATGTTGCTCAAACAGATGGAAAATGTACGAGCGAGAAGGTGAATGTTGAGGTCAACATCAGCGACTCGCCAATCCCAACGGTTAGTCCGGTGGCTTATTGCCAAGGTGCGACTGCTACGGCTCTCACCGCAATCATCAATGAGACCGTTGAGTCTGCCGACAACTACAAACTCTTGTGGTACACTTCGGAGACGGGTGAAGGCTCAGAAACCGCACCAACTCCAACCACTGATGAGGTGGGCGAGCAGACCTACTATGTTGCACAACAGCATGTTACGAGCGGTGCCATCAGCACGAAAGCAACGATCAAGGTTACCATCCACGCATTACCGGAGTTGGCAACTACCGAAATCGCAGCGCAATGTGGAGGCGAGGTGAACCTGTCAAAATACGTCAGTGAGAAGAACGGTTTGACCGTAACCTACGAGTATTTCGATGGCGAAACTTCAACCTCAGCGTTGACCTCTTCAACCGTTGATAAGACTGGAACTTACTACGCCGGCGCATATTACGAGATCAATACGACTACGACTGAGACCGCTAAATGTGAGTCGAAAGCACGAGTTTCTCTCGATGTTGACATTCACGATTTGAGCGACCTTGAGATTACGGGCGACGAGAAAGTTTGTCCGGGTGCGACAGCAAACCTCGTAGCAACGGCAACCAGTGTCAACCCTGGTACGATCACCTACGCTTGGAACGGTGGCACAGCGACCGAGGATAATGCTTACGAGACCCCAGCCATCACGGGCAAGGCAGGCGAGAAGAAAACCTTCACGGTTGAGGCTTCGGCAGGCGCTTGCTCGGGTGCGAAGGCGTTGAAGAAGACCTGGAACGTGGAGATCACGAAGGGCGTTCTGAACGGAGCGATAACGGTTCAGGGCGAGGAGACAGACCGCTACAAGACTTGCGGCGGCGAGCAGCTCACCCTCAACGCCACCCACGAGGGTACAGATTTGAAGTGGACGACCACCAAAGGCGAATCTGTCGGCACTACGGCAAGCATTGATGTCAATCCGACGACAACCACACAATATGTGGTAACCCTGACCAACGTCTGCGAGGTGAGCGACACCGTTACCGTTGAGGTGAAACCAATCACCGTAACGGCAGATTGGAAAGACCTCTCGAAGACGATTTGCGAGGGCAACAAATTCTCCGCAACCCTCACTGCCACAGGCTATTCGGCGGGCGATGCGGGCGCATACATTAAATGGTACAAGGATGGCAAGGAACTGACCGCCCAAGCGGGCAAACTCACATTGAGCGTCGCTAAGGCAACTGCCACTGACGCAGGCACTTACACCTACAAAATCTCGAATGGCGTATGTGAATTGCCAGAAGAGGAAGACGCAGGCACACTTGAAGTCGTTACAAACCCAACGTTCACCGTAACCGAAAATGCGGTTTCCTGTTCGGGTGATGCCGTGGACATCGCCGTAACCCTCAACCAGACAGATGCGGAGGTTGCCTGGGCGGACGGCGAAAGCGGTCCGACACGCACCGTAACGCCAACAGCCACAACCACATACGGCTTCACTGCCACCCGCGGCGGAGTCTGCTCGGTGGACGGCTCCATCTCGGTTTCCGTGAAATCGAAGCCGGAGGTAACCATTGAGGACGGCAAGGTCTGCGAGGGTGAGAACCTCACGTTGAAGCCGCAGGCATCGGGCGACGACATCCGCTCATACAAATGGACGAACGAGTCGGGCGAGACACTCGGCACGTCGGCTAATCTGCTTGTAAAACCTTCTGCTACAACCGCCTACACCGTTGAGGTGGAGAGCGAGTCGTGCGGCTCGGCTAAGGCGACCGCCACGGTGGAGGTCGTTCCGACACCAGAGTTGCAGATCGATTCCGTCGCGCTGCGCAGTCGCGAAGTGGAGGTGTTGAACCCGACATCGGCGGCCTACACCTACCGCGTGGACAAGGGCGAGTGGCAGGAGGATGCGCTCTTTGAGCAGCTCACCTATGCGTTGCACACCGCCTACGCCAAGGATGCGACCGGTTGCGAGGGCAGCGTGATGTTCTCCATCACCGCGCCGGCCATCTCCATTCCGGAGTTCTTCACGCCGCAGGGCGATGGCGTGAACGACACGTGGGACGTGGTGAACATCCTCGACTCCTACCCGAACGCCACCGTTACCATCTACGACCGCTTCGGAAAGAAAGTGGCAGAGCTCAACGGCAGCACCTCCGAGTGGGACGGCACCTACAATGGCACGCCGCTCCCGTCCACCGATTACTGGTATACCGTCAACATCCCGGAAATCGACAAGGTCTACAACGGACACTTCACCCTGTTGAGGTCAAAATAAATTAAAGTTTTAGATTCGGGAAGGTCCGCGGGGAGGTTTCTCTTGCGGACTTTCTTTTGCCTGGAAACATCTATGAACAAAGAGCAATGCGCCAATGCACCCGTTTCGGCATTGGTTGTGTGAAACCTTGTTCGGGAGAGGTGCGTA
>CAVGRN010000115.1:0-3755 GCA_963631545.1 Paludibacteraceae bacterium | reverse complement strand
CAGCATTATGTCAACCCAAATCTCGGAAAATAATAAGAGGATTGCGAAGAATACGCTTGTGCTATACTTCCGCATGCTTTTTTTGATGGTGGTGTCGCTCTATGCAAGTAGGGTGGTTATCAATGCGTTGGGTTTTGAAGATTATGGTATCTATACGGCTGTAGGCGGATTTGTTGTTTTATTTGGGGTGGTTACTAACTCGCTAACTGCGGCTATAACGCGTTATATAACCTACACTTTGGGCAGTGGGGATGAAGAGATTTTGAACAAGGTGTTTTCCTCATCTTTGATGATGCTTTGTTTGATCGCCGTGATAGTTCTGCTGCTATTGGAAACTGGTGGTTTGTGGTTTTTGAATTGTTATATGTCGATACCAGTTGAGCGTATGCTCGCTGCTAATTTCGTCATGCAGTTTTCCATTGTGACTTTTATAGTGCAACTTATTAGTGTGCCGTATAATGCCGCCATTACTGCCCATGAACACATGACCGCTTTTGCAGTCATCAGTATTTTGCAGTCAATCGGGACGTTGATGGTGGCTCTGATTGTGGATCACTCCTCGTCTGTTGACAGGCTGATTATCTATTCTTTATTGTTGGCAATAGTTGCGGTTGTTATTAGATTCATATATGGTTGTTATTGCAGACGGCATTTTTCGGAATGCAGATTTCGCCTTACATGCGACAAACCGTTGTTGAAGGAGATATTTTCCTTCGCTGGCTGGAATTTTTTTGGGGCAAGTTCCGCTGTTCTAAGGGATCAAGGCGTCAATGTCTTGCTGAATGTCTTTTGCGGACCGATTGTTAATGCTGCTCGTGGCATTGCTATGCAGGTGAGCAGTGCAGTGTGTAGCTTCTCTGGAAGTTTCACATCTGCGCTTAGTCCGCAGATAACTAAGCAATATGCGTCTGGCGATTTGAATTATACGTTCAACCTTTGTTTTAAGGGTTCGAGGTTTTCGTTCTATTTGTTGCTGCTCTTATCTCTCCCGATCTTTGCTGAGGCGGAGCAAGTGTTGCTGATATGGTTGGGGAAAATACCTCCGCACACCGTCAATTTCGTGAGGTTAGTAGTGGTGTATGTGTTGGTGGAATCGGTTTCATCTACGTTGATAACATTGATGTTGGCAACGGGAAACATAAAAAAATATCAAATTGTTGTTGGGGGAACGCAATTGCTTAACTTTCCTGTGGCGTTGCTGCTGTTGCATTGGGGGGCGGCACCAGAGTATACTATGGTGGCAACGATACTGATTGCTTGCGCTTGTTTGTTTTTCCGGTTGATGATGCTCCAGTCTATGGTGGGGTTGCCAGTAAGGGATTTTTTTAAGATGGTTATCGCAAAAGTTTCTGTGGTCGCCTTTGTTTCTGCTGTGTTGCCTTTGTTGTTGCTGTATTATATGGATATGGGGCATATTCGACTTTTTTTGTCCATCTTGGTTTGTCTGGTGTGTACTTGCGCTTCTGTGTTTTTTGTCGGGTGCAACGCATCTGAGCAGGATTTTATAAAGGAGAAGGTGCGTAGTGTCTTAAATAAGATTCGTGTATGAGGATAGAAAAACACAAGGATGATTGCTGTGGCTGCACGTTGTGTAGTGAGGTCTGCCCCAAGCAGGCCATTACTATGGAGCCTGATGTGATGGGATTCCTTTACCCCAAGGTGAATGATGACCTTTGCATTGATTGTGGTAAATGCTTGAAATATTGTTCCTTCCGTTCTGATTATCGCACCCCGTATGCTTTTGAGAAGCCTGTTGCTTATGGCGGCAGACACAAGAATTTGGCTGAAGTCGAAAAATCCCAATCAGGCGCAGCGTTCGTTGTTTTGTCCGATTATGTTCTCTCCGTGGGCGGTGTGGTGTATGGCGTTGGGTATAAGGATTTCTTCCGTGCTGCGCACAAAAAAGCTACGAATGCACAGGAGCGGGATGAATTTCGGGGAAGCAAGTATGTACAGAGCGATATGACTGGCATTTTGCGTTTAGTGAAGCAAGATTTGGAAGATGGACGCAAAGTTATGTTTTCTGGCACGCCTTGCCAAGTTGCCGCTGTGGCATCGTTCATTGGCGAGGGTGAATTGCGGTGCAATCTCTATCTGATGGATATAGTGTGCCACGGTGTGCCAGGCCCCTATATGTGGCGCGATTATTTGGAGTATTTGCAGAAAAAGGAAAAACAAAAAATTACGGCAGTGAATTTCCGTAACAAACGCTACAAAGGTTGGCGTTCCCATGTGGAATCTTTCACATTTGCATATACATATACATATACATATACATATCTTTTCTATAGCCACATCAATTTGCGGTATTCTTGCGGGAACTGCCCATATACCAGTTTTAGAAGAACATCCGACATTACTGTCGCTGATTTTTGGGGAGTGGAGAAGAGTAAAGCCGCCCGTTTGGGCGAGGATAATAGGGGATGTTCCCTTTTCCTTGTTAATACAGAGAAGGGGAAATGTTGGTTTGAAAAAATCAAAGGTGAAATTGACTATATCCCGGTCGGGTTGGACGAGTGTTTGCAACCACAGCTCCAGCGTCCGTCCCTTTTGCACAAGAAAAGGGACGAATTTGAAAAAGACTTCGCAGCGTATGGCTTCGCATACGTCCGGAGAAAATATGGAAATGTCGGGCTTAATTGGCTTGTTAATAAGGCAAAAGGCTTTTTGCGTCCGATTGTGAAACGATTTTTTTAATGAAGGTAGGAATACTGACTTTTCATCGGGCAAATAACTTTGGCGCCGTGCTACAATGCTATGCGCTGATGTCTTTTTTGAAAGATAAGGGTGTTGACGCTAATGTTTTAGATTACTGTCCTGATTTTCTATGTGAGGAGAAGGGTAATGTTTTGTCTTGCATAGGAAAGAGGATAAAAGCATACTTGCGGTTCCTTTTGTGTTGGCTCTTTTCTAAGGGAGAAGTGAAACATGTTGACGGATTCGCCTTCTTCCGGGAAACTGCGATTAACCCTGTCCCGGTGAGTGAGGCAGAGCAGATGGATGTGGTTGTCTGCGGAAGCGACCAAATTTGGAACACAAAAATCTGTGGCAGACTTGACCCCGTTTTCTTCGCGTTCCCTTTCCAACACTGTAGAAAAATTAGTTATGCGGCAAGCAACGGCAGTGTGGAGTTAAGCGATGAAGCAAAAGAACATTTCTGTTGTTTACTGGAAAATTTTGACTATATCTCGGTTCGGGAGTCCTCTTTGCAGCAACGGTTGTCAGACCTTGGCATAAAATCCGAACTTGTACTCGACCCTGTGTTATTGGCTGGTAGCCAGTTGTTTGAAAAAATCGTTACTCCTATCAGGCAGAAGAGGCCGTATGTGCTGATTTATGAATTGACGCATTTAGAAAGAACCTACGAGTTGGCTCATCTCATTGCGGTGCAGCTTAATGCGGAGGTTGTTGTTATTGGAGGTGGGGTGAAAGCATACTTAAAGGGTGGATTTGTAAATAAACAAGGCTTGACCCCTGCGCAGTTTGTTAGTTATTTCAAGCATGCGGCGTGCGTGGTAACTACGTCCTTTCACGGCACGGCTTTCTCGTTGATCTATGAACGACCATTTTATAGCATGAAAATGAATACGAAGAGGGACGACAGAATCTTATCCATCCTTTCATCTTTGGATTTATTGTCCCGGTCTATTGACGATTTGTCTGACTTCGTATACAGCGAGGTGGATTATGAAAGGGTGGACCGCAAGTTGAACATTTTGCGAGGGAAGTCTGCGGATTTCTTAGTGGAGGCATTA
>CAVGRN010000114.1:0-3779 GCA_963631545.1 Paludibacteraceae bacterium | reverse complement strand
ATGCCGTATGGCGGGTCGATATACACGCACTGCACCTTACCCGCCATGCCCTCGCGCTGCAGCAGCGAGTTCATCACGAGCAGCGAGTCGCCCTGAATGAGGCGGTTCTTCCATCCCATCTGGTGCTGATAGTATTCGCAGACGCGTTCCAATTCGTCCTCGACGATGTTCTTGCCCAGTTCCTCCTCGCTGAAGAGCAGCGGTTGGTTGTCGGCACGTTCCTCACGCAGACGGTAAAGCCGGCGGATAAGCATCTCGGGCTGGATGTCCTCGTGTACATAAAGCGAACGGATATCTATCTGTACGTCGGCAGAGTCGTCGTTGCGATATTTGCCCAACCAATAGAGTTCGGGGTCGCGTCCGCGTTCAAACTCATGTCGGAACGTCTCATAGGAGGCCTTGCCGCTGTGCTCGGCGGCATTCATAGCTTCCTCGCCAGCCAGTTCGCTGGTAGGAATCATTGCGCGGGTTTCGTCGGTGTGCTTGATGGCGTCGACGGGTTTTTGGGTTATACTCATAGTTGTTTTATTTTTTCGGTGAGTAATGCACGGAAGTTGTTGATGTCTGAGATTTCGATGAAGTCCCATCGTCCGTAGTCCTGTAGGTTGTTGGCTGCTGGTAGCCAATATTGTGTGGCGTAGTATCGCTTGAGGTCTTTGTGTGCCGTGCGGTCGTTAGAGAAGCCTGAGATTTCGATGATGAGGTAGACAATCTCACCACTTTTTCCTCCGCGCACGCGGGCGATGAAGTCGGGCATATACTGATGTTCTTGAGTGCCATCGATGTAAGGGATGTTGAAGTCGAGGAAGGAGTTTTTCACATAGCATTCCACTTCGTGCATCATTTCCATCATTTTGGCAGCTATCTGCTCCCATGAGTCGGTGTCAGCCACCACATAGTTGACATGGCTTTTCTGGGTAGGGTACACCTTTTTGCTTGTAAACCCGTTCACATACGCCGAAGAACCCTCGGGGTTGTAGTAGTTGAGGATGGCGCTAATGCGTTCTTCTCCCTTGATGGCGGCTTGGATTCCCTCGTAGATGCTCGACACCACATCTGATGATGTCCAAAATATGGCAAGACGACGTAGGTCGGGGTTTCCGTCGCCACCGATTACCTCTATTTGATTGTCATACCACTGCTGTACCACTTTTTTCAAATCTGAAAAAAGCTGGAACTGCCGTCCATTCTCTGCGTCGGTATATTTCGAGTTGATGAGGCGGCGAGTCAATTCGTAGACCACTTGGGCGTCGCGCAGTTCGCGGTAATCGCTTTTAAGAAGAATGTTGTCATCGCCGTCGATAGCCGATGCGAGGATGGTTTCGGTAGGCACTTTGTTGAAATCGAGTTTGAATTTCGGCTTCCCGGAATAGTCGGCAGAAATGTGTCCGTCCAACGTTTGGCTACGGTAGCCGACGATGTTAGGAAATTTGATTTCCAACGCTTTGCGTTCCTTCAAGGCAAAGATGTGGGTTTTATCATTCAGGAGGGAACCCCAACCTCCCCCTCCTCCGGATGTATTGAACGATTTGAATGTTTTGAACGGCACACCGATGATGTGGGCATATTCGGGAGGAAATTTCCAAACGATATCCTTGTTGTCGGTATGTTTTTTTATGTCTTTTGATTTGATTTCCTCACCCTTTAGATTGTAGGGTAGTAACTCATAGCTTCGTCGGCGCAAGGCACGGCCTGCCACCTGTTCGCAGAGCAATTGAGAGCCGAAGGCACGCACGCCGCAAACGTGAGTCACGGTGTTGGCGTCCCAACCCTCGGTAAGCATTGACACGCTCACCACGAGTTTGATGTTTGCGCCGAGAGAGCCAGGTTTGCCCACGCTGTTGACCACCTCGCGGAGGATGTCTCCATCGGTCAGTTGGTCGGCAGAACCAGCGCCATGCAATGTGGCGTAGTCGCGTTTGAACCGTTCTATCTCGTCACTGTAGATGCGTTTAAACTCATCGCTCACCACGCTACCTGCATCTTCGATGGCTGTGCTGTCGATGAGCAATGCTGGTTGTTTTTTCAGTGGCATACCGCCCTTATAGTTGGAAAAGATGTCGTATTTTCCAGGCACATAGATGGTATTGCCTTTGGCATCCACGCTTTCGTAGCCAGCCATCATTTTAAAGACCTCTTTCGATACCGTCGTGTTGTTGCACACTACGATGAAGACGGGTGGCGTGGTGAGAAGGTTTTTGCCAATTTCCCCAGCTTCCCTTATACCACGTTCATAATCCTCATAATCTTTCACAAACTGGTCTATTGCCACATTGAGCAGGGATGGCAGGTTGGGAGCGTTCTCTGCTTTAGAGTTGTCTTTCCCATTCTCCTTTTCCTCTGCTCTTAGGGTCTTTTGTCCTTTTTTAGGGAGATCTTTGGCAATATGCTCGTAGATATTACGCAAGATGGGTTCGCTCAGTTCCGTTGTATTGTCAAAAACGGGAAGAAACGGGATTTTCACCAGTCCGCTCTCAATTGCGTCGACCAATCCGAAATCGCTCACCACCCAAGGGAAAAGAGAATATTCTGGGTAACCTGAACCTTTCAAATAATAAGGTGTCGCAGAAAGGTCGTAGACGTGCTGCACCTTGTAACCGAGAAGTTTCAGTTGGCGCAAACCCTCATACCACACCATGGCTTGTTGGTTGTCCGCCTCATCTTCTTCGCTTTTCTTGCCTTTCTGGGTTCGAGGTAGGTAGCAGTGGTGCGCTTCATCGTTGATGACGAGGATGCGTTTGCTTTTAGGCATACGCCCGAGGATGCGCGAGATGACAGAAGAGTATTCCTCTTTGTCTTGTTGTCTCACCATACCCTCCTCTGCACCTTTGTAGACGAGTTTGCCATCCAAAGGGCTTTGCTTCTTACCTTGGTATTGCTTGGGCTCAAGTTGGTGATAGTTGATAATGGATATGCACGCATTCAGCCCGCCGAGTTGGCATTCGTAGTTACGAGGTATGAGTCCGCGCTTGTGATAATAATCGGTTACATCATCCTCAAATTTAGCTTTGGCGGCATTTTCGTTGAGGTAGAGTACGCCGAGGCGGTCGCGGATTGTGATGCCAGGAGCCACTAAAAGAAAGTGGTCAGCAAAGCGGGTATCCTGTACATACTCGCGTTTGTTAAGATAGTTGTAGAGTATGAGCATGGCCATCACAACAGTCTTCCCCGTGCCGGTAGCCATTTTAAAAGCGGTGCGAGGCAACGTATAAGAAAACTCGTCGTGAATAGTCTTTTGGTGTTCCTCTTGTTGTTGGAGAAGGAAACGCCCCATATTGGGGTCAAAATCGGCGGCTTCATTCAAATAAACTGCGGTTTCAACAGCCTCTCGCTGACAGAAAAAGAGTCGCTGGAAATTCTGTCTTTCAGGATTGTTAAACCAAAAATTCAATAACTCACGGCTAACCCTTGTCACATACGGATAGCCTTTCTCGCGCCACGTTTTCACCTCTTTGCGAAGCGAATTGATGAAAGAAGCGTTGGAGTTAGCCTCTTCTGCCTTGTTGATGGAGTTAGTCCCGTTCTGTTGTTTGTTGTTTGCGATGCCAATCGAGGCAGTATACGGGCGGCGTCCTTCAAGCACCTTATTGTAGTCAAGGTTGCCTTCGAGGTCGGTTGCATAATGCCAACGTGGCTCTTCATAGGGATTGTTTAATATGGGAGATTTCTCACTCATGTGTTTACATTGTATTTTGATTTGATCTTTATTTTGCAAGTTTAAAGTATTCCCATCGTTTTAAAACAACTCCCCCATCCTTCCCACTTGTCGTTTGCCGAGG
>CAVGRN010000113.1:0-4176 GCA_963631545.1 Paludibacteraceae bacterium | reverse complement strand
AGGCAAAGTTGATCATATTCCACTTATCACTGGTAAACGAAGCGTTTTTCGTCATTTTACAAAAAGTGTCGAACTGCTCGTCGGTCAAGACATTCACCGTCTGCGGAGCGGTTATTTCAAAAGACATTTTTCGCATTACTCGCCCGGCTCGGTCAAACTCAATGATATCGCGCACCAACATCTCGCCCCGCTCGCCATCGTAAACACCATCATACTCCCAAAAATCGCCATACTCGTTGAGGCTTTTCCCGTATGGCTCACCCAACAATTGCCTCACCTGCTCCTTCGTCATACCCCTTTGCGCACTTACTTGTCCGCACAAAGGCAAAGTAAACATCACCGCAATGGTGGCAATGCACAATTTTTTGAAATTCTTCTTCATAAAGAACTATATCGATTTTGATATCAGAAACTTAGTGCCAGTCCCAAACCAGCCTTCTTCACGCTGATACCCCACTCAAACGCCGTGCGACCGCCGCACTCCTCCTCGTAAATAGCGATAGAGCGACCACGCTTCACACCGCCACAAACAACAAACGGGACGCCTGTAGTAGCAGCCATCGTACCCAAAACCGTCGTTGTGATGCCTAACGCAAATAGTGCGTCGCTATTATCATCATAGTGGTAATATCCGCCATTTTTATAGGTGTCGCGAACATAAGCGTCAGACGATGAGAGACCTACGCATACCATACCCACAATTTGCGCCGCAATGCCCGAAAGCGTCAGCACCCACCCCGCCTTCCAGAGGCGTTGTCCCCGAGCGAACTTGGCGTATGCCGGCTGGCAATGCGTGCGAAGGTACTCTGCATACTCGCGACTGCTGATTTTCTCGCCATTGAGCGACAGAAACCCGAGCACGTCGCCATTGTCGTAAAGCGAGTAAACAGGTTCCGCTGGTTGCACCGTTTCCTCAGCCTCAACAGATGCCGCTTGTGGCTGCGCAGCAGCATTTTCATTATCCGTTTTGAAAATCTCCACTTCGCCATTGTCGTAAACAATGGTGTGGATATCGGAAGTAGGCAGAACGAAGGTCGGACCGTCCAGATTGCTCGTCTTCTTATATCGGACTTCCGTTGGCGACACTTCAACCACCTTGGCATCTATCTTTTTTGATTCTTTTGTAACAATCAAGTCTGCCGCAAACAAACCATTGGCAAACATTGCAAACGCTACAGTCAAAATCGCTTTTGTAATCGCTTTCATAATTTTATTGCTTTTGAAATTTTTTGGGGCAAAGTTAGGGAATATCCATTGAAATCTTGCCACACAGAGTACTTCAAATCACCATTGACAGAAAAATTCTATCATATAAATGAAAATCAATATATTATGATTTCTGTAATTGCATAATGATAGGATGATTGGCAAGCAATCGCACGAATCAAGACTCTGCCATTTTGTCAGTTTTTAATGTTTGGCACTCCATTTGAAGATGTTGTGATGAATACGATTTGAAAAAAGAAAGGAGACCCAATATATGAATTTTAACAATTACACCATTAAAAGTCAGGAGGTCATTCAAGAGTCTGTGAATCTTGCGCAGAGTAAGAACCAACAGGCAATTGAACCTGTTCACTTGCTTCGGAGCGTTCTGAAGTTAGGTGAAAATGTTACGCAGTTCTTGTTTAACAAGACGGGCGTGAATGTATCGATGTTGAATACTGCTTCTGAAAAGATGCTGGAGTCGTTGCCAAGGGTGAGTGGAGGCGGTGAGCCTTACTTGTCTAACGAGGCGAATGCAGTTCTTTTGAAAGCAGAAAACATTTCTAAGGAAGATGGCGATCAATTCGTTTCTTTGGAATATATATTGTTGGCTCTTTTGGTAGAGAAGAGTTCGGTTTCTACTTTATTGAAAGATGCTGGTATGACTGAAAAGGCCCTTCGTCAAGCCATTCAGGAGTTGAGAAAGGGTAATAAGGTTACCGATGCTTCGGCTGAGGGCAACTATGATTCGTTGAACCGTTACGCCATCAACTTGAACGAGAAGGCTCGCTCGGGTAAGTTGGACCCTGTGATTGGTCGTGATGAAGAGATCCGTAGGGTATTGCAGATTTTGAGTCGTCGTACCAAAAACAACCCAATCTTGATTGGTGAGCCTGGTACGGGTAAAACGGCTATCGCTGAGGGACTTGCACAGCGTATCGTGCGTGGCGATGTGCCTGAAAATTTGAAGAGTAAACAGATTTACTCTTTGGATATGGGTGCGATTATTGCCGGCGCAAAATACAAAGGTGAGTTCGAAGAGCGTTTGAAAGCCGTAGTCAACGAGGTGATCAAAGCCAATGGCGAAATTATTTTGTTCATCGACGAGATTCACACTCTGGTGGGTGCTGGTAAAGGCGATGGTGCAATGGATGCGGCTAACATCTTGAAACCAGCCTTGGCGCGTGGCGAGTTGAGATCTATCGGTGCGACTACCCTCGACGAGTATCAGAAATACTTTGAAAAGGATAAAGCATTGGAGCGTCGTTTCCAAATCGTGATGGTCAACGAGCCTGACGAAGCCGACTCAATCTCCATCTTGCGTGGATTGAAGGAGCGTTATGAGAACCACCATCAAGTGCGAATCAAGGATGAGGCCATCATCGCTGCCGTTCAACTTTCTACAAGGTATATCACGGATCGTTTCTTGCCAGATAAGGCTATCGACTTGATTGATGAGGCTGCTGCTAAACTTCGTATGGAAATCAATTCTTCTCCTGAGGAATTGGATAATAAGGAGCGTGAAATTAAGCAGTTGGAGATTGAGCGTGAGGCTATCAAACGTGAGAATGATACCACTAAGTTGGAGCAGCTGGGCAAGGAGATTGCCGAATTGAAGGAACAGGCTCAACAGATTCGTGCTAAGTGGACGTCTGAGAAATCATTGGTTGATCAGCAACAACAGTTGAAGAGTCAAATCGAGGATTTACGTTTCCAAGCCGACCGTGCTGAGCGTGAGGGCAACTACGGGAAAGTGGCTGAAATCCGTTATGGTCGAATCAAAGAGGCAGAGGCTAAGATTGAGGAGATCAAGAAGCAATTGGCTGAGATTCAAACCAACTCCGCTTTGGTGAAAGAGGAGGTTTGCGCTGATGATATCGCCGATGTCGTTTCTAAATGGACGGGTATTCCTGTTTCTAAGATGTTGCAGAGCGAGAAAGACAAACTGTTGCACTTGGAGGAGGAGTTGCACAAACGTGTGGTTGGTCAAGACGAGGCGATCACTGCTGTGGCTGATGCCGTTCGTCGTAGTCGTGCTGGATTGCAAGACCCTAAGCGACCAATCGGTTCGTTCATCTTCTTGGGTACGACGGGTGTTGGTAAGACCGAGTTGGCAAAAGCGTTGGCAGAGTTCTTGTTTGACGACGAGAGCATGATGACGAGAATCGATATGTCTGAGTATCAGGAGAAATTCTCTGTTACCCGACTCATCGGAGCGCCTCCGGGATACGTTGGTTACGATGAGGGAGGTCAGTTGACTGAAGCCATCCGACGTAAACCATACTCTGTTGTCTTGTTTGATGAAATCGAGAAAGCCCATCCAGACGTATTCAACACTTTGTTGCAGGTTTTGGATGATGGCCGATTGACGGATAACAAGGGCAGATTGGTCAACTTCAAGAACACGATTATCATCATGACCTCAAATTTGGGATCAGATATCATTCGTGAGAAGTTCGAAAAACTGACACCTGAGAATCACGATCAGGTGATTGATGACGCTAAGAACACTGTCTTGAACATGTTGAAGCAAACCATCCGACCAGAGTTCTTGAACCGTATCGATGAGATTATCATGTTTACTCCATTGTCAAAGACTGAGACTCGTAGAATCGTTGACTTGCAGATTGATTCTATCTATAAGATGCTGAAAGACAACGGTGTAGAGTTGAGAGTTACAGATGATGCTCGTAACTTCATTGCCGATGTTGGTTACGATCCGCAATTCGGAGCCAGACCTATCAAGCGTGTTATCCAAAAGTACCTGCTCAACGACTTGTCTAAGGCTTTGTTGGCTCAGACTGTCAACCGAGACAAGCCAATCGTGGTAGATAAGAAGGGTGATGGATTGACTTTTGACAATTAATCATTTGACAGTCAGCTGCTTGAAAGACAACATATTGATATGATAAAGACAAAACGGAGAGAGAAAGGTTGAAAGACTTTTCGCTCTCCGTTTTATTTTTTATT
>CAVGRN010000112.1:0-4258 GCA_963631545.1 Paludibacteraceae bacterium | reverse complement strand
GCGCACCACTTTGTCGGCCAAGTCAAATTCGGGGGTTCTTGTTATCATTTTAAATAGAGATTGCAAACTATAATGAAAGGTAGGTGGTTATGGCTTTTTGAAGCGGACGGCGGTCCAACGGTTGTCTGTCCGCACTTCTTGTTGTTGGAGTCCGTATTTCGCACATTCGGCGGCGATGAGTGGAACATCTTCCTCGTAGAATCCGCTGAGGAACAGTTCTCCGTTTTCGGCTAAGTGTTTTTGGTACAAATGGATGTCGTTGAGCAGGATGTTGCGGTTGATGTTGGCGAGAATCACGTTGAACGGACCGCCGGTGATGGCTTCCGCACCGCCGCATAGTACATTGATTTGCTCGGCGTTGTTGAGGCGGATGTTCTCTTTGGCGTTCTCGTAAGCCCACTCGTCGATGTCGATGGCAGTAACCTTCGTCGCACTTTTTTGTGCGGCGAGGATGGAAAGGATGGCAGTTCCGCAGCCCATATCCAACACAGATTTCCCTTGCAGGTCAGCATCGAGTAGGAAGTGGAGCATCAGCGAGGTTGTGGCGTGGTGTCCCGTGCCGAAAGCCATTTTGGGGTCGATGAGGATGTCGTGTTCCGCCTTCGGAAAATCTTTGTGGAAGGTGGCGTGTACCACACACTTGTCTTCGATGACGAGCGGTTGGAAGCAGTTCCGTTCCCACTCCTCGTTCCAGTCTTTGTCTTCCGCCTCGGTGGCAGTGTACGAGATGCCGTCTGCGAAGTCGAATGAGCGCACGGCGTTTTGCAGCGTCGTTTCGTCGAAGTCCTTTTTTTGTATGAATCCTCTGAAAACTCCTTCCTCGTCCGAGAAACTCTCGAACCCGATGTCCGCTAAATGGTTCGCTAACAAGTCTTTCACAAAATCCTCGTGGTTGGTGAGGTTGAAAACCACTTCGATGTACTTCATTGTTTTGCCGTTTTGTCGATGATAATGGGCTATTCGTATATTGTAGTTTGCAGAAAAGTTTTGCAAACCTAATTTGACGACATATTGAAAAAGGGAACATATAAACAAACGGAAAATTTTTTATTTTCTGTATCTTTGTCCCGTTTCGATGACAAAGTTACGTTTTTTGTAAGAGAAAATTCTAAAAGGAGGAACTGTTATGGAAAATAGAAGTTGGTTATACAGAGTTTGGTCGGTAGTGTCGCTTTGCTTTGTGTTTGCGGCAGGCGCAAGTGCTTACGATGATATTTATGGTTCTTCTGACGAGGGAACATCGGTTCGCTCGAGCAGGAGAAAGCAGAAAGCCCAGGCGGAGCAGACGCAGACCGCACAGTCGGGTGGTGTGTTGCTGAAGTCTAAGAACTTGGTAAAGTACAACGCATCCGGCAATACGGTGATGGTGTTGGACACCACGGTGAAGGGTTCCGACTATTATTTGGACACTGTCCAAGTGATGGGATCTGACGGTGAGGTTGAGAAAACTTTGATATTGAAGACGAAGGAACGCCAGGATGTCGCAGTGGTGGATGGCACGATTGTGGTCGGCGGTTCTTCGGCAGGAGTGTCGGACGATGCGCTCGTCGCAGTGTCTGATGACGACTACACCTACACGAAACGTCTGAACAAGTATCACGGAACAGACTATGACGTGGTGGGCGGCGATAGCGAAAGCGAAGTTGTGGATAATAGCGGAAACACCACGACGGTGGTTTTGGCTACAACGCCTTACTACTACTCTTGGGATCCGTTCTGGGATGACCCTTGGTATCGCCCATATTACTATGGTTACAATTGGCGTTGGGGCTATGACCCTTATTGGGTATATCGTCCGTACCCTTACCATTACGGAGGCTTTGCGTGCCATCGCGGACCCCACTTTGCTGACCCTCACCATGGACCTGCCCCCGTGCATCATCCATCAAGACTTAAAGATGACCGCCACCAGACGCGCTACTTAGGTTCGGCAGGGCGCAGTTCGGGTTACCGCTCATCGGGCACTCGCACATCTTCGCGTGTCATTTCCTCGTCGGGAAGCACGTCATCTGTGCGCACATCAGGAAGAACTTCCACTTCTCGCAGCTCGGTGTCTGGCACAAGGACGGGCAATGTTCGTAGCAGCGGCACTTCTGGCACAAGGACGAGCGGCTCGTCGTCTTCAACAAGATCGTCTTCGGGAAGAACATACAACAATAGTTCTTCTAACAGGAGTGGAAGCGTGAATAGCGGAAACAGGTCTACGTCGGGCGTTCGCTCGTCTTCTTCAAGCGGAAGCACACGCAGTAGCTCATCTTCTACGCGCACATATTCGCCTTCCAGTTCTTCTACTCGTTCGAGTTCTTACTCGGGTTCTCGTTCGTCAGGTTCTTCGTACAGAAGTTCCTCGTCGGGGGCAGGTCGCAGTAGCGGAAGAACATCTGGAGGTGCGAGAACCTCAGGCGGCAGAGGCCGTTAAAAAGTGAAAAATGATTCAGAAATAAAATAGGGAACAAGATATGAAAAAGATTTGGATTGCCGTGGTGGCGTGGCTCACGTCAGCGGTGGCGTTTTCGCAGAGTGCGTATGACGTGTTGTCTATCAACCAGATGAACCCGGTTTTGGGAACGGCGCGTTACTCTGCAATGGCGGGGGCTTTCGGAGCGTTGGGAGGAAATCCATCCGTAACGAAGGATAACCCAGCAGGTATTGGAATCTACAAGCGCTTTGATTTGACTTTTACACCATCCTTGTATTTGGATAACGATAGGAAGTTGAATTTCGCCTTGTCGAACTTCGCCTTGGTCATTAATTTCAGAAACCACTCGGGCAGGGAGCGTGGCTACATCACCTCGTCGTTGGGCATCTCTTACAATCGTTTGAGAAACTATTCGAGGTACACCAACGTTGCGAATCTCAACAATGACAATGCCTCCATCTCTGACGAGTTCGTTTCAACGTATGCGCCCGATGTAATCTTCAACAGGGCGGAAGAAACGAAGTTGATTGAACCTGGGGTTACCGCAGACGAGAACGGAGAGTTCCCATACGAGTCTGCGTTCAGCAGGGGCTATAAAATGGACAAGAAAGTCCGCTATCAGGAGGACGGACACGCCGGGCAGTGGGATTTCTCGTACGGCGTGAACATCAGCAACCGCGTGTATGTCGGGGCGTCAATGGGTGTCGCAAATTTCGAGTATGAAACGAAGGATTTGTATGACGAAACCTCGTTGAATGGCAATGGCGACTGCTTCTACCTCGACAATTACTCGCGTTCCGAGGGCGTCGGCATCAACTTTAGTTTGGGCGCATTGGCTAAGGTGACAGACTTCTTCCGTTTGGGCTTTGCCATCCACACGCCAACATTCTATAATGTGGATGAGGAGTATTCCATCAAGATGGACTATAACGATTCTGACCCAGATAACAGCGAGATCGACTACTTGTTCTATAATTACGATATGCAGTCGCCATTCAAGATACAGGCGAGCGCAGGGTTCGTGATTGGCAAGCGCGCCTTGATTGGGTTGCAGTATGATATGGAGAACTATAAGACAATCCGCATAAGCATGGATGGTATGAAATTGGAGTCGGAGGAAGATTTGATTCGCTCGGAGTTCAAAAACTCGCATTTGTTGAAGATTGGTGCTGAGGTGAAGGTGGTGAAGGAGTTCGCACTTCGTGCCGGTTTTGCCTTCCAAACAACTCCGATTAACAAGATGGACGATGGCGTGGCGGCAGGCACTTACATTTTCCGATCTCTTTCGCTTCCGCAGCGTTCGCACTACATCACTGCCGGTTTGGGCTACGAGGGCGAGCATTTCTATGCTGACGCTGCCTACGTTTTCAGAAATCAGCAGCAGGTGTTCTACCAAATGCTTCCGGCAGTGGATTCGGAGTGGAATTTGAACATCAAGAACCACAATATTCTTCTTTCCGTGGGTTGGAGGTTCTGATTTAGAAATGAATAAGACAACGCAGTCGGTACAGGATTGCGGTGAAAATAGAAAAGACTGGTTCGGGTTGAGGCTCGGGCCAGTCTTTTGTTTATGGGTATCGTTCCCATAATCTCTTCCTGACTTCATCAATGCGCCACCCTCAAAGTTGTTTCTCAGGTAGAAACTAATGCCCAGACGAAGAGTTGAAATTAATGCTTCAAGAACCATCCGAAAGATTAGGCTTGTACATAACTTGCCGACCACCCAACTTCTCTAATTCAACAAGTAGGGTGATGGTTTATATTGTTTTAGCGGACAGTAATAGATTCAAAACGAATCGAATCGGCGATTCAAATGAAACGAATCGGCGATTCAAACGA
>CAVGRN010000111.1:0-4475 GCA_963631545.1 Paludibacteraceae bacterium | reverse complement strand
AAACAAAGGTACTTTAAAAAAGGGAGAAAAAGGGGAAATGAGGGAGAAAAGGTGGTGGAAGAATTTTTGGAAGTAAGTTAAAATCGTATGCGGAAAATGGAAAATGAAAGTATTACTTTTGCGAAGTAGATTTATAATTATGATTGAAAAGACGAAACATCAGCTTTTTAATGGTGATAGTAGGAATCTTTCTCAGATTCCGGACAAGTCTGTGCATTTGATAATCACATCGCCGCCCTATTGGCAATTGAAGGACTATGGAAGCGACAATCAAATCGGGTTTCACGATAGTTATGAGGAGTATATCAACAACCTCAATGTCGTGTGGGCGGAGTGCGACAGAATTCTGCATGAGGGATGTCGGTTATGCATCAACATTGGCGACCAGTTCGCTCGGTCTGTGTATTATGGCAGATATAAGGTGATTCCCATTCGTACAGAGATTATAAGGTTTTGTGAGACGTTAGGGATGGACTATATGGGTGCGATAATCTGGCAGAAACAGACCACGATGAACACGACGGGTGGTGCTGCCATTATGGGAAGTTTTCCGTATCCTCGAAATGGAATTTTGAAGATTGACTACGAATTCATTCTTATTTTTAAGAAACAAGGGAAGGCTCCGACACCAACTGCTGAGCAGAAGTCGGCTTCTGAAATGTCAAGGGAGGAGTGGAACACGTTTTTCTCGTCGCATTGGAATTTTGGCGGAGCAAAGCAGGACGGGCACATTGCGGTTTTCCCAGAAGAACTTCCGCATCGCCTTATCAAGATGTTCTCTTTTGTGGGCGAAACGGTTTTTGACCCTTTTATGGGGAGCGGTACAACGGCGTTGGCAGCCAGAAACCTTGGAAGAAATTCTATTGGATATGAGATAAATCCAGACTTTCGCACTTATTATGAGCAGAAAGTGACGCAGCCGACTTTTTTTGACAATGCAGAGTTTGAGTATTTCATAGATGAAAATCTTTTTGACATTGAAAAGAAAAGAGGAGCTTTGCCTTATCAATTTCAGGATCCGCATAAGATGGATAACAAAATTGATGTGAAATCAATGCAATTTGGGTCTAAGATAGATGGAGAAAAAAAAGAACGGCAGGATTTGTTCACCGTCAAGTCGGTATGTGCGCCAAATATTGTTAAGCTAAGCAATGATTTGGTTGTTAAACTGATAGGAGTAAAACCGAAGGAGGGCAGGGAACAGGAAGCGGTTGATTTCCTGTTTGAAAAAACAAAAGGGAAGAAAGTTTTCGTGAAGTTCGATTCTGTGAAATTTGATGAACACGATAACTTGTTGTGTTATCTATATCTTGAGAATAAAACATTTTTAAATTTACATCTTGTAAAATCCAAGTTGGTAGATGTTGATAACTCTATATGTTTTAGATATATAGGTAAGTTTAATAAAATACAAATCCTCTCTAAATTGTAGCGGAATACATTTTTTTGCCAGAAAATTTTTGTTTCCAAATTTGTTGGGAAATATAGGTCGTAATATTTGAAAAATTTATAGATTTGCCAAAACCTTTTCCGCAGAAGACCGCGACGAGTGGCTGCGGCGGAGGCGTACATAGCAAAAAGGCGTACCTATAACGCTTTGGTTTTGACTGCTTGAGAATCTCGCAAATTCACAACTGTCTGTCAAAAACAAAGCAACGGGAACGCCCCATAGATGGTGTGTAGATTGAGTGGCACGGCGTCGGCTTCGCAAGGGCTGACGCAAGGTGCGGACTGTGATATGCATCGGCGTGGGGTTTTCAGCGTTGCTCGTTTCGACGGACAGGGCAATGCGAGAGCCTTCAAGCGGTGGAACGAGCAAAAGGGCTGGCTCCACGCTTTTATTGTTTATGAGAATGCAAAGTTTAATTTAGCAAGAACGAGGCAGTAGGGAGCCACTGCATTGTCAGGAGATAGGAATATGGCAATGTATGAGGAAGAAAAGCAGTCGTACATAGACAAGTTGGGACGGCAGATTCAGACATTGGGACAGATTCTTAGTATCGAATCTTGTGGACTGATAACTCCAGAAGTGCGTGGAAGGTTAGAAGATCTTAAGCGCAAGGCAGAGAACTACAAGCGCAAGTTGGAGAAGAACGAGTTTGAAATTGCTATTGTTGGCTTGGAAAAGGCTGGTAAGAGTACGTTTGCAAATGCGTTGATGGGAAATGACATTCTCCCGTCAAAGGAGGAGCGTTGTACTTATACGTCGACAAGAATATGTTCAAGTGATGATGGAAAGGACACTGCTGTTGTAGAGTTTTTCAGTAGAAGCGAGTTCGATGAGAAATTTGGAGGGCAACTGAAAAAAATGGGCATAGAAGGAGCGGAGTCGTACCATTATGAGGCAGTGTCTTTGGATGAATATAGAAGAATGTACGAGAAATTAGATGGGGCTGCAAAGGAGTGGTATCGTTCGTCTGTCAACGAGGATGTTGAGATGTCTTTGAGATATAAGGACAATTTGTTAAAGTTCATAGGTTGTGAGCCTCGAACATTCTCAGGAGGCAAGGAGTTGACAAGCAAGGAGTTAAAGCAGTTTATTGAAGATCCAGCGTATGCTTTGGCTGTGAAGAATATTTCAATTATGTCGACGCAACTTAGTGAGATGCCCGAGGCAGTGATATATGATGTGCCTGGTTTTGATTCTCCAACACAAATACATAGAGAGCAGACTGTCCGAGAGATGAGGAAAGTAGATGCGATTATATTGGTTGCATCTGCAGATAAACCAAGTTTTACAGGACCGATTGTTGATTTGTTCCAAAAAAATGCGGACGATGATGGCGTGAGGTTTGGTGAAAAGATGTTTGTGTTCGCAAATAGGGCAGATAGGGCGATTGAGTTGCAAAAGAATATGGATAAAATCCAGTCTGAGTTGCAACGATATAACATTATGAGCAATCCAAGTTCGGAGCGAATCATCCCAGGTTCTGCGTATGCATCTTTGGAGAAGAACGGAAAGGTTGATAAGATTGGAGCCTATGCCAAGTTGCAGGAGATGAAAATCAGTGATGGTGTCCAGGAAATCAAGAAGCACTTGAAAGACTACAACAAAACTGAGCGTTTTGTAATGTTGAAACGTAGAATTGATAAAATTCAAGTTGAGTTGTGCGAAGAGATCAAGAAGTTGGAAAATGAGTTGGGAGGAGATGAAAACTCTGCAGGTTTTATTGCTCAAGGATATTCAAAGATTGCTTTGGAATTGTCTGGGAAAAAAGAGGGCATAAAAGAGCGTCTGACAATCTATTTTAATAACATTAAGAAAACAAAAATTTCCAACGAAGTTAAAGAGAAGGTTGTAAATCAAATCTCGGTTGACAATGAGTCGGGAGTAACGGGTGATGAATATGAGAAGGCCAGAGCTTGGGTTAGTTCCAAAACTGTGTCGGACAATGAATCTCCAGAAGAAGTTGAGACAAAACTGAGGGGAGAGAAGAGAGATGTGTTGTACAATAAATTCACAGAAGGAATCATTGGGTTGTCCAACGAGAAACACCAAGAGGTGGATTCTGGAATTGTTGACATCTTTATGGAGGCGTTAGGCATTGCAAAGTCAAATTCGAATTATGATGTTTTGAGAGGTAATGTTATTCAATTCATTGATGGACAGAAGTTTACATCAGATGAGACTGGATACTATAGAAGTCTGATTGAAAGATTCTCTGTTGATTTGTTTGAAGCGATGATTAACTCGCGTTTGGGTAGTTCAGATCGATGGAACAGGTATAAGGCTGATGAGGCTACCTTTAAGACGTTGGAATTGTTTGATGAGAATAAGGGGAAGGATGAGAATGCCACATCTATTTGCGATTTGATTTTGTATCAGATGAATAGTGCAAATGGTTCGGCAAAGAAGACAGAACATTCTGATGGTTTAAATGAGAATGGTCGTAGACTTTTGGAAGCCATCAAAATGGCAAGCAATTTTGTTCCTGGCGGAGATGTGGTTAAAATGATTCTGGATGTGCAGGATGATGCTGAGAATGTCGGTAAACTGTTGAACAGTTTGAGAGGAAGGAGTGGCGTTGCAGAATCTTCTATTATGACCGCTCTAAGAAAGTTGTTGTCTAAGGAAAAACCTTCAAATGAAGAGAGACCAGTGGCAGTGGGCGAGAACTCAAATGACAGATATTCAGAGATGTTCTACTACAACTACTTTGCAGGAAAGTCTAACAAAGATAGGGAGTCGATTATCAAGGCCATCAACACGGATATTCAAAATCTGCATGATGTGTTGGATTCTGCCGTCATCAAGGCGATAGATATAGAGAAAGCATTTTCTTCTTTGCAGAAGGTGAACAAAGACAGAATCATTGATGCCTTGGATGGAAAGCCATACGAAGAGTTTATCCAGAAAAATCAAGGACTAATTTGCTTCTCTGAATATCAGGAACTGGAGATTGAGCAGCAGAGACGAATGACGAAGAAAGCCGTCTTGGGCAATATCAAGAGACTTTATGAGGAGTTGGCGCAGG
>CAVGRN010000110.1:0-4631 GCA_963631545.1 Paludibacteraceae bacterium | reverse complement strand
TTTTTGTCGGTTAAGCGGACACTGGCGCGGCACGCCACAAAAACTTTGCGTAGTTAGTAAAAATCCGTAATTTTGCAGCGGAATAGAGAACCCAAGCGCAACCTATTAGAACAGGAAACGTTTCCGTTAAACCCAAAACAAGGTCGGGTTGGCCTTGCCTCAGTGAAAAAGGACATGTGAATGAACGTTATAACTGAACATAACTGTAAGCAATGAAGAAATTTTTAACAATCCTTATGCTATGCGCCACTTGCGCCGCTTTGATATTCGCAGCGGTGAAGACAGAGGTGCGTATGTACGTCCATCAAAGAACCGATGGAGTTTGGAAAACCGCCGTCACCGAAATCGACAGCGTGGACTTCTGCAGAGTTAGATCCGTCGACAGAATAGCGGTCTACCGAAATGGAGATAACGAGGCGTGGTGTCCTGCCGTAGAGAATGTGGACAGCATCCGTTTCCAGACAGACACAGTGATAGTTTCCAACGTGGAGGGGGCTGCCGGCAACGCGGTGTTCGCCGTGTCCGACTCTCGGTTGGTGCATTTCTCCAAAGGAAACCTTCAATTCAAAGCCACATTGGGTACGCACGCAACCGCAGACAGTTTCGCACCAGGAACCTGGCGGTTTGCCGAAAGGCAGTACGACCACATCGGTGAGGGGAACGAGAACATCGACTCTACCTACAACGGGTGGATTGACCTATTCTGCTGGGGCACAAGCGGTTGGAACAGCGGCGCAAAGAAATACCAGCCTTGGGAGAGATCTTATGACCCGGGCGACTTCATCCCCGGGAACGACTCCACCGCAAACTTGACCGGCAAATACGCCAACGCAGACTGGGGCGTGTACAACGCCATCAAGGGCGGCGGCGACAAACCCGGACTGTGGCGCACGCTGACATACGAGGAGTGGATCTACCTCTTCCAAAATAACCCGTGGACAATGGCGTGGATCGACGGCACGCTCTGCTTCTTGCTGCTTCCAGACACAGTGCAATCCGACGAAATCAAAGTGGGAATGGTTTCGAACGGCACCACCGATACAACAGTATCAGTTCCAACCGAAATCCTCTCTGCCAACACCTTCACCGCAGAGGAGTTCGAAAAGCTGGAACTTATGGGCGCAGTGGCACTGCCTTGCACAGGTGTAGCATACCAGAAAGCACTTACGTTGGAAAAATGGGGACACTATTCGTCCTCAACTACCAAACACGACGCTGAAATAAATGCTTGGTGTTTCTCCTTCCTTGACCGTAACGCCACGGCAAACGACTTCTTCTCCCACGAAAGGGGATTGGCCGTCCGATTGGTGCAAGACGTGTTCATAACTCTCCGTTTCAAAAACTACGACGGACAAGAGATTTCCACCGTAACAACAAACGACCTGAGCTACCGTCCAGACTCTCTTCCGAAGAGGATCTCCGCATTGGGCGACACGATCTACACCTTCAACGGCTGGAAGATGGACAACAACCGCACCACCGACACGATTACGTACGTGGCAAGCTACACCTACGAGCAAGTCCGGGAAAACGGAACGCTTTTCAAAAGCGCCTTCAAAATCTCCGACAAGCAGAAAGTGTACTTCTCGCAAGGCAACCTGCAATTCAACGCTGACTTAGGCTCGCACAAAACCGCCGACAACACGACGGCAGCAGGCACCTGGCGTTTCGCAAGAAACCAATACGACTATGTTGGCAATACGCTATTCGTCAAAGACAACAACGGATGGATTGACCTGTTCTGCTGGGGAACAAGCGGCTGGGACAGCGGTGCGAAAGAGTACCAGCCTTGGTCTTACACAGACAACGGCGCAGACTTCCAGCCAGGCGCAGACTCCACCAGCTGCCTGACGGGGGAATACGCCAACGCAGACTGGGGCGTGTTCAACGCCATCAAGGGCGGCGGCGACGAACCGGGCGTATGGCGCACACTGTCGGCTCAAGAGTGGAAGTACCTCTTCCAAAACAACTACTGGACCGTAGGCAAGGTGAATGGAACAAACTGCTTCTTGCTGATTCCAGAAGACTTCTCGCAGCCAGACAACGTCAAAGTGCAAAACATATACATCAACACCACACCCGACAAGATGGTGGAGTTGGACCTCGACGACTATGCGAAAAACGACTATACGGAAGATCAATTCCTGGCCTTGGAAAGCCGAGGCGTAGTGGCCTTGCCTTACGCAGGCTTTCAGAATCACCAAAATTCAGGGAATGGCCTTGGACATTATTGGTCGACAACGGCGGGCGACCCATTAAGCGCAAAGGCAATATCATTTTCCTTATCCGGAGTAGGAACGGTCAGCGACTTTGGGCGCAACTACGGCAGGTCTGTCCGGCTGGCAAAGGAAGTTCCGTTCACATACGTTGTCCGCAACCCCGACGGGACAGTGATCGACACCAAGACCACATTGTACGGCACATACAAACTAAACTTCACCCCAGTATGGGAGACAACGATCGACTCGATTTTCCTTTTCTCCCACTTGGAATACGACGAAAGCCGGATTGCCAATGACACAATCTTCTGCAACGCCATCTATTCAAGCAAAGCGGCCGACGTCAGCAGAAACGGAGCATTGGTCAGAGGGCGATACTGGATTTCCGACAAGCAGAAAGTGTGCTTCTCGCAAGGCAACCTGCAATTCAACGCAGAATTAGGCTCGCACAAAACCGCCGACAACACGACGGCAACAGGCACCTGGCGTTTCGCCGAAAACCAATACGGCTACATTGGCGATACTCTATTCGCCAAAGACGACAACGGATGGTGCGACCTTTTCAGCTGGGGAACAAGCGGTTGGAGCGGCAAAGCAGACAGCAGCTTAGTCGGAGACAACGCCCAAGCGGATTGGGGCGTGTACAACGCCATCTCCAACGGAGGCAACCAACCCGGCGTGTGGCGCACACTGACTTCCGCAGAGTGGCAATACCTGCTGGCACACAACCAATGGACGCTGGGCAGCGTCAATGACACCGCATGCCTCTTCCTGTATCCCGAAAAATTCGTGGCTCCGGCAAGCGCGCCGCTCAAAGATTACGCGACAGTAAAAGCCGGTAATTTCACCGGCAATGCCTTCACCATTGGGCAGTTCGCCGAATTGGAGAAATTAGGCGTGGTGGCGCTTCCATACGGAGGCAACGTCTCGACAGACATGACCTACAACGCCGGGACGGGCAACTATTGGTCTGCCACCGCCGCCGAGGACGGGACGGCTCACTCCGTCTGCTTCAGCGCAAATAGCGTAGACCCAGACACACTGACCCCTCGACTCAACGCACATTCCGTACGTCTTGTTCAAAACATGACGTACACGTTCGTATTCCTAAACGAGGACAACAAAGTGATAAGAACCGAAAAGCACCCCTACGGCTTCGACTCTTACGGATCCCTGCCTTCAAAAAAGGATGGAGACTACAACATTTACTTTGACAAGTGGGAACGCAACAACGACAAGGAGGTAAACGATACCATCATCTTGCAAGCCGTGTTCCACAAAGAAAAGATAAGTGAGAACGGAGCCTTGACGCGCGCCTACTTCAAGGTCAGCGACACAGACAGCGTCTACTTCTCACAGGGAAATCTGCAATTCAACGCGGCGCTGGACTCCCACAAAACATCAGACGGAAACGCCCAGGGAACGTGGAGGTTCGCACCCAACCAGTATGACGTGATAGCCGAGGGGAACTCAAAAATATCCTCTTCCTACAACGGCTGGATAGATCTGTTCGGCTGGGCAACGAGCGGATGGTACTGCAAATCCAAATGCTATCAACCATGGTCGACATCGGCTGACTACAAAGACTATGCATTCGGAACAGGCATCGCTTTCCAACAGTTAGAGCTGAGAGGAGACCACGCCAAGTCCGACTGGGGCGTCTACAACGCCATCTCCAACGGCGGCGGCGAGCCAGGCAAATGGAGGACACTCGCATACACAGAATGGCTATACCTCTTCTTCAACAACAGATGGGCTGTGGGGACCGTCGAAGGCACGCCGTGCTACCTCCTCATTCCAAAGGATTTCCAGCCTGGCAAGGTGTCGGTAGTTGAAATGGATTCGAGCAAAGCGGTACGCAAGAGCCAATTAATCGAGACCAAAGACAATGAAACTTATTATGCCACATACCATACATACGTTACCTTTGACGAGAGCTGCTATGCCCAGAACACGTTCACCAAAGAGCAATTCCTGGAACTTGAAAGCCATGGAGTTGTAGCGTTGCCTTGCGGAGGCGCCCGGTCTGGCAATTCGGTTGAAACAAGCTCGTACGGCTTTTACTGGTCTGCGTCCCATGTCGGATGCTACAGCCAACAAAACATATATTCTTTCATAAAGGTCAGTCCAATCATAATTATCAATCCAACGAAAAATTATGCTTTTAATTCGGATGCCCGCGGCTTCTCGATTTTGCCTTTTGGCATAGACATAGACGGCAACATCAATCGCAGCATAGGACTCTCCGTGAGATTGGTTCAGGATGTGAAATAAACGCAAATTTGGCTTTAGCAAATAGCCACAAACACGCAGGCGGGCCGGTTCCATCAGGAGTCGGTCCGCTTTTGCTGTTGGAGCAAGCCCCTAAAACAAGTTAAAAAAACATAAAAACCGATAGGAGGCTACCAAATG
>CAVGRN010000109.1:0-4640 GCA_963631545.1 Paludibacteraceae bacterium | reverse complement strand
AGGATGGCAAACGCTACGGAATCCCGATGGTGGCGGTTTATCTGTTGGGGCATTGTGTGGGCGACATCGAGACTCCGATTCTCTACGTCAACCATCGCTACGAAGACTATGAGGGGAACGAGGTGAAGAAAGGTCTGCCCGACCCGTTCGTCGACAGTCTGAAGCACGAAAGCATCATCGTGCAGATTCCACTCCTGCACGGTCACGTCAGCAACCGTTTAGAGCAGATTCTCAGTGTTTTCGACCAGACCAACGTGTCAAGAGAGAGCAAGCAGACGATCCAGATTGAAGACAACGAGTACCCAGAAAACTCTGATATGCAGTATGTTATCAAAAGACTGATGATGGCATCCGCCTCTGCCGATCTTCGACGCAAAATGGACGTTGAGGAAGAGTTTTTCTCTGAGATTGACTCTCGCGACGCTGAACTCAGCAAGGTGAAGAAAGAGCTGGGAGAAAAGATTGACGAGCAAGAAAAGGAGTTGGAGCAGAAAGATCAAATGATTCGTTCCATGGCACAATCAATGTTGGAGGCAGGAATAACATTGGATAAAATTGCAACAGTTACGAATATAGACATAGAAAGATTGAAGGCGATATTGAAGTAGTCTATTAAGAAAACAAAGAGCGAACTATGTATGAGTTTGCCACCAGCGAATAAAAACTCAGACAGGGCATCGAGCCCTGTCCGAGTATGCCAAGAAAGAGCCGCTCCGGATTGTCCCCCAGCAGTTCAGAAAAACATCGCTTGACACAGTTCAGTTGACTTACCCGACTTACCAACTTACCAGTTCTGACTTACCCGGCTCTCATTTAAACTCGCCCCCTTCAACTCAACCACATTTCCACTCGTTGCATCTTTGAAGCAACTGACTTTAAACGCCGCTTCCATATCAGCAATCTGCTGTTTGCAAGATTTTGAAATACTGATTGTATTTTTGATGACATCCTTGAGTTTCTGCGTAGACAAACTGATTTCTGATGTAGTGTCCGCAAGGAAAGCCGCTTCTATGGCTTCGTTGACCACCGACTCTATATCTGCACCGTTGAAACCATTTGCAGCATCTGCAATTTCTTCAAGATTAACTCCATTTGTTCGTTTGAGTCTTTTCTCTATGTGAATTTTAAAAATCTGCTTACGCTCATCTTTGTTCGGCAGATTCACACAGAATATTTCATCAAAACGACCTTTTCGCTTCAACTCGGGCGGCAGATTATCCGCATTGTTGGCAGTAGCAATGACATAGACACTGCTCGTCTTGTCTTGCATCCACGAAAGAAAATAACCGAACATACGCATCAAAATATCATTGTCGCCTCCGCGCACTCCCGAGAACGCTTTTTCAATCTCATCTATCCAAAGCACGCACGGTGCGGCCGCCTCGGCAATCTTGATGGCTCTTCGCAAACGACCTTCGCTCTCGCCCACATATTTGCCCATCATACTACCCATATCCAACTTCAATAGTGGCGCATTAAACCACTTGGACGCAGCCTTGGCGCAAAGCGACTTTCCACAGCCTGGCATGCCAACAATGAAGACACCCTTCGGCATCGTAACACCCTTCGACTGGGCATTCGCCCAATTGTCTATCACCTTTGCTTTGTGTTTCAAGTAATCTTGCAAAGCATTCAGTCCGCCAATTTCAAGATTCTCTTTCACCTCAATCAACTCAAGCAAACCAGACTGCTTTACCATCGTCTTCTTTTGCTTGAGAATCATCTCAGTGTCTTCGGCACTCAGTGAGCCGTTGCTACTCATCGCCATATCGAGCATACGGTCGATTTCCATACTGGTCAGTCCTTTCAAAGAAGGCATCAGTTTCTTACGATCCTCTTCTTTGAACTTGCTTTCATCATACTGGTTCACTTTGATGTGGGCATCAATCAAACGATTAATCTCATCATCGTCAGGGTAAGGTATTTCGAAAAAGGTAACATATTTTGCGATCTCGACTGGCACTTTGAGTACAGACGAAACGATGATCACCGTTGTTTCGTACATTGAGTCATACAACTTGCGTTGGGCAATCATTTGCAAAAGGTTCTTCACAGCTGGCTCGTCCACAAATTCTTGAATCTCCTTCAAAACAACGAAACGCTGTTTTTTGTTCATTGCAGACTCTAATCCGTCAGCATCGTAGATTCCTTGCAAGAATTTCTCCAATGTCTTGCGTTCACCGTTATTCGCATTGATTTTCGTCTTGAAGTCCGTCTGACCCGTTGCTGGGCACCACTCCTTCACCTTCACATTTCCAACCACTTCTGCAATCAGCTCGTCAACCCTCACAAAGTCATAGTCGTTGATGTAGATAATCGGAGTATTTACATCAATCAACTTTTGTAGTTCTTGTATTGTTTTATTCACAACCATTAATTTTAGACAGGTATTTCAGTTTTTTCTCTTTTACTTAATTCTTCCTCTACTTTACCGACAAAACGTGCTATTGCGCTCTTTGCATTTCCGTGGAAACACCATTGTTTTCCAGAAGAGTCTTCTAAGGAACAATAATAGCCAAATGCTTGAGACAAATGCGAACCTGCGCTTCTTGCGCTTTCTACATACGGTTCACTATAGTTACATGTCGGGAACGCACATCTCATATGATAAAGAAAACTACTAAATTTTTCCCATTCACCATATAGTATCTTATTGCTCATTTCATTTTTATAACCATCAAAAGGATTCCATTTTGAGTCTCTTGAATCAGAAAATTCCAACCACTCCTTGCACAGTCTAATCTTTTCTTTCATCACAAAAACCTCAGAATCCTTTTTCAGTTTTCTCTCCACCCACAATTTTGCACGAGACTCCGCCTTGTCATTTGCCAAGAAAATCAAATCTTCAGCTTCCTGTTTGGAAAGACAAGAAAGTTTTCCTTTCAACACCTCAGCAGCAACGTTATACATCATCTCCGCATTGTTCAACTCTATGATTTTGTCGGACAGCACCTTGCCAGAATAGGACGTCTCATTCAAGAAACGGTTCACATCATTAAAGTCTCTGAACAAGTTTTTGATGAGAATGTCCAATCTGGCAGGTCGTTCACTGCCCGACAGCCAAACCTCAAACAAGTCGTTGATATTGTTCAGTTTCAATTTTTTGAAATCATCCTTGAAGAACAAACTTGAAATGCCATAATAAACATCATATTTGTCTGAATCATTGGCAGTTTTGTTTTTCAAAGCCTCCAACACGGTCGCCTGCTTGGTTACGAAGTCATCCACTTTCGTTGCCAAGGCAGTCTCCCCTTGTTGTTTCAGCCACCGTGAAAGTCGTCCGTCCAACAACGGCAACAAATCCTTCACATCAAATTGATTCAGCAAGGACTCCAAAGTCGAGTGTTCCTCGCCACCCGACTTTACCCTTATCCTTATGGGTTTTGATTGCGATGATAATTGCATAGAAAATAGTTTTAAGAGAAAAGATTTGAAATTGCACGACAGATCTTTCCACCAACAGATTTCACCTTGCTCACAACCGTTCTACAAACCGTTTTTGCTGCCGTACCAATTGCACTCACTCCACTATGAGCGAGAGAACGAACTTCGGGAGCAACGCAACCTGCCACCTTCTTCATAAAACCGCTCAACGGCTTTGCTTTAGGACAAGCCGTTGTGAGCCAATCTATCCCACGATTGATTGTTTCTTTATTTGTAAATATATTAACGAATCCATGACCAAATCTTTCAGCGAAACCAATGATACGCTCCAAAATGGAGGCAGTTCGACACACAGCATGGTCTGCCAGCACTTTCTGCGCATCGTCCATATCGATCTCGTCATTTCCTTGCAGATATGCCACCTTGAGGCGAGTCAGTCCCTCATCCACCAAACTGGCATACTGCACGAGAGACTGCATCACCTTGCCATTCTTTTCATCACCAATCACCTCTGCAGTTGCAAAAATCTTTTGCATTTTATTTTCTGCGGCATCTCCCAGCCGCTTCTTCAAGAAATTTTCAACAGCCCGAACTTTCGCACTATAAGCAAGATCTTTCTCGTCAACCTTTCCATTTTTCAATTCCTCACCCAAAAGGTAAGAACGCAAAGATTGTAAAAAGCCTGTCTTCTCGTCCACCGACTTCACAACTTCAGCGATAGTTTCTGCGTATTTTTTGAAACTTGCCATATCCTATTCCTCCTCTTTCGTTAAAGCGTCATCATAACTTTTCTGCACACCGTCATTGAGAATCTCCTCAAATGCGGTTTTCTCCTCCTCAGTTCGATTTCCAAGTAATTTGTCTAACAGATTACGAAACCAACCTTGACGCGACTCTCCTTTTTCCTCAGCCTGAGCCAAAGACGCACGTTTTTCTGCAAAATCATCTATCAACTCATTGGTTTCCTTCACCAACGACTTTCCTTCTGCCGAAAGTCCGCACTCATTACACTTCTTTTCCAACAAAGCATCCACATCCTGCTCTGGATCCTTTTCATACTCTTGCAAAATATCCAAGAGTATCTCTTCGTATGAATTATCCATATTAAAAGTATTTTAATTAATTCTACAATTCAAAATTAAATCAGACACCCCCGAGCGCAACGACATCTTACGCCACGCCATTCCCCACCCATCCGCCACAGAGCGAATTAGTAGGGCCTTGAAAATAGTTGCAATAATTACAATAGGGGGGGG
>CAVGRN010000108.1:0-4800 GCA_963631545.1 Paludibacteraceae bacterium | reverse complement strand
GGATTCCGTTGAATGAAGAATCGTCAGGTTGAGCGTCAGCACGGAGTCGCACACGCCCTCGCCGTTGCTCTTATTGTAAATCAAATCTGAAACGCTCTCGGTGTATTTTTTCCCGTCCGACCAAATGAAACTATCGCAAGCCATCACGTTATCCGTGCGAAAGAAAGAGGAGTCAGCATAAACCGTCAGGTTTGCCCAGCCCACCACGGCTTGCTCGCCGTCTTGCGTAAACTGGTGTCCGTGCCAAGTGAATGGATAGTCGCACGCAAACACTGTAGTGTCGCGCACCACTGCGTATGCGATGCCGTCCACCAACTCGCCTCGCTGCGCCTCATACTGCAACGCAAGAGGTTCTGAGGTATTTCCAACGGTATCCGTCGCCTTGATATAAACGGTGAGTTGCGGGTTTTCGTAGACATTCAGCGAGGTGTCCGCTCCTGCGAATGGGGAGTAATTATTTCCATCCAAACTGTACACGATAGTTAATTTCTCGGGGTCGGAGCAATTATCGCGGAGGCTTGCCACGACATCCGCCAACGGCACTGAGAATGGAATGTCGCCCGTGGCAGAGTCTGCCACCGCTAAGATTTGCGTCTGTGCGAAAATGCCATCGGCAGTCGGCGTTGGGGCGGTAACATCCTTAACGGTGATATGGGACACCGGACCGTATCTGAAAAGACGATGTCCATTCTTCGCAACCACCCAGCGCAAGGAATCTCCATTCGAAAAAGCATACTCCTCGTCTTTCGTGATACGCTTGAAGGTGAACCCGTCCGACGAATATTCATCCTCGGCAAGTTCCGTATTAGGGACGAAACGATCGTTCACGCAGCAATAGAAGACCGTGTCGAACGGCTCGTTGGAGCCGTAATCCGTAACGTTCGGCCTGATGTCGTAGAGGCGGACGGTTGCCATACAATCATCTCCTGCATTGAATTTATAGGATTCTATGGTGTAACCAATTGCAATTGCCGGTATCTCCAAATAATTTTTGCTTAGGTGGCAAAGGTTGTCTGTGGTTTTCAGTTTTAGCGTATGGGTATGCTCCTTTCCGTCTGCCACAATCGTCCGCGAGAATTCTGTTACCTCCTCATTGAGTATTTCATCGTCATACCAGCCATCAAGGACGTAGTCGCCCACGGTGGACGGACCGAAAGTGTATGACTTATTGACCAATACACCATCATCATTCCCATTGATTATTTCTTCCTCTTCGGTTAGTTCCCCTAATTTGTGTAATGCGACACATAGGTGGACGATTGAATCATAGTCTGTACTCGTTGACATTTCCCCAACATAATATCCGCCTTTGAAGCACAAATCGTAAACGCCAGGAACTTTTTTTAACTTCTTAGTTCTTTTAGCGGAAGACGGCACTTCGTAAGTAATCTTGGTGACATTCGTATTACAATACAACACCGTATCCCACGACTCCGCAATCGTAACCTCAGACATCAGCACCGGAGAAACCTCCGCATCTGAAACAGCAGCCTGTAACGTAAACACCCCGAAAAACAGGAACAAAAAGGGGAGAGAAAGTATCTTTTGGCTCATAGGCTCATTCTTTTAAGGGAACATAACTAACAAAACGGTGAGTGAACGATGCGAGGCTTTACCTATCCCACTATCCTCAAAATTCCACTCTCTATCGTTTGTAATCCAAGGCAAACTCTACAAGATTGCCAGTCTAAGTCGCTTACCGCGTGCCGCCTTTTCCATTTGCAAACAACACGCTCTTTTGCGAAGATAGATATTCTAAATGAAAAACAACGATAAACAGGCATTGTTTTCAGAAAAAATTTCATCAAACTATTTAATTGTCTAATTTTCAATGCTTTAAAAATCTGAAACGTGGTCAGATTTACGCAAAACAGGACAAACTAACCCTCAACATTTTGGAATACAGGCTACTTAGAAATTGACTTTTATCAATTTTAGAAAAGTGGCAGATTCCATTGATTTTGGGTAATTTGCAAGATTCTCGGGCGATATCTCTCCAGTGCGGATGCTAATCGCGCTTGAAGATATCGCGTGTGTAGACTTTCTCGCAGACGTCATCCAAACAAGCGTCGTAGCGGTTGGCGATGATGGCGTCAGACTGCTGTTTGAACTTCGCCATATCATTCACAACGACACTGCCGAAGAAGGTGCTGCCATCCTCCAACGTAGGCTCGTAGATGATGACCACCGCACCTTTTGCCTTGATACGCTTCATCACGCCCTGGATGGAACTCTGGCGGAAGTTGTCGGAGTTGCTCTTCATCGTCAGGCGGTAGACACCAATGGTGCAGGTCTTCTCTTCGGAAGGTTTGTAGGTGCCACGGCTGTTATAGTCGTAGTAGTGCGCTTTCTGCAACACACGGTCGGCGATGAAATCCTTGCGGGTGCGGTTGCTCTCCACAATGGCGCTCATCATATTCTGCGGCACATCCTCGTAGTTGGCGAGGAGCTGCTTGGTGTCCTTCGGCAGGCAGTAGCCGCCGTAGCCGAAGCTTGGGTTATTGTAGTGGTTGCCGATGCGAGGGTCCAAGCCCACTCCCTGGATGATGGCTTGCGTGTCTAACCCCTTCATCTCGGCGTAGGTGTCCAACTCGTTGAAGTAGCTGACGCGGAGCGCAAGGTAGGTGTTGGCGAAGAGTTTCACCGCCTCGGCCTCGGTCAAACCGATGAAGAGCGTGTCGATGTTCTCTTTGATCGCCCCCTCCTGCAAGAAAGCGGCAAACTGGCGGGCGGTCGCGCCTAACGCGGCGGCATGGTCGGCAGTGATCCCGCAACGCTCAGCCTTAGGCACTCCCACAATGATGCGCGACGGATAAAGGTTGTCATACAACGCTTTGCTCTCGCGGAGGAACTCGGGACTGAACAAGAGGTTGAGATCCTGCCCATACTTCTTGTAAAGACTTTCGGTATAGCCCACAGGCACGGTCGACTTGATGATCATCGTGGCACGGGGGTTGACGCTACGCACAAGCTCTATCACCTCTTCCACGTGGCTTGTGTCGAAGTGGTTGCGCTGGGGGTCGTAGTTGGTAGGGGCGGCGATGACCACAAGGTCTGCATCGCTGTATGCCGCTGCGCCATCGGTGGTGGCAGTGAGGTCTAACTGCTTCTCGGCAAGGTACTTCTCGATGTATTCGTCTTGGATGGGCGACTTCCGCTGGTTGATCAACTCCACTTTCTCCGGAATCACGTCAACTGCCGTCACCTTATGGTGTTGCGATAACAATGTGGCGATGCTCAAACCCACATATCCTGTTCCTGCGACTGATATTTTCGTCATCTCTAAGCTCTTTCTTTTATAAGGATTCCACAAAGGTAAAGAAATGTCGCGACAATGGCAAAGCACGCCTACCGCCAAATGCCGCCCAGATGTCTACACCGGCCAACGTGAAAAGTTCAAATCTCCCCATTTCTTGCTTTTTCCCGCAGAATTTTTAATTTTGCATCTGAAAAAAGTGACACTTGTGCCAGGAATTTCAGATAGGAGTTATGCGAATCAACAGGAATCTATATCTCAACCATGTTGTGGGCGGGATGCACAACGGGATGATCAAAATCATCACGGGCATCCGGCGGTGCGGAAAATCATATTTGCTGTTCAAATTGTTTACAGAATATCTACACGCCTACGGGGTGGACGACAAGCATATCATTGCCTTGGCTTTGGACGATGTGCTGAACGAGGATTATTTGGACGCGAAGCGTCTTGTCCTTCACATAAAAAGCAAAATAACGGACGGCGATATGCACTATGTGCTTTTAGACGAGGTGCAAATGGTTGGCGATTTCGTCAAGGCTCTGAACAGCCTGCTGCACATAGATAACGTGGACGTCTACGTTACGGGCAGCAACTCCAAATTCCTTTCTTCGGACATTGCCACGGAATTCCGCGGGCGCGGCGACGAAATCCGCGTATGGCCGCTGACCTTCGCCGAGTTCTCATCGGCATACAACGGTTCGAAAGAGGATGCGTGGAGGGAGTACAGCACTTACGGCGGACTTCCCCAAGTTCTCTCGTTCGACAGCATTCCAAAGAAAATGGACTATCTTCGCAAGGTCTACGAAACAACGTATTTCAGAGATCTTATTGAAAGAAACGACATAAAGAAGACCGATGAGTTCGACACCTTGACGCACATCTTGGCTTCCTCCATCGGCTCTCCCACAAACCCCAGCAAACTGAGTAACACTTTCAAAAGTGTCGGCAAAACGGACTTGTCTCACGAAACGATATGCCGCTTCCTCAAATTCCTGCAAGATGCCTTCGTGGTGGAAAAATCTATGAGATACGACATTAAAGGCAAGAAGTACATCGGCACGCTGCCTAAATACTACTTCTCCGACATCGGAATCCGCAACGCGTTGTTAGACTTCCGCCAGATAGAGGAGACGCACATTATGGAAAACATCATCTACAACGAGCTGCGCGCAAGGGGTTTTCTCGTCGACGTGGGCTGCGTCGAGGTGCGCACCCGAGAGGAGAGCTTGAACCCCATGCGCCGCCAGTTGGAGGTGGATTTTGTCTGCAACTACGGCAGCAACCGCTACTACATTCAATCGGCACTCTCTATGCCCACGCAGGAAAAAATAGATCAAGAATCTGCTTCTCTAAGACATATACCGGACAATTTCAGGAAAATCATCATCGTGAAAGACAACGTCGCGACCCACCACAACGAGCAGGGCATCCTCATCGTCAACCTCTTTGATTTTCTACTAAACCCCAATGTCATTCTTCAATAGCACATCTGAAAAAAGTGGCACTTGTGCCAGAAATTTCAGATAGGAATGTTTCCGCTG
>CAVGRN010000107.1:0-4870 GCA_963631545.1 Paludibacteraceae bacterium | reverse complement strand
AGGCGGACAAACCAGTGGCAACAGACACTCCGCTGACGCCTTACGAGTTGTATATCAAGGTGTTGAGTTATAAATTGGGTAGCATAGTAGACTATGATCAACAGAAGATGATTGAGAGTTACCTGCCCGAAAATTATCATCCGTTAGACTATCAGGTTGAGGCCGTGAAGCAGTGTTTCACGATTATGAAGGAACACGGTGGCTTTATGCTGGCTGATGTCGTGGGATTGGGTAAAACCATCGTCGGCACGCTGATTATCAAGCACTTCTTGACACTTCCCAATGACGACTCCGAGAACCTCCGCGAGAAAAAAGTGCTGATTGTGTCGCCCCCTGCCATTAAATCGTCTTGGAAACACACCATTGAGAAGTTCGACAAGAACGCCACCGTGAAGATGAAAGACAACATCGACTTCATCACTACGGGTAGCATCAAGAATTTGATCGGCAAAAACGGCTTCTTTGACGAGGAGGACGGCGCGCTGGAAGTGTTGGAGGGTGAGGAGATTGACTGCTCTGACGGCGATTTCGAATCCAACTTAGAACATAAGAATTACGGATTAATCATCATCGACGAGAGCCATAAATTCCGTAACAGCAACACGAACATGTATAGGGCCTTAGACCAGTTGATTGGCGAAATAGGCTCAGACACAGGCGTTTACCCATACATCGGACTGCTTTCCGCCACACCGCAAAACAACCGCCCGAGCGACCTCCAAAACCAGATTAACCTCTTCGAGCGAAACCGCACAGACTCCACCCTCAAAAAGGCGAAAGGCGGAAACCTCGAGAATTTCTTCGGCGAAATAAACAAAACCTATAAATCTCTGATCTCGATTCCAAAAGATGAATCTGGAAACCTCAAAGTGCAGACAGACAAAGAGAAGGAAGAACGTAAAACCGCATTGAAGGAAATATCAGAAAATATACGCTCCTGCGTCCTGGAAGACATCCTTGTACGCCGCACGCGCACAGACATCATCAATTATTACAAAGACAGTAAGATTAAGTTTCCAAAAATCAGCGGTCCGCACAGCTTAGACTATGCGATGGAGGACGAAATGGCTAATCTCTTTGCGCAGACAATGGATGCCATTGCTTCTCCACGGGCTGACGATGACAAGGTAAACGAAAACACCGTGCAGTATTACCGCTATCGTGCCATCGAATATCTGAAAGACCCCGAAATCCGTAAAATCTACCAGTATCGCAACTTAAGTACGGAGCGCATCTCCAATCAGTTGGCGAACATTATGCAAATCTTGCTCGTGAAGCGTCTGGAAAGCAGTTTCCCAGCCTTCAAAAATTCGCTCAGAAACCTCAAACAAAGCACAGAGAACATGATCGAGATGTGGGAAAACGATACGATTTTCATCTGCCCAGACATCGATGTCAACAAAGAACTCGACAAAGAGAAATATTTGGAAAAAGATGGGCGAATTTGCACGTTCGAAGAGTGTGCCGACGATATTCGTAAGAAAATCAAAAAGTTGAATGACAAACTAAAGAACGATAAGCATAGAAACAGGGAAGTGCATCGTTCTGATTTCAACCCCGACTATATCAAACTGTTGCAGAAAGACAAGGCTCTCATCGAGATGCTTTCTAAAAGATGGGATGTCTACGACTACGACCCGAAATTGGAGACTTTCAAAGAGTCGCTCAAACCCGTCTTGTTCAATCCAAAAACAAACAAGGCTCAGAAATTGGTGATTTTCAGTGAGGCGAAAGATACTGTCGATGCCATATCGCGCACCATCAGCAGAATAGACAAAAATCTTAAAGTACTGGCTATCACAGCCCAAAACCGCGCAGAAAAAGAGCATATCATCCGCGAGAACTTCGACGCCAACTATGACGGCGAATGGAAAGACGACTTCTCGGTGATTGTTACCACAGAGGTGCTTGCCGAGGGTATCAACCTGCACCGCGCCAACTGCATCCTCAACTACGACACGCCTTGGAACGCCACCCGCCTCATGCAACGCATTGGCCGTGTGAACCGCATCGGCTCCACCGCCGACACGGTCTACGTCTACAACTTCATGCCCAGCGCGCAAGGCGACGCCCAGATACAACTCGTCAACAAGGCTTACACCAAACTGCAGTCGTTCCACACCCTTTTCGGCGAGGATAGCCAAGTATTCACCCAAGACGAGGAGGTGATGCACTACGACCTCAACAAGCAGGTGAACGGCGAAGAGTCTCCTTTGCAGAAGTATATTGACGAACTGAAAACTTACAAAAATACATTCCCCCTCCGCTATCAGCAGATTGTGGAGCGGAACGACGGTTTGGAGGTCGCCACGCACCCCCTTGCGGAAAACGCTTCCTTCTTCCTGGTGCGCACGCCAAAACTCACCGGTATGTTTGCCAAAGTGGGTGCCGACGGGCGTGCTGAAATACTCTCCAACGTAGATATGTTTGAGCAGGCGAAGCCCCTCGTGGAAGCCCGGCGCGGAGACCTGCCGGCAAACTACGCCTCGATACGGGAAGATGCCCTCAAAACCGTGCAGATAGCCTTAGACCGCATCACCACCCGCAAAACGGAAACCAAAAATATTGAAAAGGCCAAAGACATCATCCACGAGTGGAAGGACAAAAATATTTCCGACCACTCGAAAACACTCCTTCAGCAAGCCTACGACCTTGTCAGGAATGGAAACACCGACGTCATTAAAAAGGTGATAAAGATAAATGAAGTGAACGATGGGACAGACCTTTTCGGCCTATCGCCCGAGCAGATTGACGAGGTGCTGACCCGCGAACTCGCCAAACTGGTGCAGCGGGTGGAACGCAAGAGCGGAAAGGCGGAGGTGTACATCTCGCTATGCAAGTAGCGCATTATTTACTATTTTTGTAATAACAACGAAAAGAAAGAAGCAATGGATAGAGTAGACGGTCTGAGAGAGTTTTTCCAGCAGATGTACCCGGGGAGGGAGGCGTTCCTCAGGAATGTGATTTACCCCATTTGGGGCGAGGCGAACTTTGTTGATAAGTATGACCAGGAGCTGATTACGGACGAATACCGCAAAGTGGCGCTCCACACGGGCATCTCGTCCATCGCCAATGTGGGAGAGGTGAACATGCCTTTCAGCACGCTCTATATCTACGATGTCAAGGTGGCAGACCGCATCAAGATGCTCCGCAACCGCGTTGGCATACAGCAACTCATACGCAGGGCGTTGCCCACGCACTCCTGCGCCTTTATGATTTTCCACTATGACAATTCGGGCAACTGGGACTGGCGTTTCACCTTCTGCAGCCGTGGCAGCAGCACCGACCTGACGGACAGCAAACGCTACACTTTCATGCTTGGCCCCAACCAAAGCTGCCGCACCGTGGCAGAAAACTTCTCTAAACTGATGGAGAAGGGCGCGGAGGTGGATAATGAGGATATCAAGGTGGCGTTCTCGGTGGATGCCCTCTCCGACGAGTTCTTCTCCAAATACAAACTGCACTACGAGCGTTTCGTGGAGTTCATCACCGGCAAAAAATTCGTCAAGAAAGGGGGTAAGTGGGAGGAAACCGTCTCGCACGAACCTCACCCCGTTTACTATCCCGCTTTCGACTGCGACGACAAACTTGTGCGCGACTATGTAAAAAAACTGCTCGGCCGCATCGTCTTCCTCCACTTCTTGCAGAAAAAAGGCTGGATGGGCGTGCCTGAAAACGGCAATTGGGGCGAGGGCGACCAAGACTTCATGCTCCACCTCTTCGAAAACGCCAACGACGAACAGAAAGCCGACTTCCTCGACAGCGTGCTCGAACCGCTCTTCTCCGACGCATTGGACACCGACCGCGGCGCGAAATGCCTCTTCTACACAGATGTCCCCATCATGGGCTGCAACCGCGTGCGCATCCCTTACCTCAACGGCGGACTCTTTGAGAAAGACGCGTGCGACCAAAAGAACATCCAGTTTCCAAGCGAACTGTTCCAATCGCTCCTCGATTTCCTCAGCCAATACAACTTCACGATAGACGAGAACGACCCCGACGACGCGCAAGTGGGCGTGGACCCCGAAATGCTGGGCCGCATCTTCGAAAACCTGTTGGAAGACAACAAAGACAAAGGCGCGTTCTACACCCCGAAGGAGATTGTGCGCTATATGTGCCGCCAGTCGCTCACGGCATACCTCAACACCAACGTGGACGACGAGGCAAAGCAGAAAGCCATTGAGACCTTTGTGAAAACCTACGATGTGAAGGCGTTGTGCGATGTGGACGCCCACCTTGCGCAACAAGTGGACGAACGGCTCAAGAATGTGAAGATCTGCGACCCCGCCATCGGTTCGGGCGCCTTCCCTATGGGCTTGCTCAAAGAGTTGTTCCTCTGCCGTGGGGCTATCGAGAATTTCGACAACGCGGCGGACATCAAGCGGCACATCATCCAAAACAACATCTATGGTGTGGACATCGAGCGCGGTGCGGTAGACATTGCCCGCCTGCGCTTCTGGCTCTCGCTCGTGGTGGACGAGACCGAGCCGCAGACCCTGCCCAACCTCGACTTCAAGATTATGCAAGGCAACTCCCTGCTCGAGAGTTACCGAGGCGAAGACCTGAGCAAGATAGCAGCCGTAAAGCAAGAGAAGGCAGAAGGAATGCAGATGACCATTTTCGATGACAACCTCGACGTGTTGCGCAAGCAGTTGAACGACAAAATCAACCAATATTATGGCGAGGCAGACCACCAAAAGAAGGCGCAATTGGTAGCAGAGATCCACGACAACATCAAGCAACAACTAAAAGAAACCGGTTGCAGTGTAGACCTCTCCGACATCAACATACAAGCCAACGACCAGTTCTTCCTCTGGCACACCTGGTTTGCCGATGTATTCAATAGACCCTCTGACTGCAACGGTGGCGG
>CAVGRN010000106.1:0-4907 GCA_963631545.1 Paludibacteraceae bacterium | reverse complement strand
ACCGTCAGACCATCCAGATTGATGCCAACGAATATTCCGAGAACGACGATGTACAGTATGTCATCCAAAAACTGTATGAGGCATCCGCATCGGCAGATCTCCGCCGCCAGATGAATGTTGAAGAGGAGTTCTTCTCTGAAATCGACAGCAGAGATGCGAAACTGAAAGCATTGGGAAAGAAGGTGGATGAGCAGAACCAAATGATCCGTTCAATGGCTCAGTCTATGCTGCTGGCGGGAATGTCCGTGGAGGAGATTGCGAAGGTTACGAAGGTGAGTGCAGAACAGTTAAAGGGAATGTTAGAGTAAGAATTCGATACTTTTCATCAAGCAAGACGAGCCAAGACCAGTTTACTTTTGGCTTAGCCGTGACGAGAGAAATCACTAAATTCTACCGATAAGGAAATTCACTCTAATATCACCTTCGCAGGCACGCCAAACACATGGTAGATATTCCTTGCAAGGTCGAATGTAATGGCACGGCGGCCATGCAAGATATCACTAAATGCAGTAGCAGAAACACCAATAGCTTTTGCCGCCTCCTTTTGTTTGTACCCTTTACCTTTGAAAGCCACTTTTATCACCGCAATCAGTGATGGTTTAACACGCCAAGGATGGGGATCCTGCTCGCACTCATTGATGAAAGTTGCTTAGCACAGAAATGAGAGAGATATCCTAAATAGGATTTGAGAACAGAAACAACATATTGTTTTTGTTCATCAGTAAGTTGATTTTGAGCATTTTGACACATAATTTCATTGATGGCATTGTTGAATTTAACCACTGTGCGACTGCGAACCCACCTGTAATAGGGATAGATTTCCGCACCAAGGAAACGTATGCGTTCGTCTGCTCTTTGTAGGACAATTTTCTTGGGGTGCAGTGTCAATCCTCTGTCTGCCAAAAATATCCGTATCCCCCCTATTGCCCGTTTCAATGCAAGTTTATTTGTTGAGCAAAGATAGAAATCATCAACGTAACGACCATAGTGAGCGAAACCGAGCGTGTGCGTAACATACCAATCGAGGTCATTGAGCAGCACATTGCTGAAAAGTTGCGAAGTGAGATCGCCTATGGGCAAACCCACATTCTGAGGAGAACAACGCAATGATTTGGACGGGGGCAAATTCTTCCAATCGTTCTTCTTTCCTCGAATTATACAATCTTTCAGAGGATCTTTCAAAATGATGACCCGACTCAGCCACTCTATGAGATCACGAGGTACAACATCCGCCCACGTCAATGCATTAAAGCCTGGTTGAGAATCCGTATTGCCGACTTTCCGACTCCAGTATTTATCCAATGTCCCTAAAACCTTTTCAAGCAACAAATCGCGACGGATATTCATAAAATAACCCTGAATATCAAGTTTCAAAATATAAGCCTCACGAGTATAGTTGTTAGTAACAGAACGCAAATGGTGTTCCAAACGCTCAATGCCGAAAAGCGTCCCCTTACCCTCACGGCAAGAATAGGAATCATAGATGAAAGTGCGCTCAAAAACAGGCGCGACATAGTTGTAATAAAGATGGTGCACCACACGGTCGCGGAAGTCGCTTGCAAAGACCTCCCTCTTCACTGGATCTTCAATAATGAAGCAGGTACAGGGACGTGGCTTGTAGCGACGGTCAACCAATTCCTCATAAAGCTCAATGAGATTATGCTCCAGATTAAACTCAAACCGCAACTGCGACGATGTGTTCCGCTTGTTACGGCGCGCGTCTAAATATGCTTGGAACAGGTCTGCCTTCAAGTCCATATCGTATTTATTCTCAATTTGTTACAAAATCAAAAAAAGTGGGTGCAACGCTCAAAGCACTGCACCCACCTTGCAGAAAATGCTCCACTACAAGATCCTGGACAATGCGGACGCTGTTTCCGTTGTTCCGGTTGTCATTGTTGGACGATTCAACCCCCGTTGAATGGAAGTAGAAACTGTTGGCGTTGTTGGAATTGTTGGCAGAAGACGACCAATAGTTGCCGTTCGACCCGACATTGTTCACCGACGTTCCGTTGCGGTTTCCAGCGCAAGGCAACGCCACAACACCCATTTTAGTAACCTCCTGCTTGAATGGCTCTATCGCACCACAAAGGATGCGCGAAAGCAAGACTTCGGTGTATGGTTCATACAACGCCGCGCCAACTCGGGCTACGGTCGGATTTACGCCTTATACCCATACACCTCTCTGATATATCCGCCCCTCCTTGCAGAAGGGGCAGACGGGTTACCGATCTTGTACTCTTTTTCACTCACTCTGCCACCGACAGTCTTTCCACTCGGACGATGGCACTCCCGAAAAGAGCGTTCTCTAACCGATGCTGCGCCTCAGCGACAACACTTTTTTTCTTTTGGCACATGGCACTTCAGAAGAGCAGGAACTCACCTCTTTTGGTGTGCCGCCCAACCTTTCAGTTCCCTTTCTATCGCCACCAAATCCTCGACAGTGTGGGAGAAACTCTTCACGGAGATCTGCTTCGTATCGCAAAGCAGACGGAAATATATTTTCACCTCCGCCATTGTTTCCATCATTTGTCGGATGACGGCGAGTTTCTGCTCCGCACCCCTGGCAGCATTCGCATTGTAAACCCCAAGCAACAGAGCCATAAGGCGTTCGAAAACAGACTGCCCGATGGTGTAGCGATACTCTCGGTCGAGGTGTACACGCTGCTTTGTGAAACGCAACAGAAGGTCGTAGATACGTTTGAAGACGGAAAGCATCTCGTGCGAACCCTTATCGCCCACCTCGCTCAATATCTCGGCGGTAACCATTGGCTGCTTGCCTTCCTCCTCCGATTTCTTTTTGGGAGCGAGAATGGGAAGTGCCTCTTTCCACTTGGCGAACTCGATGGGTCGGTCGTAAAGTGGAAAGCCCCACTCCTCGTCGGTATATTGGAGATGATCCTCCTCGACCGTCGCCTCGGGCAAGAACTTCGCAACACTGCCTATGGGGAAGCCCGCCGTAACATACTCGCACCCGAGCATCTTGCACCACCGCTTAATTGGCTTGAGCCCGCGCATAGTGCTGAGGTAGAATGCACTCTTCTCGTATGCCTTGAAGAATGTGCCTTCCTTGTAAAGATAAATCAGAGGGAGGGGGCGTGCCTTCTCCTGCTCCAACACTTCTTTTAATGTCATTTATGTGCACTTGTAATTTTGTTGCATAAGCAACAAAATATAGATTTCTTTAAAATTTTTTTTCTCGCTTCGCGAGAGTCTTTTCACAGTCTGTGGACCACTGCCTCGATATTACTAACTAATCGGACACTGCATCCCCACTCCTTCCGGCTCGCTTCTTTGGGTCTGATTTCCCCCGCACTTATTTCCATACTACTTGCCTCCGCGAGTTTCTGAGGAGACCGCCCTTGGGGGACGGTCTCCCATTCATTTGAGAACATCCTGGACAATGCGGACGCTGTTCCCGTAGTTCCGGCTGTCATTGCTGGACGATACACCCCCCGTCAAATGGAAGTAGAAACTGTAGGCGCCGTTGGAATTGTAGGCAGAAGACGACCAATAGAGGCCGAAAGACCCGACATAGTACACCGACGTACCGTCGCGGTAGCCAGCGCAAGGCAACGCCACAACACCCAACTCCTCCAACTTTTTAAACTGCCCGGCATTATATACATTAGACGAATATTGACTTTCCGTAAACGATGAATCATTCAACCGAACAACTGTTATACCCTGCGGGGCGTTAAACCCTTCGGGTAACAACAAGAAGCAAAGTGTTCCCGCCACTTTCCCCATTGTCCAATCATTATGAGAAAAAAGGTACTGCCACTCCTGTGTGGTAAGCGTCCTCCACTTTCCTGGCTTATTCCCTCCATTGGAGATGGCGTTGTAGACACCCCAATCCGCATTGACAAAATTACCTGTGAGGTCATTATCCGCATTATTTCCAGGATAATAACTTTCACTCTCATCTGATGTTGCCCACGGCTGATAAGCCTTCGCACCACTATTCCACCCACTGGTTCCCCAACCGAAAAGGTCTACCCAACCTTTGTAACCGCCGGATATTTTTTCATTGAGCTTGCCAATGTAATCATATTGGTTCTCAGCAAAACGCCATGTGCCTTGCACACACGGAGAGTCTGCCGCTGCATGAGTTCCTTCCTGTGCATTAAACTGCAAATTTCCTCTTGAAAAACGCACCTTTCTATTTTCACCAATATAAAACTCGCCACACAACGCACCCTCAAACAGTTTTTTCGCTGCTTTTTCCAGAGGGTTTTCCTCCTGCCATTTCTTTATAAATTCTTCTACTGTCATATTTCCTTAGTCTTTTTTCTTTTTTTCACTTACTTTTCCTGTGTTCGCATCCTTGAAACTGCTGTCTGCCACCTCATCTCTCATTTTCTTGATTTGGTCGCTACACGTCTTGCTGATGCTTTGGGTATTCTTTATCACATCCAAAAGGATTTTCTCGGTCAGCGTCTTCTTATCTATGAAACACTCTTCCACGGCATCATTGACAACAGATTCGATATCCGCACCGCTGTAACCATCCGTTTCCTTTATGATACTCTCGAAATCCGTAATTCTTCCTTCTTGCTTATGCTTTTTCAAGTGGATTTTGAAAATCGCCTCGCGTTCCTCGTTTTTCGGAAGATCCACATAGAAAATCTCATCAAAACGTCCTTTACGCTTCAATTCGGGAGGCAAATGGCTGGCGCTGTTTGCCGTGGCAACCACATATACACTGCTCGTTTTCTCCTGCATCCACGAAAGGAAGTAACCGAACATACGGCGCAAGGTGCCTCCGTCGCCCGAACCACCCCCGTCTGCTCCCGAAAAAGCCTTCTCAATTTCATCAATCCAAAGCACGCAAGGAGCGGCAGCCTCGGCAATCTTGATGGCAGCACGCATGCGTTCCTCACTCTCGCCCACATATTTCTGCATCA
>CAVGRN010000105.1:0-4953 GCA_963631545.1 Paludibacteraceae bacterium | reverse complement strand
CCCGTTAGCTCGGTAATCGTCTCTATCGGCATTCCCTTGGAGAGCATAGATTGGACAATCGCTTTGATTTTAGCTTGCCCCTTCGCCATCCCTTTTTCTAATCCTTCCGCCAATCCTTCCGCGTGTCCCTCCTCTCTGCCTTGCCGTATGGCGGTGTCGAGCGAGTTTTTCAGGTCGCGGTAAGCTTTGACGCTGTCTTCGTATTCATGAAGTTCCAGCTTGTTGAACTTTGCGATCTCAGACTCCTTGAAGAGCTTGTTGAACACTTTCTCCTTCAGGGCGGCCGGCTGCGCGTCTAACCTCGACAGGTTCCGCAGGATGAAGAGCCACTTGTCGAAAGGCGTTTCCAACTCCTCCTCCGATTTGGTGAACTTGGCAATCTCGACGTATTTGAATGTCAGTTTGTCGGAGAACACTTTGTGCGTTTTCTTGTCTAACAAACCCACATCGTGGCTGATGTCTTCGGGATGGAACGATTCCTCGTGCATGTCGAAGTTGATAAGCGCGACGACGTAGACGTGAGACAGTTCGAAGTCCCAGTTCATGCCCTTTGGCGCTTGCTCACGGATGGCGAATGTGGAGTAGTAAAGCGACCTGTCTTTGAAAAACTGCTGGAATGCGTTCTGCATCTCCACGATGAATTTTTCCCCTTTCTCGTTTTCGCAGTACACGTCGAATATTGCTTTCCGCTCAATGCAGACGTCGCCCACGTGTTCGCTGTTTAGGTATTGTACGTCCGTAACGACCTGCTCCCCGTCGAAAAGGGAGTTGAGGAAGTCGATCAGCAGGTCTTTGTTTGGCGCGGTGCCAAAGATGCGCTTGAACCCGAAATCGGTCAGCAAACTAATATATCGGTCTTCGGTGTGGCTCATATTTTACTTTCTTACAAACAATTGCGTAAATATACGCATATTTTGGAACTTGTCCGAGGCGTGTCGGCGCTTCCTCCGTTTTTTGGATTCCTTCCTTCTAATTTATCCGCCAAACGCCTTCCATCATCTCTTTCAGATATTCCCAAAGGAAGATTCCCGACACAATCAGTCCAAGACCCATATTGCAGATGAAGCCAATGAACGAGCCGAGACTTGCTTTTACAGCCACATTCAGCTCGTTGCTGTTGAGCAATTCTCCCACGAACGCACCAATCATCGGACCGACAATCATTCCCAGCGGACCGAAGAAGAACCCGACAATCAGACCCACGAGGCTGCCGTATGTGCCGAGTTTGCTTCCCCCGAACTTTTTCGTCAACCACACGGGCAGAAAGTAGTTTGCTACTTGTGTTAGAATGGTAAGTGCCAGAAACACCGCTAATTCCGTATTGCTAAACTGAACGGCATCCGTTAGGTGTAGTAAGACGATGCCCACAAACGCCATTGGCACGCCCGGCAGCATGGGTACAATGCAACCCAAGAATCCGCATAGAATCAGAACTCCACTAACTACATAAAGAAATATTTCCATCTCAAAATCATTTTCAAACTGTAAAAATCAAAAATCTAAGAACTTTGCTCTAATTTCTCCCTTCACTTCCCCCGATACTCCGCTGGCGTTCGTCCCGCCACCTTTTTAAACATTCTGGTGAAATGTTGAGGGTAACGGAATCCCAACTCAAATGAGATTTGGCTGATGGATTTTTTCGGGTCGAAGATCTGTTGTTTGGCGATGTCAACCACCTTGTTTTGTATGAACTCTTGGGCTGTCCGTCCGGTCTCTTTCTTGATAAGATCCCCGAAGTAGTTGGGCGATAGAAAGAGCTTTTCGGCGCAGTATTTCACCGTTGGCAAGCCGTTTTTCTCTGCTTCTTTTCCGTCGAAATAACTGTCCAAAAGTTGGTCGAACCGTGTTACGATGTCCTTGTTCACCTCCTCACGGGTGATGAACTGTCGCTCGTAGAATCGAAGACAATAGTCTAATAATAGTTCTATGTTGGTGGAAATCAGACGTTTGCTCAATCGGTCAATGGAGTGTTCCAATTCCTGCTGGATCTTCTCCAAGCAGTCGAGGAACACGGCTCGCTCGCGGTCCGAGATGTGGAGTGCCTCGTTCACTTCGTAGGAGAAGTAGGTGTATTCGCGGATGTTGCGCCCGAGGTGCGTCCCGTATATCAGGTCGGGGTGGAAGAGCAACGCCCAACCTTTGGGCTGGAACACCTCTCCGTTGTCGTCCGAGCCAGCCACCTGCCCGGGAGCGATGCAGACGATCGTCCCCTTCTGGTAGTCGTAAGTCTGCCGCCCGTACATTAGTGCGCCGCAGGCGGTTGTGTCTTTTAGAAAGATGGCGTAGAAACCGAATGTGTGCCGCAAATGTCGCATAGGTTTCAGCTCTGACAGGTTGATCACGCTCACTAAGGGGTGGAGTGTTTCCACGCCCAATAGGTCGTTATACTTTGTAATGGTGGCAATGTTGCGAATCTCGTTGGTCATTTTCATCAAACATATAAATATGTATATGCAAATGTAGAAATCCACGGTGATTTTCTGAACTTTTGCGGGGATAATTCCCCGAATCTGCCATTGGAAATCAATTTTCAATCTTCCTTTCTCATAAATTTTGCCATATCCGATTTTTTCTTTTCTTTTGTGTCCGATTTGTCACTTATGTGCTGATTGCTTGTGAATGGGCTTCCGCCGTCCCTTGTGTAACGTGTTTTAGGTTTGATGTGGGGCGTGTCGCCTGTCATTTGTCCGAGTAAAGTCTATGTATAATAATGTCTATTTATAACTAATTTCATAAAAAGCAAAGTTATGGTTTATACGCATGAAGTGCAACAGATGTGCTGTGTTGCCAAAGGTCCTAACCATGGTCCTGCTCCAATCCCAGAGGAGGGAAAGTGGATTCAAGCAAAGGAAATCAAAGATATTTCAGGTCTTACCCACGGTGTGGGGTGGTGCGCTCCTCAGCAGGGTGCTTGCAAGCTTACGCTCAACGTGAAGGACGGTGTCATTGAAGAGTGCTTGGTCGAGACTATCGGCTGCTCCGGTATGACCCACTCAGCCGCTATGGCTTCTGAGATTCTCCCAGGCAAGACTATCCTCGAGGCTTTGAATACAGACCTCGTGTGCGATGCTATCAACACCGCTATGAGGGAACTTTTCCTTCAGATCGTTTACGGTCGCACCCAGTCAGCTTTCTCTGAGGGCGGTTTGGCTATCGGCGCCGGCTTGGAGGACTTGGGTAAGGGTCTCATCGGCCAGATGGGTACTCTCTACGGAACGAAGGCTAAGGGTACTCGCTACTTGCAACTCACCGAAGGTTACATCACCAAGATGTTCCTCGACAAAGACGACCAAGTTTGCGGTTACGAGTTCGTTCACATGGGCAAATTTATGGATGCCGTGAAGAAAGGCACGCCTGCCGACGAGGCTCTGAAGAGCGTTACCGGTACTTACGGACGCACCAAACCAGAGGATGGCGCAGTTAAATCTATTGACCCACGTAAAGAATAAGGAGGAAACAGTATATGATTAGAGAAGTAAAGTTTGAATCGCAAGACCGCCGCATCAACCAGATTGAGGCTTGTCTGAAACAACATGGCATTTCCTCTATCGAAGAGGCTAACAAAATCTGCGACGCTGCCGGTCTCGACCCTTACAAGACTTGTGAGGAAACACAAATGATCTGCTTCGAGAACGCTAAGTGGGCTTACGTTGTTGGTACCGCCATCGCATTGAAGGAAAAGGCAAAAGACGCTGTCGAGGCTGCTAAGTACATCGGCGAAGGCCTCCAGTCGTTCTGCATCCCTGGCTCTGTTGCCGACGACCGTAAGGTGGGTATCGGCCACGGAAACTTGGCTGCCCGCCTCCTTTCCCCTGAGTCTAAATGCTTCGCTTTCCTCGCCGGACACGAGTCGTTCGCCGCTGCCGAGGGTGCTATCAAAATCGCTAAGATGGCTAACAAATCAAGACCTGCCGACAAACCTTTGCGCTGCATCTTGAACGGTCTTGGCAAGGATGCCGCTATGATCATCTCCCGTATCAACGGTTTCACCTACGTTCAAACTAAGTTCGACTACTACACAGGCGAGCTCAAGGTTGTGAACAAAACCGCTTACTCCAATGGCGAGCGTGCCACTGTCAACTGCTACGGCGCAGACGATGTGCGCGAGGGTGTAGCCATTATGTGGAAAGAGGATGTGGATGTTTCCATCACTGGTAACTCTACCAACCCAACTCGTTTCCAGCACCCAGTTGCCGGAACCTATAAGAAGGAGCGTATCTTGGCTGGCAAAGAGTACTTCTCTGTTGCATCGGGTGGTGGAACAGGCCGTACCTTGCACCCAGATAATATGGCTGCCGGTCCCGCTTCATACGGTATGACCGACACGCTGGGTCGTATGCACTCCGACGCTCAGTTCGCAGGTTCTTCTTCAGTCCCTGCACACGTCGAGATGATGGGATTCCTCGGTATCGGTAACAATCCAATGGTGGGTTGCACCGTAGCTTGTGCCGTTGAGGTTGACCTCTACTTGAACAAGAAATAATTTCATAGATTTTATTGTTGTTTGGCTCCCTGGGTCTTGGTGGCTCGGGGGGCTTTTTTATTTCTGAATTTTTAAATGAGATGTCAAAAACGTTTTTGGAATGATGAATTCTTGACGTAATCAATTGATAGAGAGATGTTTTGGGTGTCGTCTGATAGGTGGAGCGGCATATAAAAATTTAAATCTGAAAAAAAGTGCATTTTTTGTTTTTTTAAGATTTATAACTATCTTTGTCCAACTATGTACAATCGTACTTCGTGATGAGTGTTATAGTTTTTACTAATCCGATGAAAAGCGTATAATGATGAAATTTGAATGTCGTATATTAACAATCATCGTTCTCCTGGCAGGCTTCACACGCTTGCAAGCGCAGGAGGAGATCGTCTGCGACCAGTATCACTTCAATTATTATTTGGTGAACCCGGCGGTGGCAGGCGCAGAGCGTTGCACGCACTTGATGCTGACCGGCA
>CAVGRN010000104.1:0-5136 GCA_963631545.1 Paludibacteraceae bacterium | reverse complement strand
GCGTTTCTTCCAATACACTTTCTACCTTATCTTCCGTCTGATTTCCACTTATCTCGTTTTCACCGAGAAATGCCAGTCCCAAGGCCGTGTGGACTGCGTCATCGAAACTGATAAATTCATCTACATTTTTGAATTCAAATTGGATGGCACGGCAGAAGAGGCTTTAAAGCAAATTGAAGAAAAGGGCTACGCTCGTGAATATGAAGCAGATAGCCGAAAGATTTTCAAAATCGGTTGTAGTTTCTCTTCGGAAACGGGGACGATCGGGGAGTGGATGGTGAAGTGAATTAGGAATTGCTTAAAAGCCACTTCCACACGGGGAGCAGTTCGATTTTCTTTCCGTTGATTTCGACCGTCTCTTCCATTTCGTAGGTCAGAATGAGGAGTCGCTGGCAGTCGACGACATTGCAGAGTTTGATGAGGGCAGAAGTTTCGCGTTGCCAGGTCTCGTCGTTGCCTTTGGGGGTATGACTCACTTGTATGGCAGTGGCAATGTCGGGAAGGTAGAAGTCTACTTCAATGTTTTTGTTGTAGAAGAAGACACGGTCGTCGAGTCCGTGGCGACGTAGCAATTCCAATGCGACTATGTTTTCGAGCAGAGTCGTTTCCGCATCCATAGCCAGAATACTGATGATGCCGTTGTCTACAAAATAGTATTTAGGGTTTGTTTCACGGTCGATCAGGTTGTCGGCAATGTTTTTGATGGGATAAATGAAAAATGCGTCTTTTGAGTACTCTATGTAGTTGATGACAGTTGGTTTGCTGATTTTTGCGCCTGTTGAGGCTACGACGTTGGCAAGGCGAGAGAATGAAATGGGTTGTTTCACGCTCTCTGCCATTTTGCGAAAGAGAATACGAAGCGAGAATTGGTTTTCAATTTTGTTACGGGCAGCAATGTCTCCAAGATAGATTTTTTGGTAGACGCTGTTGATATAGTCGCGTTTGGAGGTCAGTTTCGCTCCCTCTGGAAATCCTCCGAAGTGGAGGTAGTTGTCGAAATAGCGTTGCACTTCTGCTCTACCATTGGTTGTGGCGAGATGGTTGTTGTCTGTGGCAATGGTGTTTGCAAAGAGAAATTCTTTGAAACTATAGGGCATGATATGCAGGGTGATGTAGCGGCCGCCCAAGGTGGAGGCGACGTCGTTGCCCAACATTTTGGCATTGCTTCCAGTTATGTAGACGCGGTATTTGTTGTCTGCTAATCGGCGGGCGAATTTCTCCCATCCATCAATATTTTGAATTTCGTCGAGGAAGAGCATCGGGCGTTTGTCTGACATCATGCCATGCACTTCGAGGATGAGGTTGAGGTCTTGTGCCGTCATCCCGATGAGACGTTCATCCTCAAAATTGATGTAGAGCATGCTGTCCCAGGTGATGCCTCGCTTTAGGTTTTCTTGTATCTGTTGATAAAGCAAGAATGATTTTCCAGCGCGGCGAACTCCAATCAAGACGTAGTTGGCAAACTCTTCCATCACGATGTCGCGATGCACTATTTGTTGGTGTTCTATCTCATGACGGTTTTCCAAAATAATCTCTTTGATAATCTCTTTCTGTATCATACGCTTCGTTTTGTAAAATGGACTTTACAAAAATAAGCATATTTTGTAAAATGGACTTTACAAAACAGAGTGCATTTTGTAAAATGGAGAAAACAAAATAGGGTTCGATTGCGTTCGTTTTCGGAAAAAGTCCCCAAAATACACTGCGAAATGACGGAAAAAGTCCCTTTTTTATGGTGCATTTTGACGGAAAAAGTCCCTAAAATGTGGGACGAAACAATGGAATAATTCCTAAGATATTTTGTAAATTGTTATAAATCAGTATCTTTGCAAGCAAAAAGAAGAAGGTCTATGTTACGACGAAAATTTTCTAAAGATTTGGAAAAATTCCTAACGGAAGAGCAGGATAAAATTCTTTTGGTGAATGGGGCTCGGCAGATAGGAAAATCGTACTTGATACGGTATGTGGGGAAGAAACTCTTCAAGCATTTTGTGGAGTTGAACCTCAAAGCCGATCAAGAGGGAAGTCGTATTTTTGCGTCTGTAGGAAATACGGATGATTTTTATTTGCAATTGGGTATTGTAGCAGGTGATAATCTCGGAACGAGGGCAGATACGTTGATATTTTTGGATGAGATACAGAGTTATCCTCACCTTCTTACGTTGCTGAAATTTCTTAATGAAGAGGGAAGGTATCGGTTTGTGGCGAGTGGTTCTCAGTTGGGTGTCGCTTTGGCACAAACGCCGTCTGTGCCGATTGGAAGTATAGCCATTCGACAGATGTATCCGCTTGATTTTGAGGAGTTTTTGTGGGCGACGGGCTGTGGTGAACAGGTCATTGCCGAGGTTCAGAAGAAGTTCTTGGGTAGAGAGGCTGTAAGTGATGCGTTGCACAATTATTTGATTCAACAATTTCGTATATATCTTTTGGTTGGGGGTATGCCCGATGCGATTAATCGATTTGTTGAGAGTAGAAATATGGCTCAAGTGCGTGATATTCAGCGAGATATTCATACTTTGTATGGCATTGATGCGTCGCAGTATGACGGAGAGCGTAAGTTGGTGATACGGAAAATCTACGATTTGATACCTTCGAATATGGAGAATAAGAAGAAGCGGATTGTAGTGAAAAATATAGAGAAAACGCTGTCGCACAAGCAGTTCAGCGATTATGCGCAGGAGTTTGAATACTTGACGAACTCGGGTGTGGCACTGGCAGTGCAGGCAGTGAGCAGTCCGTCATTTCCGCTCATTGAGTCGGAGAGTAAGAGTTTGCTGAAACTCTATTTGAGTGATGTTGGTATCTTGACTTGTCTACTCTACGGCAATAATATCAATGCGGTGTTGAGGGATGAGCGGAGTGTGAATTTAGGTGCTGTGTATGAGTCGGTTGTGGCTCAGGAGCTGCATGCGCATGGGTATACGCTTCATTATTACAACAACAAGCAGAAGGGTGAGGTCGACTATCTGATAGACGACTACGCTCATTTGTCGGTGTTGCCGATCGAGGTGAAGTCTGGCAAGGATTACACGGTGCATAGTGCGTTAGACAAGTTTCTGGCCACGCCCGAGTATCATGTTCGCGAGGCGGTGGTGTTGAGCAATGAGCAGCGTGTTTTTGTAAAAGAAGGAATTACCTATTTGCCAATATATTATTGTATGTTTTTCTCGAGAGATGGGAATGAGACGGCACAAGGAATGATAATTCCAGAGGTGGTGTTGCCAACGTTGTAACATCGGTTTTGTAGAAAATTCCGAGATAATCGGACTAAATCGCACGAAAAACATCACATTTAGTCCAATTATCTCGGATATTTTTATTTGCAGTCCAACTACTCGAAAAGGTCATCGGCGGTTATTTCGTTGTCTACTATGTCGTGATGGGCTCCGTCAGCACACCCGAAGACGGTGATGAAGGTGCATGCCAGTGCTTTGCTGGTCTTCGTCTTTTCACGGAACAACTGCATACGATTGCGCAAGAGTGTTTCATAGTCTGCTGTGATGGTGAAGGGTGCAAGACTGAACTTCATCTCGCAGAGGTTGATGATGTGGTCGGCTCGGTCGATGACGAGGTCGATTTGCGCTCCTCGCTCGTCGGTGTCGGCTGGGGCGACATACCGCCACGCAGAGGCACTTGTTGAGAGTCCGCTGATGCCTAATTTCTTCTTGATCTGTTTGAGGTGTTGCAGGCAGATCACCTCGAATGTTCGTCCTTGCCACGACTCTACCGAGCGCGAGTTGTAGTTGTGCAGCCACCACTCGTCGTCTTTCGTGTCGTTGTTGCGGATGAATTTCAAATAGAACAGCGTGTAGAAGTCGATCAAGCGGTAGATGGTGCCTTTGTTCTTATTGCCGAACTGAGAGTATGACAGGATGAAGTCGCACCGCTCGAGGTTGGTGAGGACGGTGGTGAGTTTGCCCCCCTCGAGGTCAACCGACTTTTGCAGTTCGGAGTAGGTCATTCCCTCTTTGTTTTTGAAGAGTTGTTCCACCACGTCGATGTATTTTTCTGCGTTGCTGAAGATGGCATTGTACAGTTCGTCGAACTCGGTGCGCATCTCGCTGTTTCGGCGGAAGAAGAGGTAGTCGATGTTGGCGATTTGGGTTTTCTTGGGGTCGAGCAGACTGAGATAGAACGGTATGCCCCCGAGTATCATGTAGAGTTTGAGTATTTGGTATCTGTTCCAGCCGATATTGCGACTTCTGAGATACTCTTCGGTCTCTTTGAGGGTGAAGGGGCGGACGTAGATGTTGTTGGTGATTCGCGCATGCAGTCCGCCGGGGTTCTCGACGAGTTTGTCCATCATCCAGGACGAGGCTGAGCCGCTTGCCACGAGCATGATGTCGCTACGCCGTGCGCCCCAGCTGTTCCAAAACAACTCTAACGACTCCACAAAGTCGGATTTGGGTGTGTCGATCCAAGGCATTTCGTCTATGAAGATGGTTTTCTTGCGATTATCGGGGATCGATTCAAGATATTCCTCGAGAGCGTCGAAGGCATCGGTCCAGTCTTTGAAGACGGGTTGTTTCTCGTAATTAGCGTATTTTTTCATGGCTTTGGCGAAGGCTCTCAGTTGTTTCTCTTTTGCCAGTTTGTTTCCGCCCGTAAAGGCGAAATCGTATTTCCCGGAAAAGAAACTATCGATCAAGAAAGTCTTTCCGACACGTCTTCTGCCATAAACGATGACGAATTCCGACCTGTCTGAGTCTAAGCAACGTTGAAGTTCTGCCCATTCGTCTGCTCTTCCAATCAGTTTCTGCATACGCTCAATTTTTCTTACAAAGATAGAAAATTCCGAGATAATCGGACTAAATCGCACTAATAACATCACATTTAGTCCATTTATCTCGGATATTTGGTTTTCCCCGATAAAAACTAATAACACCGCGCCGTGTAAAAACTAATAACACGCATTTGATGAAGTCAGGAAAATAGAAACATTGTCATATACACGGGAAGGTATAGCACATTCCCATCCTTCTTTAGGTCTTTGGTGTAGATCAGATATTTGTTTTTTATCCGAGAAGAGAATTTTTCGCAGAAGGTGTCTAACGAAGCGTGCGCCTTATAGCCGGATGACTTTATCTCAATGGGGCTTATTTTGGGTTCTTCCGACATTTGGGGTGATGAAATAGC
>CAVGRN010000103.1:0-5267 GCA_963631545.1 Paludibacteraceae bacterium | reverse complement strand
AATTATCGGGAATTGATTATCTTTGCGAAATATGAAAGAGATTCTGCAAGACATATACGCAAACCTGCCCGTTACAGACCCGATCCTCATCTTCTCGCTGGTGCTGTTCGTCATCCTCGTCATCCCGATCCTGCTGACGAAGCTGCGCATCCCGCACATCATCGGCTTAATCCTGGCGGGCGCCGTCCTGGGCGAAAACTGCTTGGGCATCCTGAAACGCGACGTCAGTTTCGAACTGTTCGGCGCGGTGGGGCTGCTCTACATCATGTTCCTCGCCGGCTTGCAGATGGACTTGACCGACTTTAAGAAGAACGCACGGAAAAGCGTGTTCTTCGGTATGGCGACCTTCCTCGTGCCGATGATTTTAGGCACGGTGAGCAGTTACTACCTCTTAGAGTTCATCTACCACAACCTCTACCCCGAGGCGCAATCCACCATCTACGGCCCGTTCTCTTTCGAGGGCTACATCCAACTCTCCGCCGTGCTAATTGCCAGTATGTACGCCTCGCACACGCTCATCTCCTACCCCATCGTGGGGCGTTACGGCGTAACCAAAGAGTCGTCCGTCAACATCTCCATCGGCGGTACGATGATCACCACCATCCTCTCGCTCTTGATTCTCGCCATCATCGTGTCGCTCACGCGGGGCGAGTTAGACGGCACATTCTGGGCGCGCTTCCTCATCTCGATCGCCGTGTTCGGCTTCATCGTGGCGTTCGTGTTCCCACGGCTGGCTGACAACTTCTTCAAACACCACGAAGACAACATACTGCAATACACCTTCGTTTTGGCGATGGTCTTCCTCGGCGGATTCCTTTCGCGCATGGCGGGCCTCGAGCCCATCATCGGTGCCTTCCTCGCTGGGTTGGCGTTCAACCGCCGCATACCGCGCATCTCGCCGCTGATGAACCGCTTGGAGTTCGTCGGCAACGCCCTCTTCATCCCGTTCTTCCTCATCGGGGTGGGCATGCTGATAGACTTCCACGCCATCGTGGCCGGTCCCAACACACTGATCACCGCCTTGGTGATGAGCGTCATCGCCACCGTGGCGAAATACATCGCCGCCGTCATCACGAAGCGCACCTTCAAAATGTCGAAAGAGGAGGGGCTGATGATGTTCGGACTCAGCAATGCGCAAGCGGCTGCCACACTGGCTGCCGTTATGATTGGCTACAACATACCAATCGGCGAAACAGCGGACGGGCAAGTCATACGCCTGCTCAACGAAGACATCCTCAACGGCACCATCGTAATGATTCTCGTAACCTGCACCATCGCCTCGTTCGCCACAGAGAAGGCCGCACGCAAATTGGTGCGCCGCCAGGACCAGTTGGAGGAGAAGCTCTCGGAGGAGAAACTCGTAGACCGCATCCTCGTGCCGCTCTACAACCCCGACACGCTCAAAAGCCTGATGGAACTCGCCATCCTCCTGAAAGTGGACAAGAGCCGCGAACCTCTCTATGCGCTCACCATCTGCAACAAGAACGCCGCCCACCTCACATCCGAAGAGAAATCGAAAAAACTCTTGGAAAAGGCCGCCAAGATAGCCGCCAGCACAGACAACTCCGTCAGGATGATCAACCGCAACGACACCAACGTGACGAGCGGCATCATCCAAACCATACGCGAGAACCACATCACCGAAGTGGTGCTGGGACTCCACCACAAAAACAACTTCGCCGACTCGTTCCTTGGCGACAAAACCGAGAACCTGCTGCGCGCAACCAACCAGATGACCTTCGTCTACCATGCGACGCAGCCCGTCAGCACCATCAAGCGCGTGGTGGTGGCAGTGCCGCCGAAAGCCGAGTTCGAGGTGGGATTCGTCAAATGGTACGACCGCGTGAAGAACCTCTGCAAGCAAATCGGCGCGAAAGCCTGCTTCTACGCCCACACCGAAACGCTGGAACAAATCAAAGTGCTGGCGCGCCGCAACAAATTCGGCGTGGAAACTCAATTCTGCGAGTTGGACGACTGGGAGGACTTCCTCGTCTTGGCGAGCGTGGTAACAAACAACGACCTCTTCGTCGTGGTATCGTCGCGCAAGACGGCCATCTCCTACGACCCCCTCTTCGAGAAACTGCCATCGCACCTCTCCAAGTATTTCGCAAAAAACAGTTACATCATATTATACCCAGACCAGTTCGACGAGTCTTCGGCGGACAATAACTATATCGTATAGGAAAAAACCATGAGCCAGTTTTCTAAAACCACCCTCGGCTACTCCATTTTGAGGGTCTACTCAAATTTCGTCTACAAGAAATGGTTCAGTTCCGTGGAGGTGAACGGCGACGCCGCCATCCCCGAGGGCGAACCCGTGATTTTCGCCCCCAACCACCAGAACGGATTCATCGACGCCATGGCGCTGCTCTCCTCATCGCCACACCCCGTGGTGTTCTGGGTGCGGGCAGACCTCTTCAACAATAAAATCATCGGCTGGATTCTCCGAAGCCTGAAGATGATGCCCGCCTACCGCATGCGCAATGGATTCCAAAACCTGAGGAAGAACGAAGAGTCTATCAACAACTCAGACGACGTGCTGACCCACGGCCTATACCTCTGCCTTATGCCCGAGGGCGGACAAGACGAGCAACGAAGACTGCGCCCATTGGTGAAAGGCATCTTCCGAAGCGCATTCTCCGCCCAGGAGAAAATCGAAGACGGCAAATTCGTGAAAATCATCCCAACGGGAATAGACTACGGACACTACGACAAGAGCGGACGCCACCTCGTGGTGAACTTCGGCAAACCCATCAGCCTCAAAGACTATGTGCAACTGCACGAAGAGAACGCACCCGTCGCCCTCAACACCATCAAAGAGGAACTCGCCAAAAGAATGAAACCGCTGATGCTCGACATACAGTCTACCACCCACTACGAGACATTCTACACCGCCGCCTACCTCTGCAACCAACAAGTGTTAGACCGCTTGGGACTGCCCGACAACGAGACAAACCGCTTGGCCGCTCGCCAAGAAATCATCCAAATATTAGAAACCGCCGAGGCGGACGACGCCTGCCAGACACTGCTCAACGAACTCGACACCACCTGCAAAGCGTGGGGCAACTCCCACAAAGACACCGAGTTCTGCGCCCGCGCGCAAGAGTTCGAGGGCTTAGACGCCGACCTCGTCATCAAAATCCTCTACCTCATCGTCACACTTCCGCTGCAACTCTACAGCATCGCCGCCAACGGAATCGAGTTCCTCATCTGCAAGGCGGCCGGGCGAAAGGTGCGAGGCTCGGGCTTCGAGGCAAGCGTCAAGTTCGGTCTCGCCGCCATCATCTACCCTATCTTCTACATCGCGTTCACCATCGCATTCGGCGTGTTCTTCTCGCCCGACGCGCTCACGACATTCGTATTCTTCCTCTCACTCCCCTTCTCGTTCTTTTTCTTTATGCGCTACCGCTGGCGGCTGCAGTATGTGAAGGAACGACTGCGAAACCTCTTCAAGAAACCCGAAGAGCCTAACCGCGTGAAACAAATCGTGAAAGAGATTTACCAGAAAATAAAATCCGCAAAATGATCAGCGCAGCAGAAGTAAAAGACGAATTGTTCGCCCTCGCAAAGCCAGGGAAGGCGGAAATCCTCGCCCGGTTTTTCAAGACGGGCGCAGGCGAATACGGCGCAGGCGACCGCTTCATCGGCGTGCCGGTGCCTGACCAACGCTCGTTGGTGAAACGCGGCGGCATTCTGCCCCCATCGGACATCGAGCGACTGCTCAAAGACGAGTTTCACGAGTGCCGTATGACGGCGCTCCTCTTCTTAGTGCAGCACTACGAGAAAAGCCAGACGGACGAAGAACGCACAAGCATCTTCAACTTCTATGTGAACCACACGGACGGCATCAACAACTGGGACTTGGTAGACCTCTCCGCACCAAAAATCGTGGGCGACTTCCTGCTCCGCCGCAACCGAGCCATCCTCTACGAGTTGGCTGAAAGCGACAACCTGTGGGAGAAACGCATCGCCGTGGTGTCTACACTGACGTTCATACGGAAGGGCGACTTTGCCGACACGTTCCGCTTTGCCGAGCAAATGTCAGACACCCGGCAAGACCTCCTGCAGAAAGCCCTCGGCTGGATGCTGCGCGAGGTGGGCAAGGTGGACTACCAGCGGGAGTACGACTTCCTGCGCACACACTACCGCACGCTGCCACGCACCACGCTGCGCTACGCCATCGAGCGGTTCGACAACGAGACACGCAAAGCATTCCTGAAAGGCGAAATATCATAACAATGGAAGAGTTTGACATACGAAACACCGCCAACGAGAAAGAGAAGGAGTTTGAAAACGCCCTCCGCCCCCTCTCGTTCGACGACTTCGCCGGGCAGGCGAAGATCATCGAGAACCTGAAAGTGTTTGTCGCCGCAGCCAAGATGCGCGGCGAACCACTCGACCACATCCTCTTCCACGGTCCTCCGGGATTGGGCAAGACAACCCTCTCGAACATCATCGCCAACGAACTGGGCGTGGGCTTCAAAGTAACCTCGGGGCCCGTGTTGGACAAGCCGGGCGACTTGGCGGGGTTGCTCACCAACCTCGGGTCGCACGACGTGCTTTTCATCGACGAGATACACCGCCTCACACCCGTAGTGGAAGAGTACCTCTACTCCGCCATGGAGGACTACCGCATCGACATTATGATAGACAAAGGCCCCAACGCCCGCTCCATCCAGATAGACCTCAACCCCTTCACGTTGGTGGGTGCCACCACCCGCAGCGGACTGCTGACAAGTCCGCTCCGCGCGCGGTTCGGCATCAACTGCCACCTCGAATACTACGATGTGGAGGTGCTGAAGCGCATCGTCATACGCTCTGCCACGCTGCTCGGCACCGCCTGCGAGGAGGAGGCAGCCTTAGAGATATCGCGCCGCAGCCGTGGCACGCCGCGTATCGCCAACGCCCTGCTGCGCCGCGTGCGCGACTTTGCCCAGGTGAAGGGCAACGGCGTGATAGACCCCGACATCACCCGCTACGCCTTGGAGGCGCTCAACATCGACACCTACGGGCTTGACGAGATAGACAACAAACTGCTGAACCTGATGATAGACAAGTTCAACGGCGGCCCCGTGGGCCTCAGCACCATCGCCACCGCCTTAGGCGAGGACGCCGGCACCATCGAAGAGGTGTACGAACCCTACCTCATCATGGAAGGTTTCATCAAGCGCACCCCCCGCGGCCGCGAGGTTACCGAGCTGGCGTTCAAACACCTCGGCAAACGACAAGTGGGAAGGATGGGGGAGTTGTTTTAAAACGATGGGAAT
>CAVGRN010000102.1:0-5289 GCA_963631545.1 Paludibacteraceae bacterium | reverse complement strand
TTTATTGGGATTGACAAAAATATAAGGAACGTATATCTTTGTTTTTGAACAATAATTAGAAAAACATTTATGTACTTAGTGGAATTTTTCGGATTGAAGGTGAAGCCCCGCCTCACGCGAGGTAAGGGTATGTGGTGCCCCGACCCTACGCAAAGAAGGGAGGATGGAATCGTTGAGATACGCGACAAAGATGTGAATATGTTCCTCATCCCTTCTGAAAATGGCTATGTGGCGATAGATTGCGGTTACAAAAACAGTGAGAATGTGCGTGATGCGTTGCGCTCGCTCTGTATTTCTCCCGAGTGTGTACAAGCTGTATTTCTGACGCATTTGGACATCGACCATTCGGGAGGGGTGGACGCTTCCTCTGCCAATGTTTTCCCCAATGCTGTTGTGCATCTTAGTCGGGAGGAAGAGAAATACCTCACGGGCGAGTATTTCCGCAAGAGGTTTCTCGGCATTCCGTGTAAAACGCCGGTCAGCCTGCGTCCTGGCTATCAGGTGCTTGGCGAGTTTGAGCAGACAACAGTCGATGGTGTTACACTCACCGCCGTTCCGTGCTACGGACATACACTCGGGCATTATGCCTACCTGTACAAGGATGTTCTCTTCTCGGGCGACACGATTATCTCAAATGGAGAGAAAGGCTTTGCCTTTTATAATTTCTGGAATGCTGACAGCGCATTGCTGGCGGAGAGTCTCCTTCGTCTGCGGCATTATTGCAAAGAGCATGGCGTGCGTGAACTGATAACCTCCCATTCGGGTTCACTCCCTGTCGGAAAAGCCTTTGAGGCGATAGACCAAATGGTGCTTTGGAAGAAAAAGGGCTTCGTCTTTAACAGCGCGGCACCTTTTGACCCTTATTTGTAGCGTTTTGAGAAGAAAAAAAAGAGAACCAGCCTCAGCCAGTCCTCTCTTGAATCGGTGATCGAGGAGGGATTCGAACCCTCGACCCACAGCTTAGAAGGCTGTTGCTCTATCCAACTGAGCTACCCGACCATCCTTTTGTTTGCGTCCGCAAAGGTACTGCTTATTTTTCGGATTACAAAATATGGGGCGGATTTTCCGTTTGCCTCCCTTTGTTTTTCTTTTGGATGGGTTTCCCTCTCATCCCTTTCCTCTTGCTATCCTGCATTTGTTCTATTTATGAATTCAAAATGCAGGATTCATTGTGTTATTTTGTGCAAAATGAAAGCATAGAATCGTTTCTGCTATCAAAAACTATCTTAATCTTGTTGATTTATATGATTTATGTAATATCCTGATTGTCAGATTATTTTGTGAGTTTTTTTACTTGTTTGGATTAGCAAAATTATCTTAAAAACAAAATTCTGCTTACAAAAAGATATAAAACCGCTTGTATATCTTACAAAATGTATATATTTGCGGAGAATTTAAAGACGAATAAAAGTTAAACCAATAAAAACGATAGGTCATGAAAAAACGTTGGATTATTTTTATGTGCTGCCTTCTGGCAGTTGTCGCTGTGGCGTGGTTTATTCCGGGACAGTCTATTCCCGGGCAACCAGATTACATTTGGGATATGACGGACAACGTGAACCCTGCCGATGTGGCGTGGCTGTTGACCTCAACCATTTTCGTGTTGATGATGACGCCGGGTGTCTCATTCTTCTATGGCGGTATGGTGCGGAAGAAGAACGTGATTTCGACCATCTTACAAAGTATCATCGCAATGGGTGTGATCAGTTTGATTTGGGTGGTGTTCGGCTTCAGCCTTGCGTTTGGCGAGAACATCGGCGGCGTGATAGGTAACCCCACAACATATTTCTTTCTGCAAGACGTCGGCGGACAGGCAACCGACCAACTTTCGCAAGCCCTCGGCTTGACTATCCCGCTCGGGCTGTATGCGCTGTTCCAAATGAAGTTTGCCATCGTTACGCCTTCCCTTATCACGGGTTCGTTTGCTGAACGCGTCCATTTTTCGGGTTATATGGTGTTTATGATTCTCTTCTGCATATTCATCTACTGCCCTTTGGCTCACTGCACTTGGCATCCAGAGGGATTGTTCAACCAGATGCACGTGAAGGATTTCGCCGGTGGTATCGTGGTGCATGCATCTTCTGGTGTCGCCGCCTTGGTGGGTGCGCTCTTCCTCGGCAAGCGTCATCACAAACAGGCTGAGCCTGCCAACATCCCGTACGTGGTTTTGGGCGCGGTTCTCCTATGGTTGGGTTGGTTCGGTTTTAACGCTGGTTCGAGCCTTCACGCCGACGGGATGGCGGTTAAGGCATTCTTGAACACGAACACTGCCGCTGCCACTGCAATGGTTACTTGGTTGTTCTTCGACAGCATCCGCGGTCGCAAGCCTTCTGCAATGGGCGCCGCTATCGGTAGCGTCGTCGGGTTGGTTGCCATCACACCTTCCGCAGGGTGGGTCAGCACGAGCGAGAGTGTCATCATCGCATTCATCACGACGATTATCTGCAACCTCGCTTGCTACATCAAAAACAAGAAAACGGCTATTGACGATGCGCTGGACGTGTTCCCAACCCACGGCTTGGGCGGTATCGTTGGAACCATACTAACGGGTGTGTTCGTCTACAAATACGAGCCAGACTTGGCTGCTGAGGGCGTTACCCACTGGCAGTTCTTTGTCAACCACATCATCGCTCTGGCAATCGTGATTGTCTACACCGCGGGCATGTCATGGGTGCTTTATTTCTTAACCAACAAGATGATTACGATGAGGGTTTCCGAGCAGAACGAGGAAATTGGGTTGGATAGAAGCCAGCACGACGAGCATTACGGAAGACTTCGCGAAATCGCCGAGTACGATGACCGCACTTTCAAGACGGATGAAGATTAACATAAACTGTACATACACTTAATAGAAGATTTCACACGTAAAACGATATGTAGAGCAATCTCGATCGGGAAGTTAGGAGAGTCTGCCGCTGCCACGGCAGGCTCTCTTTTTCCTTGTGCGTTTCTGCGTGAATCGTGACGGAAAAATCGTAACTTTGTGCGTTTTTGTGGAACTTTAAAGTATTGATATTTATATGACGGATAGAAAGTTTAAGAGAACCACGGTGACTTCTGCGCTTCCATACGCTAACGGTCCCGTTCATATCGGACACTTGGCCGGGGTGTACGTCCCAGCCGACATTTACGTCCGCTACCTCCGTTTGAAGGGAGAGGAAGTTGTGTTTATAGGTGGCTCTGACGAGCATGGCGTGCCGGTAACCATCCGCGCCAAGAAAGAGGGTGTAACCCCTCAGGATGTGGTAGACCGCTATCATAAAATAATTAAAGACTCCTTCAAAGAGTTCGGCATCTCTTTCGACATCTATTCGCGCACTACGTCTGAGACGCACCACAAATTAGCGTCCGATTTCTTCCGCACGCTCTACGACAAGGGCGAGTTCATCGAGAAAACGAGCGACCAATATTACGACGAGGAAGCTAAGACCTTCTTGGCAGACCGCTACATCGTGGGCGAATGCCCTAAGTGCCACGCACAAGGCGCGTATGGCGACCAATGCGAGGCTTGCGGTAGTGCGCTCTCGCCCGAGGAGCTGATTAACCCCGTGAGCAAACTCTCTGGTGCAAAGCCGGTTATGCGAAGCACGAAACACTGGTACTTGCCGTTGGACAAGCACGAGGCTTGGCTGCGCAAGTGGATCTTGGAAGATCACAAAGAGTGGCGTCCGAATGTCTACGGGCAGTGCAAAAGTTGGTTGGATGGCGGATTGCAACCTCGCGCCGTCAGCCGCGACTTGGAATGGGGAATCCCAGTTCCTGTCGAGGGCGCAGAAGGGAAGGTGCTTTATGTGTGGTTCGATGCGCCAATCGGCTACATCAGTAACACGAAAGAGCTTTGCGATGCGCAACCCGAGAAGTTCGGACAGTGGGAGAAATGGTGGAAGGACCCCGATACGCGCCTTGTGCATTTCATCGGCAAGGATAACATTGTGTTCCACTGCATCGTGTTCCCCGCAATGCTGAAGGCGGAGGGTTCTTATATTTTGCCAGATAATGTGCCAAGCAACGAGTTCCTCAACTTGGAGGGGGACAAAATCTCCACGTCGCGCAACTGGGCGGTTTGGCTGAACGAGTATTTGGTGGATTTCCCGGGCAAACAAGATACGCTGCGTTATGTGCTGACCGCCAACGCTCCCGAAACGAAGGACAACGACTTCACTTGGAAGGATTTCCAAACCCGCAATAACAGCGAGTTGGTGGCTATCTACGGAAACTTCGTCAACCGCGCCTTGGTGCTGACGCAAAAGTATTTTGACGGTAAAGTGCCTGGGGTAGGGGAGTTTACCGACTACGATAAGGCTACTATCGCCGAATTTGTTGATGTGAAGAAGCGTTTAGAGGAGTTGTTAGACAATTTCAAGTTCCGCGATGCTCAAAAGGAGGCGATGAACCTTGCCCGCATCGGTAACAAATATTTGGCAGAAACAGAGCCTTGGAAGTTGGCGAAGACCGATATGGCGCGCACGGCGACTGTCTTGCACCTTGGTTTGCAAATCGCTGCAAATCTTGCCATTGCGTTCGAGCCGTTCCTGCCGTTCTCTTCCGAGAAACTGCGTGCGATGTTGAATATGAAGGCTTTCGCATGGAATGACTTGGGAAGAACCGACCTCTTGCCGGTGGGGCAGGCGTTGGGCAAGGTTGAATTGCTCTTCGTCAAAATAGAGGATGCCGAGGTTGACGCCCAAGTAAAGAAGTTGCAAGATAGCAAGAAGCAAAACGAGTTGGCTAACTGGTCGCCAGCAACTGTCGGCGCAGAGTGTACGATAGACGATTTCGCGAAATTGGACATCCGTTGCGGCACGATTCTCGAGTGTACGAAAGTACCTAAGGCAGACAAACTGCTCCAATTCAAGATTGACGACGGTATGGGCGGACGCACCATCGTGTCGGGTATCGCTCAGTCATACAAGCCAGAGGATTTGGTGGGCCTGCAGGTCTGCTTCATCGCCAATTTCCCAACCCGTAAATTGAAGGGCGTGGAGAGCCAAGGTATGATTCTCTCCGCAATGAACAACGATGGAAAATTGATCGTAGTTTCACCTTCCAAGACGGTTGCGAATGGCGCAAAGGTTAGTTGATGTAATGTATATTCGCATTTTGTTGCGATTGAAAAACGATAATCCTTGGATGTCTGCTTACGGCTTCATCCAAGGATTTTTTTTGCGAAATCTTTACTGCAGGAATTTACATAACTTGCCGACCACTTAACTCCTATAATTCAGCAAGTTGAGTGATGAATTATATTGTTTTAGCGGACAGTAATAGATTCAAACGAAACGAATCGGC
>CAVGRN010000101.1:0-5380 GCA_963631545.1 Paludibacteraceae bacterium | reverse complement strand
TCAGAATAAAGTGAAAATTCAGATTGAGGAGATGAAAAATAGATACGATAAGGCATAGTCTACGAACATACACTTCGTAAACGTGTGTTACCTTTGTATCGTCAAAAGAAAAACAGCGGTCTTTGACAAATCGAAATTCTGGAAGTGAACTTTGAACTTCGTCCGGCGTATTCGCTGGATGTCTTCTTGAAGCCTCGGCTACTTGAAGATGACAATGTCTTATCGTAAACGTCTGCTCCCATAGGGTAAACGTCTTGCGATATACATATATGTGAGAAGACGTCATCAGATTCCTGAGCTCCTCTACGAGTAAGAACTTCGTGAGGGCGTTACATAAAGAAACGAATTTCCAGGTATGATTTGTCATTGACCGCTTTTTTAAAAAAAGCAAACAAAATGGATAAGACTTTCATCGCAAATATTGCTCGTGAGATGGAGACGAAAGAAGATCTCCTGATTGTTCTCAACTACCTTAAAAGTTGTGAACAGAACGAGGAATTGGATGAAATGACTCGTCCATTCACAATACAACAGTTGCAATATTATTGCAATCCTAATCACGACGAGATTCGCTACAAGCATTTTCAGATTAGAAAAAAATCGGGTGGATTTCGTCAGATAACAGCCCCAAAACGTGGCACATTCCGTTTGATGCTTCATTATGTGAATGAGATTTTCAAAGCACTCTACGAACCGTCTGAGTATGCGATGGGATTTGCAGAAGGTCGTTCAGTCGTTGATAACGCATTGAAACACAAAGGAATGAACTATGTCTTCAATACGGATTTGAAAGATTTCTTTCCGAGCATTGATCAGGCTCGTGTATGGAAACGGTTGCAACTAAAACCGCTGAATTTCCCTCAGCCGATAGCGAATCTGTTGGCAGGTTTGTGTGCAATGCGTATTGAAGAAGATGGCAAATTCCGCTATGTGCTACCCCAAGGCGCACCGACATCTCCGATTCTCACGAACATGATTTGCGATAATCTTGACCGCCGATTGGCAGGGTTGGCTCGTCGTTTCAAACTCAACTATTCACGTTATGCTGACGATATCACATTCAGTTCGCAACATAATGTGTATCAGCCGAATAGCGAATTTCAGAAAGAGTTGAGGCGTATTATCGAGGGTCAAGGATTTACAATGAATGAGGCAAAAACTCGCCTTCAAAAGGTCGGCTCTCGACAGGAGGTAACAGGCATTATCGTGAGCGACAAGTTGAATGTTACACAAAAATATGTGCGTAATATTCGTAACTTGCTCTACATTTGGGAGAAATATGGATACGAAGAAGCGACGAAAAGGTTTTTGCCACACTATCACGCCGAAAAGGGTGCATCGAAACGTCCCAATTTGGCGAATGTTTTAAATGGAAAACTTCTCTATTTAAAGATGGTAAAAGGCGAAAAAGACACTGTTTATCAGCGACTTAACAACAAGTTTCAAATGTTAGACGGGTTGAAAAATGATGTTAAATTTTCGAACGCAGATGAAGGTGTAAAAAAGCCTATGGATTCAAAAGAGATAGATGATTTTATAACCATGTTGGATTCATTTATAGAATAGATGATGGATGAAAAACAGCGGAAAGCTGTCGTTGAGAAGATTCGAGTGCTTTCATCTCAAGACAAAGAGTTGGATGCAGAGTTGCGGAGGATGTTCGGTGGAGCGTCTGCCGCTGTTTCTGTTTCTACAAATGTGGACGACACTCGCTTGGATGAGATGGGCAGCGACATTAAGAAAATACGAGAACTACTGGGTATTCAGGCTGACTGTAGTCTGAAATACTCGTTTGTAAACCAAGAAAGATTGCGTAGACAGTTAGTCATGGACAATCTCCGAATGGAAAGTGCGGCTATAGATTTAAAAACGGAAGAGAATCTGCGGTTTTATAATTTTTGCGTGAACGCTTTCTATCAAATAGAGAATGTTATCAACTACTACTATTACATAACATTCCCCAATATCATTGATTTACAGAAAGATATTGAAACATATACCCAGAATGATACATATAAATTTAAATCTGGCGAAAATGTTAAATCGGTAAGCGATATAACTATCAATTACAAATTGAATGCTTTTTGTAATAAGTTTTTTAGACAAGGCAAAATAAAATACGATTATATAAACTTACGAAAAGTAAGAAACGAGGGAGCCCATCGCTGTTCTGTTATCATACAAGAAGATGATGAAAGTGATAAGTACTTGTACGGTTTCCTGAAAGATCACACCATCAACGATGTTCGTGCCATACTAATAAGACTCGTTAGCGAGGTGGAAAAAAGGATGAAATAATAACTCTAAAAATAAATTCTAATGAAACATTTTCTCACAACCCTCATCTGCATCCTTTCTTGCAGTGTTGCCCTTATGGCAAAGTCTAAAGCACCTCAGTTCTTCAAGGAAGACGCTAAAGCAGTGCTGAACATCGATTTCTCTAAGACCACTTGGGAGGAGGACGAGAATTTCAAAGCGTGGTGTGGCGATACCTACGACGAGCGTGTGGAGGCTTCTAATACCTACTTCAAAAAAGGTTTCAATGAGCATAGCGAAGGACTTAAAATCGTTGATTCTGCCGATGACGCAAAGTATGAAATCAATATCACAGTCAACAATTTTGAACGTAAAATCGCAGGTTGGGGCTGGGGAAGAGCCCACATTAAGATTTACGGCAAAATCCAAGTGGTAAACAAAACAACGGGTGAAACTGTTTATACGTTCAACATCAATGGAATCAGTGGTGGCGACGACTATGTTGAGACCGATCGCTTCAAAAAATCTTTCGCAGAACTGGCAGAGGAGTTTTTGAAATAGTCTGTATCTAAAAAAATAACTTATGTCACTCTCCCAAAAACTCCCCCTCCTCCTCCCCTCCGGCGAAACAGTCCCCGCTCAGGCTCCCGTCATCGTTTCTGCGAGCCGAAGCACGGATATTCCTGCGTTCTACTGCGATTGGTTCTTTCATCGCCTGAAGGTGGGCTACTCGGTGTGGACGAACCCTTTTAATGGGGTGAAGATGTATGTGAGTTATGCGAACACGAGGTTTATCGTCTTTTGGTCGAAGAATCCGCACCCGCTGTTGGCGCATTTGGACGAGTTGGAGGAGCGGGGCATCAAATGCTATGTGCAATACTCGCTAAACGACTATGTGTCAGAGGGTCTGGAACGAAATGTGCCTCCGCTTGACTTCCGCATTAACACTTTCAAACGGTTGGTCGACCGATTGGGTAAAGGCGGGGGGGTCTGGCGTTTCGATCCACTCGTTCTGACTGATGAAATTGATATAGACAAACTTCTGTCCAAAATAGAAAATATTGGTAATCAATTAGTTGGCTATACGGAAAAGTTGGCCTTCAGTTTCGCTGACATTGCTATGTATCGCAAGGTGAAGGCGAACTTAGATGCGAGTAGCGTGAAATACCACGAGTGGACGGACGAGCAAATGGCTGAGTTCGCCGAGCGTTTAGTGGCACTCAACCAGTCGAACGGCTGGAACTTTGAACTGGCTACTTGTGGCGAAAAAAATTCTTTCCCCGGTGTGGCTCACAACCATTGTGTGGACGATGCATTGATGATCCGCCGTGCCTATCAAGACAAGGAGTTGATGCAGTTCCTCAAGGCTGAAACGCACCCGATGCCTCAGCCCGACCTCTTTGGTGACACTGCCCCCCTTCCTGCCGATGCTATTCTGCTCCCCAACGGTCTTTACGCCACCCGAGGCGACAACCGCGACAAAGGTCAACGTGAGTTTTGCGGCTGTATGAAGAGTAAGGATATTGGTCAGTATAACACTTGCATCCATCAGTGCCTCTATTGTTACGCCAACACGAGTGTAGAATCTGCTATGAAGAACTACCAAAAGCACAAGGATAATCCACTCGGCGAGACTATTTTCTGACTTTACCTGCTGAAAAGTGTGGTGTAACGCACTAAATATGTGTTGAAAAGTGTAGTTTTTCAGTGCAAATAAGCGCGTAAAAGTGTGGTGAGTGGCTATGAATAGATGCGTAAAAGTGTAGTTGCAGAATGGAAAGACTTGTATTACAACAACTTATAGAATGGAAGAATCGAAGGAATCGAAAACCTTTGATTCTGAATGGCGCTCGTCAGGTAGGGAAGACGTGGATTTTGCGGGAATTTGCACGGCGAGAGTATAAGAAGGAGGCATACTTGCTATGTCGAAAAAACGATCTTGCCGAGCAGGTTTTCAAGCAAGATTTCGATGTGGAGCGAATGCTTCGTTCGCTAAGGGCGTTGACGGGTGTTGATATTACCCCTGGCGACACGTTGATTATCTTGGACGAGGTGCAGGAGATCCCAGAAGCGATAGAGAGTCTCAAATACTTTTGCGAACAACTGCCTGATTATCACATTGCTGTGGCAGGTTTTCTTTTAGGAATATCGCTCCATCGAGGAGTTTCGTACCCCGTAGGAAAGGTGAATGAAATAGCCGTTTATCCTATGAATTTTGAAGAATTCTTATTGGCGAAAGGAGAAACTGAGAAATATAAATTACTGAAAACGAGAGATTTCCAAACAATAAATCTTCTGCACGAAAAATTTGTTGATCTGTTGAGGCAGTATTATTATGTTGGAGGAATGCCCGAAGCGGTGAATGAGTATGTTGAAACGGGGGCTTTGAATGAGGTTCGTCGTATTCAGACGGAACTGCTACGAGGTTATGAACAGGATTTTTCTAAACATGCACCGAAAGAGCAAGTCGAACGCATCCGAATGGTGTGGCGAAGTGTTCCTTCGCAGTTGTTCAAAGACAACAAAAAGTTTATTTATGGAGCGTTGCGTGATGGTGCGCGAGCGAAAGACTTTGAAATGGCGATTCAATGGTTGTTGGATGCCGGATTGGTTTATAAAGTTCCACGCTGTACAAAACCCGCACTTCCATTGGATATCTATGAGGATCTTTCAGCCTTCAAACTCTATTTGATGGATGTCGGGCTGTTGGGTGCGATGGTCAACACAGAGCCGGTGCAGGTGTTGATGTCAAACCAGATTTTCTCTGAATACAAAGGTGGAATGACAGAAAACTATGTTTTGCAGCAGATGAGAAGTAAAGGTGTCGCGCCAATCTACTACCATAAGTCCGACAATTCTCGTTTAGAGTTGGATTTCGTCATTCAAAAGAATGGGAAAGCCCTTCCCATCGAGGTGAAAGCCGAAGAAAACGTGCGAGCCAATTCGTTGACCACGTTGTTGAGTCAGCAACCCGACATGACGGCAGTTCGCTATTCCATGTTGCCATACAGACAGCAAGGACAGTTGGAGTGTGTTCCTTTGTATGTAATTTAAAGCTTGCAACCTCCTTATGCCATCCGATTCAAATAATCTTCATATCCGAATCGTCTTAACTCAATTAGAT
>CAVGRN010000100.1:0-5652 GCA_963631545.1 Paludibacteraceae bacterium | reverse complement strand
TTAGAGGGGTGGCAGTCGGCCTGGTCGGTAGGGGAAATGTCTATATAGAGATTTACTTTTCGTATCTTTGCGATAGCATATAAAATCATAGTGTTATCATAAATACCCTGTTGGCATACAAATATGGAAGAGAAAACAGATATAAGTGAAACGAATCTTGCACTACATTACTCTGATAATGTCTTTGAAAAACTTCTTAAGGATCATACAACGCAGCAGAATATCTATTGGGCAACCGATTCGTATATGAATTTGGGTGAAGACTACAATTTCTTTGCCCCCATTACAACTGAAAAAATATCTTATTCCAAGGATGGTACGCTTCGCCCTCGTTCGGTGAAGTCGAAAGATGAGATTACGAAGCGTGTGAAAGACAAGGCAGAAGTCTTCACTCCCTCTTGGATTTGCAATGTGCAGAACAACCTGATTGATGAGGCTTGGTTTGGTAGGAAAAATGTGTTTAACACTGAATTTGAGGATGAAAACGGGAATCGTTCTTGGAATGCTAACCCCGATAAAATAGAGTTCCCTAATGGTGAAAATCGCTGTTGGAAGAACTATGTAGCAGAGGCTCGGTTGGAAGTTACTTGTGGCGAAGCCCCTTATTTGGTGAGCAGATATGACAGCGTTTCGGGTGAGAAAATCGAGGTTGAAGATCGTATCGGATTGGTAGATAGAAAATTACGAATTGTATCTGAAAACACCGACACCCCAACGCAATGGTTGGCTTGGGCGAAAATCGCGCTTGCCTCTTCATACGGTTTTGAGTGGCAGGGAGACAACCTTCTCTTGGCAAGAGAAAATGTTTTTTGTACTTTTATTGATTTTTACGAAAGAAAATTCGGGGAAGATTTTCCGAAACAACAAGAGGAAGACCTTCTTGAAGTGGCTCACATCATCTCCTGGAATCTCTGGCAAATGGACGGTTTGACCTGTGGATTGCCCGGATATAAGGTGAAGGAGGAAGATAACAAAGCAGGTGGATATACGGGTAGTCTTTTTGATGCTCATCCGCAATCTGATGTGAAGCCCCACGAAAGGCTTTGTCGTGTTAATGAATTTTTTGATAGTAAAAAAATCCTTGAGTTGGATGTGGAAGGCATCAATTTTCTCGAGGTGAAAAATGAGCAACAGTTTAAATCACTGTTGCATAACAAGCGATAGATTATGGATTTAGTAACCGCACAGATTAATGTTATTTACATCCTCAGCAGAAAGGGGTTAGATGGTCTGCTGAAGGTTGGAATGACCAGAATTGACGTCCCTCTGTTCGTCAAATATGCCCCTAACGCCCCTGAACTTATACAAAAGGTGAAAGAGCGTTACAGTGGCGACGCCGTAACGTTGGCGATTGATTTTGATATTCTGCATGCAGAGTTGGCAATCGATTCTGATGGGTTGCACACGTTCACTGACAAAGAGGTGCATCATGTTTTGGAACGCAGCGGATACAAGAAAGCACCTATCAATAACGGCATCGGCATCGCCCAAGAATGGTTTGAGGTGGATTTAGACCACGCCATCGCTGCTATTCAAGCCCTTAAAGAGGGAAGGGAGAAAATCGACGGACCTGTAAAGGAAAAGCCGAAATCGATAGAGATTCATTTCAGAGATGAGCAGAAGGCTGCCATCGCACAGACGCTCTCTCATTTCAAGATAGCCGACCGTATGCTTTGGAACGCTAAAATGCGCTTCGGAAAAACACTCTGCACCTTGCAGGTGATTCTGGATATGGATGTGGAGCGTGTCTTGATTCTTACCCATCGCCCAACGGTGCGTAGTGGCTGGTTCGAGGATTTTCGTCTGTTGAGCGGACATAAGAACCACGCCCACTTCCATTATGGCTCAAAAAACGGTAAAGATATCAACCAATGCGACGAGGGCGACTGTGTGGGAAAGGATTTTAAAACCCTCACGAAAGACCTTGATACGGATAAAACGCATTTCATCTATTTCGCTTCAATTCAAGACCTCCGTGGAAAGGATTCCGAACCGACTGAGGAGGAAGTGGAGGCTTTGGAGAAAGAATGGAAGAAAAGCAACCGAGAGATATTCAGCACCCGCTGGGATCTCGTTATCATTGATGAGGCGCATGAAGGTACACAAACGCCACTCGGAAAGGCAGTTATCAATGAGCTTCAGAGGAGAAATCAGCCGAAGATGCTCTACCTCTCGGGTACGCCGTTCAATATCTTGGATCAGTTCTCGAGCGAGGAGATTTATACCTGGGATTATGTCATGGAGCAGGATGCCAAAGAGCGTTGGCCTAAGGAGCATCCCGACGAGCGAAACCCCTACGAGGGACTGGCTCAACTCAAAATCTTCGCCTACAACTTGGGCGAGGAGTTCGGCCGCAAACACCCAGAATATACCAAAAGTGATGAGGATTTCTTCAACTTCGCAGAGTTTTTCCGTGTCTTCACGGGAAAGGAAGAAGAGGATGGCATTGCTATGCCTCAAACGGCAAAAGTGGGCGACTTCGTCCACGAAGATGACATCGTCGCATTTCTGGATTTGCTCTGCAAAGAGGATGAGAAGAACAACTATCCATTCTCAACTCCCACTTTCCGTGATGCGTTGCTCCACACGCTTTGGATGGTACCCTCTGTGAAATCTGCTAAACGGTTGGCTGAACTCATCAACGAACACCGACTGCACACCGAGTTCGGTCTGCAGGTGGTCAACGTGGCAGGGCAAGAAGACAAAATAGCCCCTACCGACGATGCCAACGCTCCTAAAAAGAAACAAGACCCTCTGCAACGTGTGAAAAGTGCCATTGCGGGTTGCGACGGCTCCGACCCACTGAAGAGAGGCACTATCACCCTCTCGTGCGGCCGCCTCACTACGGGTGTCTCGGTGCCTGAGTGGACTGGTGTGTTTATGCTGAGCGGTGGCGAGAAAACCAGCGCGGCAGGTTATATGCAGACCATCTTCCGTGGACAAACCCCTTTCAAAAACGGAATGATCAAAAGGGAGTGCTATGCGTTCGATTTCGCGCCAGACCGCACTATCACCGTGGTCGACGATTTCATCAAAATATCTTATCGGGCTTCCTCCAACGCCTCTCGCCAAAGTTTTAAAAATAGCAGTAGTGCCACTTATACGGAGACGTGCCTCCAATTCCTCCCTATCATCGCCATTGATGGAGGCGAAGAGCGTCCTTACAATGCCAAACAGTTTATCCAGGATGTCAATCGTGCGTATGCCGACCACGTTATCAGTCAGGGTTTCAAAAGCCGAAAACTCTTCCAAAATCTTTTGGGTTTCACGGAAGATGACCATAAACTGCTCGACGAGATCGGCAATGTCATCGGGAATGGCGGATCGCTTGCTGGAAACGGCTCTGTTGACATCTCGCGCAACAACCTTACTGGCGAAAACGCCCCAACTCGGAAGTCGGGAAAGGGCAATAGTGGCAACAGTGGCAAGTCTGGCAAAAAACCGAAAAAGAAGAATGAAGACCAGATAAAGCACTCCGTGGCAGTGTTAGAACTCATCATGGTGCGCCTTCCGTTGTTGCTCTTCGGCGCGGTGGACGATGCCGAGAAACTCAGCCTCGACAACCTCACTGCCGACGAGTTTATCGACCAGGAGTCGTGGAACGAGTTCATGCCGCGTGGCTTCTCTAAAGAGTCGTTTCAGAAGATTCAGCACCTCTTGCGCTTGGATGTGCTGATTGCTGCCACGCAGAAACTGATTCAGGAGACGCGCAAGATCGACGAACTCCCCATTGAACAGCGCACCGCCGAGATGGCTCGCAAACTCACCGTCTTCCGCTTCCCCGACAAGGAGACTGTCCTCACGCCGTGGCGTGTGGTCAACATGCACCTTGCCGACACCATCGGGGGTTACGACTTCTACGATGAAGCCCACCGCTGTGAACTCCCTGCGCCGCGCCTCGTGTCGCACAAGGGTGTGACGGACGATGTCTTTGGCACGCCCGATGCTAAAGTGTTGGAGATCAACTCCAAGAGCGGTGTCTACCCATTGTGGCTGGCATACACCTTCTGGCGCAGGCGCAAAGAGCAGACCTACGGGCAGGCGGAGACCACCCTCGAGCAGGAATGGCAACTCTGGGCAGACGTGTTGCGCGACAACCTCTTCGTGGTGTGCAAAACGCGGATGGCGCAGAAAATCACCCGCCGTGTGTTGGCAGGCTATCGCGATGCCGTGCCTACCAACCTCGCCACCATCGACGGTCTCGCCAACCTGCTTAAAGACCCTAAGCAACACGACGACATCGTCAAGAAAATCCTCAACCCTAAAACATATTCCAACAACATCAAATCTAAAACTATGCTGAATTTCAACGCCGTCGTGGGTAACCCACCATACCAGATTATGGATGGCGGAGCAGGTGTATCTGCCAGACCTGTCTACAACCTTTTTGTTGATTTGGCAAAATTGCTTAAACCACAAAACATTTCCATGATTATGCCTGCCAAATGGTATACAGATGGAAAAGGGTTGGGAACATTCCGAGAAACAATGCTAAACGACAAACGCATTGCCAAACTTGTGGATTTTACAGACTCAAGAGATTGTTTCGAGAATGTGGATATTGCCGGTGGTATCTGCTACTTCTTATGGCGTAAAGACTATAACGGACTTTGCGAGTTCGTCAGCAAACATCAAGGACAAAACTCAAGTTCTATGCGTGAACTCTCTGCCGATGAGTCTTTTATCAGACACGTTGAGGCTATTGACATCATTAATAAAGTGAGAAAAATCTCTGAAAAATTCTATAGTTCAAAGGTTAGTACAAGAAAACCATTTGGATTGGCTACAAATGTAGTTCCATTAGTTGAAGGTGATCTTGTACTAAAACATAACAAAGGAAGAGGATACTATAACGCATCTTCTGTTAATATTGGTAAAGAAATGATTCCTCAATGGAAGGTTACTATATCCTATTTAACGGCGGAGCATGCAGGACAGACGGATAAAGAGGGACGGAAAAAAATATTATCGTCTCTTGACATATTGAAGCCTAATGAGATTTGTACTGAAACCTATCTTGTTGTGGATGCCTTTGATACGAAAGAAGAGGCAGAACATCTACATTCGTATCTTCGCACTCGTTTCGTCCGTTTCATGATTTCCCTTCTTGCCTCAACGCAACACCTATCCAAAGAGAAGTTTGCCAACGTTCCCCTCCAAGACTTCACTCCATCGAGTGACATAGATTGGAGTGCGAGCATAATGGAGATAGACCAGCAGATGTATAAGAAGTATGGTTTAACGGAAGAGGAGGTAGCGTTTATAGAGAAGATGATAAAGGGGATGGAGTAGGGGAAAAATCAGACAGACATTGTCCGCCCACTCCTCCCTCAACTTGACGAAGTTTTATATTTGAATTTATTACTGTCCGCTAAACTTTTAGAGGCAGATAAAAAATTAGGGCTGGATTCCTCGCTTGGAATTCAGCCCATTTGGTTATTTTTTGACATGAAAATTAAACAATAATTCTGACGCTCCTGCAAAGACTTTTCTCACATTCGTGGATTTTTTTCGGATTGGCGGCAATGGTCTGGATTGTGTTCTTGTACTACACCATATTGTTTTAGCGGACAATAATAGATTCAAAACGAAACGAATCGACGATTCAATTAAAACGAATCGACGATTCAAATGAAATGAATCGACGATTCA
>CAVGRN010000099.1:2351-5655 GCA_963631545.1 Paludibacteraceae bacterium | reverse complement strand
TATTACTGTCCGCTAAGACAATATAAACCATCACCCAACTTGCTGAATTAGATGAGTTGGGTGGTCTGCAAGTTATCACGCCACCGTATGCCCTGCATACCTATCAGAAATATATTCGTAAATTTTTTGTTTGTACAGCGTTATACTTTCGTTAGGGTAGCATTCTGGAAGTTTTTCCCACAAGGTGTCCGCTATCAGTTTGCCGACATTTTCCCTTGTTTCCTCTTTATCCGTCCAGTGGTCGAGCTCGGCGATTCTGCTTTTGATTTTTTCCAATAGATCGATTGCCACTTTCTTAATGGCTTTGATGTCCTTTTTGCTTAGTTTGTCATTGAAAAGCATATCAAAGACAGCCAATTCTTCTTCGTTGCTGAACCCCTCTTTGACAAAACGTTTGCTCTCCTCGTCCAAATCTTTGGCCAAGTTCATAAGGTCTTCGAAAGTCTGCTCTATGACGGCTCGGTCTTGCTCTTTGTTGTATTCCTTTGCAATCTCCAAGTATTTCTCATAGAAATTGATTCGCTCGGGATTGTCTTTGAGCATCTGCTTCAGTTTCTCTTCAATCATCTCGCATAAGTTGTTCAGCACCAAGTGTTTGGTGGTGCTTTTTTCAAACTCGCTGCGTAGAAGGCTGAAGTCTATCTTGCTGATGTCGAATTGTTTTTTCGTACCGGGTTCGTTAGGGGTGATGACGACATACTCATTTACAATCTTGTTGATTGCAACCATAAGGTCAGTGATGTCTGCCGATTTCCTCGCCTTTTGAAGTTCATTGTAAATGGCAATAATAGCGTCTCTGTCTTCTATAACGCTATCATCCACTTCTTTAAAACTGACATACTTGAAGAGTTTGGTGAGTTCGCTGGCGAGTCTTTGATATTTTTTCCGTGTGTCAAGCGATACCGATACTGCCTCTGCTCCCTCTTTTACTAATTTGTAATAGAGTGGAACTTTGGATTTTATCAGTCTGTCCAAATCAAATCCCTTGTCTTTTAAGAATTCCCGAATTGTCTTGATGAGATTTTTTATTTTTCTTATCAGTTCGGATTTGTCCGTTGTGGGTCCACCTCCATTCTTGCCTCCTCCGTTTCCAGGCTTGCCATCTCCACCATTATTTCTATCTACCGTAAATTGGGCAAGTGCCTCGCGCAACTCCTTTAATATGCCGATATAGTCGATGATGAGACCGTTGCTCTTGCCTTCTGCCACACGGTTGGCGCGGGCTATCGTCTGCATTAGAGTGTGTGCGCGGAGAGGCTTGTCCAAATAGAGAAGCGACAGTGTTTTCACATCGAAGCCTGTCAGCCACATAGCACAGACGAAGACTACACGGAATGGGTTGTCTTTATCCTTGAATTCATTCTCCAACGACCGTTTCACCATTTTTTCGCGGTGTGGAAGAATGTCGAGGCCCCATTTTTTGAAGGTCTGAATTTCATTTTGATCTTGGCTGATTACCACACACATTTCCGTTTCTTCCAACCATTGGATTTTCTTCTCTAATTCTTGAGTCTCCTGGTCGGATGCTTTTTTCAGCAGTTTTTTCGTTTCAGCGATCTTCTCTTGCCAATGGGTTTGCACATAGTTGTACATTCTGACGCACGTTACCTTGTTCAAACAGACGAACATAGCCTTTCCACTTGTCCATAGGTCTGCGTAGTGGTCTACAAAGTCTTTGGCGATGGAGTCCAATCGTTTTTCAGTGGTGAGTAGGTGTATTTGTTTTGCAAATTCGCGTTCCACCTTTTCTTGCTGGGCGGGGTCGAGATCGGCATTCTCGATCGCCTCTGCCATACGTTGGTTCAGTTTGTTGTCTAATTTGTCTAATGTAACGATGTCCAATTTCTCACCTCGATTTTCGTAGTAGAGAGGCACGGTGGCGTGGTCTTCGATGGCGCGGTTGAAATCGTAGATGGAGATGTAGTTGCCAAATGTGCGGCGTGTGATTTCGTCGTCTTTCGACAGCGGTGTGCCGGTGAATCCGATTCGGCTGCAAGTGGGCAACAGACGCATCATGTTTTCGGCAAGTTGACCATATTGCGTGCGGTGGGCCTCGTCGGACATCACGATGATGTCGTGCTTTGCATTGATGGGTTTTGCATTCGGCTTGTTGAACTTCTGTATCAGCGTAAAGATGAAACTTGGGTTGCCTTTTAGTTTGCGCACAAGGTCATCGCCATCTTGGGCTATGTGGTTTTTCGCCGGACTACTGCCTAACAAACCGCAATTCTCGAATGTGCTGCTGATTTGGTTGTTCAACTCCTCACGGTCTGTCAGCACCACGATGGTGGGCGACCCTTCGAATTTGCGTCTTACCTTCTGAGCGAAGAAAGCCATAGAATAGCTCTTGCCGGAGCCTTGCGTGTGCCAAAAGACACCGATTTTTCCCTTGTCGGAGTTGGCTTCGTTGCGTAGTTTGTCTGCCCGATAAGCCTCAACAGCCAGGTTGACACCTATATATTGGTGATTTCGCGCCAGAATTTTCACGATCTTTCCGCCCGAGTGGTCGAACAAGAAGAAGTTCTGCAGCAAGTCTAAGAAATTATCTTTTGGGCATATACCCATGATCATCGTTTCAAGGTCGATGCATCCCTCGTCTTCCTCTTTCAAGCGTTTCCACTCGTGGAAGAACTCCCACTTGCTGCCGAGTGTACCCACTTTTGCCTCGTTGCCGTTTGAGAGCATCACGAATGCGTTATAGCGGAAAAGGTGGGGGATGGTGTCTAAGTAGTCTTGGTAGTTGTCGTCGTAGGCGTTGCGCACATCCACATCGTGGCGTTTCAACTCGATGAAGAGCAGAGGTATACCGTTGACGAAGCCGACGAGGTCTGGGCGTCGTTCGTAGTAGCCGCGTTCATCTTTTATTTTGAGTTCGCGCACAATGACAAACTCATTATTATCGGGGTGGTCAAAATCTATGAGTAGGGCTTTGCGAGAAGAAAGGTTGCCGTCTGCGTTTTTCGTTTGCACGTCCACACCGTGGCAGATCAGGTTGTATTTCTCCTCGTTGGTTGCAAGGTAGTGTGCCGTTGCGTTGTGCGAGGCGAGGCGTTCGACAGCCTCATTTGTTTGCTTGTCTGAGATCCAAGGGTTGAGCCTTTTGAGGGCAGAGCGGAGAGTGCGTTTGAGCAGCACCTCACTCTCTTCGGTGCGCCCCAGTGTTCCTTCGTCGCCGAATGTTTCTTTGTCGTAGGCGTAGACGGAGTCCCAGCCCAATGTTTGCAGCTTCTCGGCAGTCCATTTCTGCAGGCTATCTTCTGAATATTTCTTATTGCTCATAATCGGTGCGTTTTGGGATGTTTAT
>CAVGRN010000099.1:0-2056 GCA_963631545.1 Paludibacteraceae bacterium | reverse complement strand
GATAGTTCTTTGCGATGCTGACATCCGACTTCAGCACACGTCCGTCGGGTGCGTTCTTCCACGTGGTCAGTCCCATGTGGTCTTTGGTGTGGTCGGCTTTGGAGTAGATGATTTCCGCTGCCGTCTGCCCGGTGATGGCGTAGTGGAAACGGTTTTGTATCATGGCATAGAAGTCGCGTGTGGTGGGCGAAGTGCGGTCGTAGTCGGTGCTGCACTCGGCATAGATGTCGGTAATCTGTTGCCAGATGCGCCGCTCGCTGGCACGTATGGAGCGCACGCGTTCGAGCAACTCGCGGAAGTAGTCCTTGCCGAATACGGCAGTTCCCTGCTTCAGCCGCTCGTCATCCATGGCAAAGCCCTTTTTGATGTACTCGCTCAGAATCTTCGTTGCCCATTGGCGGAACTTCGTTGCCCTGGCGGAGTTGACGCGGTAGCCCACAGCTATGATGGCATCAAGATGATAGAAGTTGGTTTGATATGTCTTGCCGTCTTCTGCAGTATGTGCAATTTTTGCACATACTGAACTCTCAAGCAGTTCTTGCGTTTCAAAAACATTCTTTATATGCTTTGTTATGACACTCCGATCCACTCCAAACAGTTGCGCCATAGCCTTTTGCGTACACCATAGCGTTTCGTCTTTTACAACTACTTGCACCTTGCCCTCTTCGTCGGGCATAGCGTATAGGAGAAATTGTATTTCGTTGCCCATATCGTTTCGTATTCTTTTTAATGACTTTGTCTTATTTTTATAGTTTTATCTCGCCCGACATCAGCTTTGGGAGCAAGCGGTCACGGGACTCCGTGAGGAGGGAGATGTTATTAAGCAACTTTTGTCGCAGATTGAAATATCCTTGAAAAGGACTATACATCATCGTATTATTACTTAGTAAAATCTCTATAGAATCAATATGCTTCTTTCCTAAATGAGCTACAGTGGCTGTTGACCGATTAGTCAATATCCTTGTTGGCAGCTTTGGCAGATGTCTCTTTGTCAAAAGCCTTTATTTCTTCCGACACTAATTGTTTCAGTTCTTCCTGCGGTACGATAAGTTGATAGTCTGCCACCCCGATAGATTTTCCCATATCTTCGAGAGCCAATTCCACTTCTACATGGTCTTTCTCTGCACAGAGTATGATACCGATTGACCGATTTTCGTCTTCGCCACGTTCCAGCCGGTCGAGCAAAGAGAGATAGTAGTTCATCTTGCCGGCATATTCCGGTTTGAACGTGCCGATTTTCAAGTCTATGGCAACGAGGCAACGCAGCCCTCTGTGGAAGAAGAGCATATCTACACGGCTTTCTTTGCCATTGTATTCCAGCGTATGCTGGTTGCCGATGAAGGTAAACCCCTTACCCAATTCCATCAGGAAGCGTGTAACTTTTTTGACAAGACGGTTTTCCAGTTCCAACTCCATGATAGGCTCCGTCACTCCCAGAAAACCGAGATTGTAACTGCTGCGGAACACCTCGTTGGCGTAGTCGGCTTGCAAGGCCGGCAACGTCTTGCTGAAGTTGTTGTCTATCGCCGCAGGTCCACTCTTCTGGTACATATTCATTTTGATGGCATTGAGCAACAAGTCGCGCGACCATCCTTTAGCAATGGATTCCTGGGCGTAATACAACGTTGCCTCGTTGCTGAGTTTCTTGCTGAGGAGCAATAAGTTATGAGACCATGGCAAAACTGCTACGCTCTGTAGCAGTTTTTGTTCCTCGCCGTTGTATCTCTCAAAAAACTTCTTCATGTTCCACAACTGGCGAGTAGACAATCCCATCTTTGGATATCGTTCCTTCAGGTCAGCTGACAGTTGTTTCACTATTCCGTCGCCATAGCCGCTTTCTATTTTTCTTTCATGCAGCATTTGGCCTATCTGCCAGTAAGCCGAAGACACGTTGGCGCACATCTGCTTTGCTGCGGTTGTGCGTGTGGTTTCTATCACGTCAACTGCGTGGTTGAGCAGCTGCTGATATTCATCCTGCTTGACAAGTGCCTTTTCTTTATCTGTGTTCATTGTACTCTTTTGTATGAGTTTTTCCATTGTCTTCTGTCTTTTTATA
>CAVGRN010000098.1:0-5832 GCA_963631545.1 Paludibacteraceae bacterium | reverse complement strand
CTTTTCCCTACCGTTTCGCTGAGCTTATGATACATATGCCACAAGACACCTGCATTGTGGCCACCGATGTCGGATGAACCACAAAAAAATGCAGTGCGAAGGAATTTTTTCTGCTCAAATGTTTGGTGGGTTCAAACTTTTTAGTACCTTTGCAACGCATTTGAGAAATGCAAATCTCCAACGAGAGGTTGAGAAGCGAAGTTGAGGAGGTTTTTGAATTTATTGCGAAAATAGCTCAGTTGGTAGAGCACAACCTTGCCAAGGTTGGGGTCGCGGGTTCGAGTCCCGTTTTTCGCTCTCTTGTTAGATAAAGGTTGGCAGTGAGGCTGTCAATTTTTTTTGCCCAGGTGGTGGAATTGGTAGACACGCTACTTTGAGGGGGTAGTGCCGGTTACGGCGTGTGAGTTCGAATCTCATCTTGGGCACTCAATCGGAAGTTTTTTCAATAGTATATTTAAATGTAGGAAGTATGGATGGAAGATTCTTTTTCATCTTTTTTTTAGCATTCGCTTTTTCGTTTGCTTCTTGTCAGAAAGACGAAGAGACAGTTGAAGGCAATCCGTCGGAGCTTGTCGACGAAGACCATGTGAAGGTGGATAGCCGCTACGGTATCACCGCTATATGCGAGAAGGGCGAGTGGACCAACCAGTATCTTGATACTTGCCCAAGCCCTAAGGTAGACCCAACGGGCTATTACGAGCAGTACCGGTACAACCAAGTTACTATGGCGTTATGCGCCGACTCTGTGTCGAGCGGTTTGTATGCCACGTCTGTCTATTTGCTTCGGTTCCACCGGAGTTTCGGCACTTCCGCGGAAGCTGTCGCATTTATGGACGACTATAAGAGCAATGTTTTTGACGCTTTCGTCGGCGGGTACTATTCTGAGGTGTCCGACTTTGAGGAGGGGGTTGCGTTGAATGGCTACAATGCGCGCCGCTTCACCGTAAGCTTCCTTTCGGGCGGGAAACAAGAGTTCTATATGATTTACAAGAACAGCCGCGTCTACTCAGCGGGTTTGAGTTGCGGCAGTGGTTCGTCGGAAGGTGCGTATGACAGATGTATGTCTGTCTTGAACACGGTTTCGATTGTAGATTGATTTTTATTCGTGGGCGAAAGCCCGGATTCACACAACATAATTGATAATTTGTTATAGGGGGGAGACGGAGTGATTCGTTTCCCCTCATCTTTTTACAGGTATTCTTTGTGGCGTTTCTCCTTTGGTAGGCAATCACATCCTGATGACCTTTTTCTCTACCTCCCAGTTGTTGCGTTGGGTGGCGGCTTCGTATTGCGCATGGTCGATGGGTTCGGCAAGCATCTCGTTGATGGTCTGCGCCAGGAAGTCTGGCTCGTAGTGGCTGATTACGCGCCCGGTGTGTTCCCCGTCAACCACACGGCGTATCTCGGGGAAGTCTGTGGCGAGGATGGGAACGTGCGCGTGCATAAAGTCGAATATCCGGTTGGGCAGCGCATAGTAGTAGCTCAGTCCTTTCTCTTCCAAGAGGCAGACGCCTAAGTCGGCGCTGTTGGTGTAGTGGATCAGCTCCTGGAACGGGACGAAGCCAAGGAACCGCACCTTCTCTTCCAACGCCAACTCCTTGGCGAGGGCTTTCAACTCCTCCTCTTTATCCCCTTTACCGATGATGACGAAAATTGCGTTGTCCACTTTCGGCATAGCGCGAATCACCCAGTCGATGCCGCGCCCGTCGTTGAGTGCGCCTTGGTAGAGGATGATTCTCTGCTGAATGTCGCCAAAGATTTTTTCCCTGCGGAATGGTTTGGGGAATGGCACGTTGCGCAGCACGGTGATCTGTTTGCCGTAGCGGTTCAGGTGGTATTGGGCGATGGATTGGCACACGGTGTAGCAATCCTCAGTTCGGGGGATGACGAAGTCGTCTACCATTGTCCAGCACTTTTTCACGAATTTGCGGTGGGTAACCTCGGGCAGTTCTGGGAAAAGCTCGTGAAGGTCTAACGAGTAGTCCGTTCGTTTGATTTTGCTGGCCAAGAAGGTTGCGAGCGCCACGTCGGTGTCGTTGCCCCATATTCTGTCCGCCTTTTTGAAGAGGAGGAAGAAGAACATCCGGAGGTTTGTTTCGGCGAAGAACAGCGGGCCTTTTTTGAACCACAGCTTCAGCCGCTTGGTTGGGTAGGGTTGCCGATAGGGGTGGGGCGTTTTGTTGTTGGTGCCGACCACCAACACATCCCAGCCCTGCTCGTGGAAGTGTGTCGCCACTTTATGCACGCGCTGGTCTGTCTCCAGATTGGATGATACCGCAAGTATGATTCTTTTGGCTTTCATGGTCTGCAAAGTTACAAATCTTTATATCTTTGAAGATGATTGTTTCTAAATTGATTGCGATAAAATGATTTACCATAGCGATTATTCCTTGCGGAGGCATAACACGTTCGGTTTGGATGTGCGGTGCGCCGATTTTTTTGTGTACGAGAATAGAGATGAACTGCTGCAACTTCATCGTCGAGGCGTTTTCAGTGGCGAGTGGCTCCCGGTGGGAGAGGGGAGTAACCTGCTGCTGATGAGTGATTTGCAATACCCCGTTGTGCAGTCGGGCATAAAGACGCTTGCGGTGGAGAGCGAAACGGACGAGGAGGTGGTGCTGCGAGCCGGTGCGGGCGTGGTGTGGGACGAGTTTGTGCTTCACTGCGTGTCGAACGGCTGGGGCGGAGTGGAGAACCTGTCGTTCATACCTGGCCTGGTGGGAGCGTCGCCGGTGCAGAACATCGGTGCATATGGTGTTGAGGCGAAGGATGTGATTGCCGATGTGGAGGTTTTCGACACTTGTAAGGGCGAAAATTTCTTTCTTCGGAATGACGAATGCCAGTTTGAGTACCGTGGCAGCGTGTTCAAGCGGAATAAACAATGGTTGGTGGTGTCCGTCGCTTATCGGTTGGAGAAAAAGAATCACACGTTCCGGTTGGATTATGGAAATGTGTTAGAGCGTATGGCAGGCAAGTCTGTTACGCTGCAAAATGTGCGAGACACGATAGTGGAGATACGCCGGGAGAAGCTCCCGTTGCCGGCGGAGATTGGCAGTGCGGGCAGTTTCTTCAAGAACCCTGTGGTGTCGACGGAGCGGTTTGAGGCGTTGCGAGCGGTTTACCCAGATGTGCCGCATTATGTGTTGGAGCAGGGGGTGAAGATACCAGCCGCCTGGCTCATCAGCCAGTGTGGGTGGAAGGGGAAGCGGCTCGGCTCGGCGGGTGTGTACGAGAAGCAACCGCTCATCTTGGTGAACCTCGGTGGGGCAACGGGTGCGGATATTCTGCAATTGATGAGAAATATCCAGGACGATGTGCGCAAGCGCTTTGGCATCTCATTGGAGCCGGAGGTCTGCTTGGTGAAGTGATTCAGAAGGGTAGGAAAAGGAAAATCCCGCAGCGGAGTGTCGCACACTCGGGCTGCGGAATTTTTAGTAGAGTTCAGCGTCTTGCCTTATTATTGGTTTTGCAGATACTCGTCCATAGATTTAGCGGCTGCCCGTCCGTCGCCCATAGCGAGGATTACGGTTGCACCGCCACGCACGATGTCGCCTCCTGCGAAAATCATCGGCAAAGACGATTGCATATTCTCGCCCACCTCGATAGTTCCTTTCTTGCCGACGGTTAGTCCGCTGACGGAGTTTGGAATCAGTGGGTTAGGCGATACGCCGATGCTGACAATCACCTGGTCTACAGCGATTTCCTCGATAGCCCCTTCCACAGGGATGGCTTGCCGTCTGCCGGAAGCGTCCGCCTCGCCCAATTGCATTTTTTGCAGGCGCATAGTGGTAACGCGTCCTTTTTCGTCGCCTATGTATTCGATAGGGTTGTGCAGCGTCAGGAACTCCACGCCCTCTTCTTTTGCGTGCTTCACCTCCTCAGCGCGGGCAGGCATCTCCTCCTCCGAACGGCGGTAGATAATCATTGCACGCTCGGCACCCAAGCGTAGGGCGGTGCGCACGGAGTCCATAGCGGTGTTTCCGCCACCCACCACGGCAACGCGTTTACCTTTGTAGATTGGGGTGTCGCTCTCGGGGTTGGCAGCGTCCATAAGGTTGACGCGCGTCAGATACTCGTTGGACGAGAGTACACCGATGAGGTTTTCGCCCTTGATGCCCATAAAACGGGGCAGTCCTGCGCCGCTTGCCACGAAGATGCCTTGGAAGCCTTCCGCTTTAAGGTCGTCTACGGTGAGGGTTTTGCCGATGATGCAGTCTTTCACGAACTTCACGCCCATCCGTGCGAGGTTGTCGATTTCCACATCCACGATTTTGTTAGGCAGACGGAACTCTGGGATTCCGTATTTCAGCACGCCGCCGATCTCGTGCAACGCCTCGAATACGGTAACTTCGTAGCCTTTCTTCGCCATATCACCCGCGAAGGAGAGTCCGGCAGGCCCTGATCCCACCACTGCCACTTTCTTGCCGTTTGCGGCGGGGATGGCTGGTGTGGAGATGTTGCCGCTTTCGCGTTCATAGTCGGCAGCGAAACGCTCTAAGTAGCCGATGGCAACAGCCTCTTTTCCGAGTTTCTGTTTGTACATACATTTCGATTCGCATTGCTTTTCTTGCGGGCATACCCTACCGCACACGGCTGGCAGTGCGCTGGTTTCCTTGATGGTTTTTGCCGCTTCGAGAAATTCGCCACGTTCGATGTTCTTGATGAACCCTGGGATGTTGATGGAGACTGGGCAGCCCGTCATGCAGGTTGGTGTGGGGCAGTCTAAGCAGCGGCGAGCCTCTTGTTGAGCCTGCTCGGCGGTTAGTCCTTGGTTCACCTCTTCGCGCACCTTAGCCCTGTATTGGGGGTCTAACTCGTTCATTTGGGTGCGGGCGATGTTCAGCCTGTCTTTATTTTTGAGAGTCTTGCGGAGTTCGTCGCGCCAAGCCTCGTTTCTATCTTCGTACATAGTGAGAATCATTAAGGTTATTTGCCGATTTTGTAAAGGTCTGCTTTCTCCTCTTCGCGGTATGCGCCCATACGCATAAGCATCTCGTCGAAGTCCACTTGGTGGGCGTCAAACTCTGGGCCGTCCACGCAGACGAATTTTGTTTCTCCGCCCACGGTGATACGGCAAGCGCCGCACATACCCGTTCCGTCCACCATAATGGTGTTGAGAGAGGCGATGGTGGGCAGCTCATATTTTTTGGTGAGGAGGGAAACGAACTTCATCATAATGGCGGGGCCGATGGTAACGCAGAGGTCCACTTTTTCGCGGAGGATGACATTCTCCACACCGTTGGTAACGAGTCCTTTCTCGCCATACGAGCCGTCGTCTGTCATAATCACCACTTCGTCGGAGAATTGGCGCATCTGCTCTTCCATAATGATGAGGTCTTTTGTGCGGGCCGCCAAGACAGTGATGACGCGGTTTCCGCTCTTCTTCATGGCTTCGACGATTGGGAGGAGTGGGGCTACACCCACGCCGCCGCCGGCGCACACCACGGTGCCGAACTTCTCGATGTGGGTGGCTTTTCCAAGCGGACCGACAACATCGTGAATCTCGTCGCCAACATTCAGATCACATAGTTTGGTTGAGGTTACACCGATTTTTTGAACCACCAGCGTGATAGTGCCTTTCTGCAGATCCGCGCTCGCAATGGTCAAAGGGATTCTTTCTCCTTTTTCGCAGACCCGGACGATGACGAAGTGTCCGGCTTTCCGGGCTTTGGCAATCAGGGGTGCTTCCACCTCCAATTTCACCACATTCTCGGAGAAAAACTCCTTGCTAACGATTTTATTCATCTATCTTCATTCTAAAATGTTCTTTGGCAAAATTATATATTAAAGCGGAATCAACCCAAATTGAGGGTGGAGATTTCAATGCAAAAC
>CAVGRN010000097.1:0-5972 GCA_963631545.1 Paludibacteraceae bacterium | reverse complement strand
TACCAAGGATGGAAATACTGAGCGGATTTTGGTTCTTTCTTGATAAATTCATTCATTTCTTCTTTTTCAAAAAGATAATTTCCTCCATCTATTGGCTTATTTCCAATACCAATATTAGGGATTTTGCACAAAGGTTTACTCCGACTTTCAACACAACCATTTGGTGCATCAATCAGATATGCATTGATATTTTTTGCGTTATATATCTTTTCATTATCGAAAATCAATTTCTTTTTCCAAGGCACATAACTAAAGCCAACAATCACCACATGCACATGGGCTTTGAGGGTTGATTCGCTGTCCCAACGGAAAGTGCGGTGGGCGAAGTTGATGTGCAGTCCGCCCTCCAAGAGTGGCGACCAAAGGTTGCCCACTTGCTCGCCTTGCGAAATGGAGTTGGTAGACACAAGGGCGGCTTGAATGGTGGAGCCTGCCATATAGTCGGCTGCACGTTTATACCATGCGCCCACATAGTCGATATTGCCCACGTTTTTCCACTTCGCACCGAAAATGTTGATCATATCCGTTTTCTGCTCCTCGCTCATCAAACGCGCCCCCACAAACGGCGGGTTACCTACGATATAACTTAGTTTTTCCGGCGCAATAATTTCTTTCCAATCAACACGAAGGGAGTTTCCCTCGTGGATATTGGCGTAACTCTTGAGGGGCAGGAAGTCGATGTCGTGGTGGAGGATGCTCTCGGTCTCTTGCATGGTTTGCGCCTCGGAGATCCAGAGGGCAGTGGTGGCAACGGTAACGGCAAAGTCGTTGATCTCGATGCCGTAGAACTGGTGTATGGAGACTTTAATGGGGTTCTCGAATATATCGAACGGCTCCACCTGGTTGATGTTGCGGAGCATCTTGTTCTCCAAACGGCGGAGCGAGAGGTAGGTTTCGGTGAGGAAGTTGCCCGACCCACATGCGGGGTCGAAGAAGGTGAGCGATGCCATGCGCTGCTGCATCTCCTTGAGTTTGACGGTGCGGCGGCGCAGGTCTTTCATCTCCATAATCTCGTCAAACTCGTGTTGGAGGTCGGCGAGGAAGAGCGGGTCTATCACGCGGTGTATGTTCTCGATGCTGGTGTAGTGCATGCCCCCGCTGCGGCGCGTCTCGGGGTTGAGGGTGCTTTCGAACACTGCCCCGAAGATGGTTGGCGAGATGGCACTCCAGTCGAAATCCTGCGAGGCGTGCGTCAGCAGCACGTCGCGCAGCGCATCGGTGAAAGGCGGGATGTTGACGGTCTCGGCAAAGAGTCCGCCGTTGGTGTAAGGGAACGCCATGAGATCTTCGCGCATGAAGCGGTCGCGTTTCTCGGCCGGGGTGTTGAGCGTTTGGAAGAGTTGGGCGAGCCACATGCGGAGGTCTGCAGTGGAGAACTGCGCGAGGAAGTCGTGAAACTGGCCGTGTTTCGGGAAGATGCCCGCGTCCTCGGCATAGAGGCAGAAAACGAGTCGCACGCAGAGGATGTTGAGTTGGCGGAGGTCTTCGGCAGTTGGTTCTGGGCCGTAGGCAGGCAGAAACGCGTCGTAGATACGAGCCACGATGGCGCCCGCCTCCAAGCTCACCTGTTCCTCACGGCGGATATGGTCGTTGCCCTGATCGGTGAGGAAGCGCAGGCGGTGGAAATCATGTTCGAGGTCGGCGAGGAGGATATGTTGCGGTTCGTCGTGCGGGTGTTCGAGGTCGTAGACGTCGATTTCGGCGAAGTTGGAGATGACGATCCAGCGGGGGCGTTCGGAGTAAGGGATGTGGACGCTGTAGCGTTGCGCCTGCTCGATGGGTTTGAGCAGCGTGCCGTCGCTCTGTTTGATAGGTTGGCGCAGGTCTTTGCCGATAGACTTTTGTTCTATCATGACGTGCGTGGCAGGAATCATAGCGTCGATAAACGAGGTGTGGTCGAGCATCACCTGTTGTTCGAAGCGGATAAATTCCGTAGGTTTCTCCACGCCGAAGACGTTGGAGAGGAGGTCGATCCAGAAGCTCTGGCTCTCGCCTTTTTCATAGCCGCGACCTTGCCAGCGAGCGGCGAATTCGGCAGCGGCGGCCTTTTGTTGTTTTTCTGTAAGCATAAAGAATAAATAGGTTTACACGAGTTATCCACGCATTGCAACGAGGTGTGCGTTTACAAAGATAGACAATAATTTGAAGAGGAACGTCTATGGTTGGATTGTTGTGGGGCGTTAACCGTGTTTAGTCCGCCGAAGGATTTTTATCGGACAGCCCAAAAGACGGTGGGGAACCCGTCAGAAAACGGATTCCCCACCAAGGAGTCGTCGCACGGCACATCGGGGGCGATGCCCTCGGTGCGTGGTCTATTTCGTGATAGTAACGCTCTTCGCTGCGGCAGGTGCGGTGAAGGTGTAAGGCGTTCCGCCCAGGTTGTAGGTGTAGGTTTCGCCCGGTGTGAAGATGTCGGAAACCACTTGAAGCACTTTCCCGCTGTATGGCATCGCGCTGCTGTCGAATGAGATTTCTTCTCCGCTTGCATTCGTGATACGGAAGTTGGCGGCTTGGTAGGATGCGTCTATTATGCCACCCAACTTGGATTTGGCATTCAGTCCGTTTGCTGCGCTACCCAGTCCAACGTATGTTCCGCCGTTGAAAGTGTGAGAGGCATCGGATTTCAACGCGGTTTTGCCGGCAGCCGCGGCGATAAGATAACCGCCGTTGAGCGTTACGCCGCACTTCACCGCGGTGCTTTTTGCCGACACGAGCTTTGCCTGAGCCTTGCCATTAATGGTCAAGCCCTCGTCGCTCTTCACGCAAGCCGCGCTTTTATTGCCATCCGACGATATCACCGTTACTTGGCAGCTGCCGTCGAAAGTAACGGGGCCGTCCGACTTGAAGCCGTAGCCCTCTTTGTCGGCATCCTCGTAGTAGGCGCATGCCATATTTAAGTCGACGATTGCAGTGTCTGTTACCACAATGCCACTGTCGGCTGCGATTCCGCGACCGCCCAATGCGCCCTCGGACACAGCAACCGTTACTTGGCTGAGTCCGCCGATCTTCACAAAGCGGTCTGCCTTCAGTGCGGCGGCGTATGATACGTCGAAGCCGTCGTCAAGTGCTGAGGCGTTCACCTCCGCGGTAACTGTTCCGCCATTCAGGATAATGTCAGACATCGTCTTGACCCCCTTGCCGCCGGCGCCGTAGACCCCGAGCTGCAGTTCACCGCCGTTCATAATGAATGCGCCATTGGTGAGCGAAAGCGGTTGGAGCGAGTCGGCTTCCACCTTTATCAGTTTGACATCCTCCGTTTCGTCCATCGAAGCGACGAGTCCGCCGTTCAATTCAAAAAAGCCCTTTGTAACTTCGATGCCTCCGGCATTAGCGGTAAGCGAACCGCCGTTCACCCTGATGTAATCCTTCGCCCTGACGGCGTCGCCCAGATTCGACATGGCAACGATGTTGCCGCCCTCCACCTGGATATAGTCGCCCGTTTGGATGGCGCGTTTGGCATTGCCAGCCACGTTGAGTGTCCCGGCGCCGGTGAAGAAGATCTGGCCTTTGCTGCGCAGTGTCGCGTTGCAGGTGTCTGCCTCACTATCTGCCAACGTGGAGATAGAGTTCTCAGGCAACTTCACCTCCATAGAAGAGCTGGAAAGCGAGTAGATGGCAGGAAGCACGCCCTTTGAGACGAGCGACAGATTGTCGAGCACCACGGTGAATTTGCGCGGCGTTTCGATGAGGAAGCTGCCGTTGTCGGAACTTCCGGAAAGCACATAGACGACGTCCTTCAGCTGGTTGGCGCAAGAGACTGCCACGTTGTTGCCATCCACAGAGATCATCACAGTCTCTTTGTAGGGATTCTTCACGGTAACCTCCGTGCCGTAGGTGATGAACACCGTGTCTGTGGCACCGACGATTTTCTCGAACGTCACGTTGATGTCTGTCTGGGCGGCGAGGTCGTACGGGTAAGTCTTCGCACCCTTGAATACGGACATTTGCGAAGCGTTCACCTTGACGCTGTCCACATCTTCGCACTTCTCGCTGCGGAGGAGCGTTTCGCCGTTGTTCACATACATCACATAGTCTGCGTGGAGGGCAAACGGCACCGCGAGGGCGGCGCACATTATCATAGAACCGAGTTTTTTCATTTCTTAGCGACTTTATAAGTGGAACCATTCAACCGAATCACATACAAGCCCTTTGGCATTTCGCGCAGGGAGACACCCTCCGAGACGGAGTATGGCTGCACGCTGAGCAACATACCATTCCAAGCGTACACTTCCACGTTGTCTGCCTCGTTGGCAGATGAGATGTAGACGTTGTCCGCCGTGGGGTTAGGGAACACGGAGAGGTCTTCGGCAAGCACCTCGTCTACGCCCGTGGCGCGGCGGAAGAGCAGCCTCTTCACATCAGCCAAATCGATGCGGGTGGTTTCTTCGCCCACCGCCGGCAGCACCACCAACTCATCCTCTTCGAAATACAACTTGCCGGAGGGAGCCATAGGGTAGACATCCACCGCACCCGTGCTACGGACAACAGACACGACGTCTTCCGCCATCGTACCCGAGAACTGGAACAATCCAAGCGAAAGCAACACCGCGCCCAACGCTTTACTTTTGAAAATCCTCTTTCTCATATCTATAAAGGTTTTTATTTCTGAAATAATTTCATTTCCACAAATGTAGGGAATCTTAAACAAATTTCTAAACTATTGCGAATCGCGCGGAACAAATTTTCAACGAAAGGCGGATTTAGCAATGAGAAAACGCTGCCACAACGAGTGCCACCCCAAAATGCTTCACTTATAAAAAAAAGAAAGAGCCAACTTGCTTCCCAGCAAACCAGCTCCGAAATATATAGAACAACACAATTTAGGGTCCTCTTTACAGGTGCAAATATACAGCGACTATATTTCCCCACCAAGCCTTAGGCAAATTTTTCTTCAAAAAAATATGCTATTTTGCCTTTGTATTATTTTACGAAAATAAATTGATTGAAGTTGGTACAGAAATGAGGGGGTTCTGATGGTTTGCCGTCAGAATAACCACAACATTGGGTTGCGATTTTGCAGAATGTTAAATAATATGTACCTTTGCGAACTCAAAAAAGGTATGGTTGCGTAGTTCAATGGATAGAATACGGGTTTCCTAAACCTTAGATCCGGGTTCGATTCCCGGCGCGACTACTTTCTGGGGCGGGTTTCCGCCCTTTTTTTCTTTAGGGAATGGGATGAGGATTGTTTTGGAGACGAATAAAGAATTATGGAATTAGGAATGAGAGTTTTTCCCAACTAAATTTGCGGAAAACCGGAGCGTTATGAAGTACCCAGTCGGCATACAGACATTTGAGCAAGTCATTGAAGATGACTACGTTTACGTTGATAAGACGGATTTGATATATTCCCTCGTTTCGGAAGGGAAGACATACTTTCTGAGTCGCCCGCGAAGGTTCGGGAAGAGCCTGCTCATCAGCACATTGGAGGCCTATTTCCTTGGGAAGAAGGAATTGTTTAAGGGCTTGGCGATTGAACAATTGGAGAAAGAGTGGAAGGAATATCCGGTGTTCCACATTGATTTCAACAGCGATAATTTCAAAGGAAAATCCGATAATTTTGAGGCTTACCTTGATTTCTATGTGGGCGAGGCCGAAAGAAAGTACAACCTTGAGAAGGTGGGGAACCTTGGCGTTGGTCGGCGATTCGCCAGGGTGTTGGCGGCTGCCCACGAGCAAACGGGCCTCAAATGCGTGGTGCTTGTGGATGAATACGACAAGCCTCTGTTGGATGTTTTGGGTTCAGGGATGACGGTGGAGTTGAATGGCAAAACCATCTCATTGGAAGAGAAAAACCGCGACACGATGAAGGCGTTCTATTCTGCTTTTAAATTGGTTGACGCCGACTTACAGTTCGTCTTCCTTTCAGGCGTTACGAAATTTGCCAAAGTGAGTGTATTCAGCGGCTTCAACCAACCAGAGGACATTAGTCTGGATAGGAAATACGACACTTTGTGCGGCATCTCGGAGGA
>CAVGRN010000096.1:0-6097 GCA_963631545.1 Paludibacteraceae bacterium | reverse complement strand
TGCAAATACCACATCAAGATAAGCGTGAACAAATTCTAGATATGTCAAAAGTGAAGTTTTTCTCCTAATCACGGAAAGTATACGTTAGTTTTTAACGCTCGATATTGTATCAAAAATCCATATTATGCGATCAATAATTATCTCCATTGAAAGTTTGCAGAGGAAAAGCCTATGCCCACTGTTCTTATCATAGCCCCAAATTTCCATTATTTTGCGAAAAGCATTACCCAGGCTTTTGAGCGATTGGGTTGTCATGCCTATTGTGAAACATACGATACCCCTATACATCCGTATGATTTTGTGAGTCGTGTGGTGTATAAGATTGGTGATAAAGAGACTTTGAAAACAAAGTCAAGATTTGATTTCTCCGGGTTCGTTCAGTATAGGTTTGAGGAGTTAAAGCCTGATTTTGTGTTCATTGTCAATGGGGATAGCCTTTTGCCCGAGGTGGTGCAGTATATGCAACGGACGGCGAAAGTGGCGGTTTGGCTTTTCGATAGTGTGAAGCGATTCCCAGATGCGCTTCCGAATCTAAAGTATGCTGATGAGGTTTTTTGTTATGAGCAAACTGACATTGACTTTTTGCGGTCGGCAAATGGAATTGAGGCACATTTCCTGCCCCAAGCAGCGGATGCTGAACTTTATCATCCTTTGCAGGTTGAGAAAGATTTAGACATTGTATTTGCAGGCGACCTTTGGCAATCAGAGAAAAGAAAAAGAGTGATTCAAGCCGTTGTGGCACATTATGCAGATAAAAAGATTCGTGTGTGGGGCGTGTACAAGCCGTGGTATAAGCAACCGTTGCAGTGTCTGTTGCGTGAGCGACGAGACGTTTATACCAACTGCAATGCAACAGCCGAGCAGTTGAATCTGGATTACAATCGAGCCAAAATTGTGCTGAACATTCATCATGAACAGCAGAAAGATGGTGCCAACCCGAAAGTGTTCGAAATCTGTGCTTCTGGTGCTTACCAGATTTGCGATGCCAATCCCTATATTGAAAGACTGTTCCCTAATGCAGAAATCGGCTTGTACCATAATGAGGAGGAACTTTTTGCGCTCATTGACTATGCTTTGTCGCACGATATGACGAAGACTGCACATTCGGCCTATCAGTGTGTTGCTAAGGAGCATACGTTTGAGAAGAGAATGGAGTATATTATAAGATTACTTTGAGAATTTTCTGAAGAAAGATTGCGAATTTTTTCTTGGTTCTTTGCGAATTTTCAGAGAGAACATTGCGAATTTTAGGGTACATACTTTGGCAAACGGTGAACTAATATAAGAGCGAACTCATTGGCAGTTATAGTAGAAGAAGAGACGATTCTTGTTTGTAAAATAGCGTAGAAATTTCTAATTTTGTAAGAAACTTGATATTGAGTATAATTGCTTTAATATCAAGATATTGTATTTCTACTTTGAGAATTTTCTAATGTTAGATTGAGAATTTTAAGAATTTAATTTGAGAAAAATTCCGTAGAGGAATGAGAATTTGTCTGTAACAGATTGAAATTTTTTTGAATTTAAATAAGAATGATAGTTCGTCCACAACTCAGTGTATTGCGCCAACGTATGGCAGAGCCTCGGCGTTATATCCAAGTCTTGGCGGGTCCTCGTCAAGTAGGGAAAACCACGCTCATTAATCAACTGGTTGCTCAGATGACTGTGCCGGTCAGCAGCGTTACGGCAGATGTCGTTATTTCTGATGATGCGGAGTGGATTGCTGATCAGTGGACAACAGTTCGTAAAACGATGAAGTTGGCAAATCAGACGGAACATGTGCTGATTATAGATGAGATACAGCGGTTGAACAACTGGAGTGAGGTGGTGAAACGCGAGTGGGATGAGGATACGCGTACTCAGTGTAATATCAAAGTTGTTTTGCTTGGAAGCAGTCGGTTGTTGATACAAGACGGGTTGAATGAGAGTCTTGCAGGTCGTTTCGAACTTATCCACATTCCACATTGGTCGTATGGTGAGATGCAAGAAGCGTTTGGCTTTACTTTGGAGCAATATGTATATTTCGGTGGCTATCCTGGTGCTGCGTCGTTGATTTCTGATGAAAAACGATGGCGAAATTATATGCGGCGGTCTATTATCAGTCCGTCTATTGAGAAGGATGTGCTGATGACAAAGAAAATACTCAAACCTGAGTTGATGCGACGACTGTTCGAATTGGGAGCGAGTTATAGTGCGGAGATAGTCTCTCTCAATAAAATACTTGGTCAACTGCAAGATGCAGGTAATACTGCAACAATGGCGAATTACCTGACGGTGCTTGATCAGGCCGATTTGCTCGGCGGTTTACAGTTGTACTCGCCGGACAAACTGCGTCGTTATCGTTCTATTCCGAAATTTCAAGTTTACAATACAGCATTACAATCCGCCAGTCAGACTAATGGTTTCAAAACCGTGTATGTGGATAGCAAGAAGTGGGGTCGATGGGTGGAGAGTGCTGTAGGTACACATCTTGTGAATGGGATGGATGATGGAGAATATGAGGTATTCTATTGGCGAGATGGAAATGACGAAATGGATTTCGTTCTTGTGCGAGGAGAGGAAGTTTTAGGATTGGAAGTCAAGATTGGAAGACGAACGGCAGGTGCAGGATTGGCTTCTTTCAAGTCTCATTTCCCGAAAGCAAAAACCTTGGTGATTGGTACAGGAGGATTGTCTTTAGAACTGTTCTTTAGCACTAAGCCAGAGATGTTGTTTTGATAGAGGGGGGAGAGAGCCAAATTGTATTTTGTAATAAACACTTTTGCTGTAAAATTGTTTATTTGAAAAAACACTTTTGTAAATTTGCGGTGCGAAATAAAATAAGCAAGAGGTATGAGAGAATTGTTTTCATCGTTTTACCGGAGGTTGGCTCGCACAGAGTTGCACTTTGAACGTTATTTAGCAAAGGAGATTAAGTGGAATGCCCATTTAATTGGAATCATGGGCGCTCGTGGAGCGGGGAAGACTACGCTTTTACTGCAACATATTTTACGAGAGTTCGGGAAGACTCCTACTTGCGCACTCTATGTGAGTTTGGATCAACTCTATTTCACAACGCACACGTTGCTTGAACTGACGGAGGAGTTTTATAAAAATGGCGGTACGTATTTGTATCTTGACGAAGTACATCGCTATGCCAATTGGTCTGCCGAGCTCAAGCAGATATACGATAATTATCCTGATTTGCACGTTGTTTTCACAGGATCTTCATTGCTTCAGATTGAAACTGGGGAGGCAGATCTTTCTCGTCGTGCTACGATGTACTACCTCTATGGTATGAGTTTCCGTGAGTTTTTGGCGTTGGAAAATGGTATAGTGCTACCGTCTTACGAGTTGACGACGATTTTGGAAAACCATGTTTCTATCGCTGCGGATATTGTGCAGCGTGTTCGCCTCTTGCCTGCGTTTCGTAATTATTTGAGGTATGGTTATTATCCTTTCTTTTTGGAGGATAGAGAGATTTATCCCCAGAAACTGCTTGCAACATTTAATCAGATAATCGAGCAGGACTTGCCATCGGTGGTTGATATTGAGTATGCCACAACGCAACGGATAAAAAAACTTTTTACCTTAATTGCGGGATTAGTGCCGCTTGTCCCTAATATTTCTTCTTTGAGTCGCGATTTGAATACGACGCGTCTTTCTCTGCTCAATTACCTCTACTATTTGTGGCGCGCCCGTGCCATTTTGATGATTGATAAGCAATCTATTGGTTTAAAACCTATGGCAAAACCAGAGAAGATATATTTAGGGAACACCAATTATGCGTATGCCTTCGCAGATGAAAATGCCAATATTGGGAATGTTCGTGAAACTTTTTTTGTGAGTCAGTTGGAAGTGAGACATAAGACAACCTATTCACAGACTCGTGCGGATTTTCTGGTAGACGATCGCTATACTTTTGAAGTTGGTGGAGCCAACAAAACGACCGAGCAGATTCAAGGAATTCCTGATTCATTTCTTGCTTTAGACTATATAGAGCAGGGGTTTGGCAGAGAAATTCCGCTATGGCTCTTCGGATTTTTGTATTAAAATTGTATTTTGTAATAAACACTTTTGCTGTAAAATTGTTTATTTGAAAAAACACTTTTAGAGATTTAATAGAATCAGATTCCAACCATTCTAATTGAAGTCTTGTTTAGGAGAGTGTAATATGTTATTTTTGTAAAAAAGAAGTAATATGAAACAGTTCATTTCGTACATTGATTTGCAATCGATAGTGGAACCGATTGTTCTGGAGAAAGAATCGTGCGAGATGGAGTATAAGAGTGCAGCAGGTGGTTTCCCTCAATCATTTTGGGAAACATATTCTTCTTTTGCGAACACGAATGGGGGAACAATTGTACTTGGTGTCAAGGAATTAAACTCTAATTTTTATCTCGATGGTCTGACTAAGGAGCAGGCGGAAAAATATTTGTCAGATTTCTTCAATATGTTGCATAATCGGGAAAAAATTAGTTTCCCGTTGTTGCAAGATCGGGATGTGCAGATAGTAAAGTCGGGGGAAGCATATTTTCTGGTGTTCTATGTGCCTCGTGCAGGTAGGTCTCTTCGGCCGATTTATTGTGGAAGAGATCCATATACAGGAACGTTTCGTAGAGATTCTGATGGTGATTACCATTGCGCCCCAGAGGAGGTTAGAAGTATGTTTGCTGATGCAGATGTTAGTTCTTCTGCAGATGGGAAAATCCTTAAAAATTATACGATATCTGATTTGGATTCTGTAACAATTCGTCAGTATCGCCAATTGTTTCGTTTGTCGAATCCTGATCATGTATGGAATGTATTGTCGGACGAGGATTTCTTGTGGAAAATAAATGTTTTCAGAAGGAATCGAGAGACAGGTGAGTTTGGAATGACTCTGGCAGGGTTGTTAATGTTCGGCACTTATGGCTCGCTGAGTGACGGAGTCCCTAATTTCTTCCCGGATTATCAAGAAGTTGATGATGAGAATAGATGGATTAACAGAATATGTCCCGATGGAAACTGGGAGTCGAATTTATTTCAGTTTTACAGAAAAGTTTTACCGATTCTGCAGGGGTTTCTGCCGAAACCATTTGTTCTAGATGGGAATCAGAGAATTGATGAGACAGCAGCGCATATTGCTGTGAGAGAGGCTTTTACAAATGCCCTTGTTCATGCGGATTATCTGCAAAATAGTTCTTTGAACGTTTATAAGTTTCGTACCAAAATAGTTTTTTCAAATCCAGGGACGATGCTTATCTCTACGGATCAGTATTATAGAGGTGGAGAGAGTGTTTGTAGAAATCGTTATTTGCAAACAATGTTTTCTTTTCTTGGATCGGCGGAAAAGGCAGGAAGCGGATCTGATAAAATAATTCATGGTTGGGAATCCTTGAATTGGGCAAAACCTTATATCGAAGAAAGACATAGACCGAATAAGGTTGTTCTAATAATGAAAATGGAGTCTCTTTTGGATGATGAGGTGAAAACCATTTTGGAGTCGAAATTTGGAGTCGAAATATATTTGTTGCCTCGTTTCCAATTGCTAACTTTAGCGGCCGTTGCGACGGAAGAATATGTCTCAAATGAATCGTTACGGCAAATTTTAGGGATACACAAGGCTGACATCTCGTCAATGTTGCATATAATGTGTGAAAAACATTTCTTGGAGTCGCAAGGTCATGGGCGGGGAACAATCTATAAGTTGTATAGTGCAACTCAGACGGATGGAAGTGCAACCTTGATGGATGGAAGTGCAACCCAATCGGATGGAGGTGCAATCTTGGCAGAAGGAAGTGCAACCCAATCGGATGGAAGTGCAACCATAGAATTTCCTTCCCCAGGGGAGACAAGAATGTCCCTGCAAAAACGGCAACAGATGCTGTTGGATTTTTGTGAAGAATGGCGTTCTATAGAGGAAATTTCCAACTATATGCGTTTAGATAAGGCATATATAAGAAATAAAATCATTCCTTCACTCAAAGAAAATTTGGAAAAATTATATGGGGTGCCTCGACATCCTAATCAAAGGTATCGTAGAATTAAAAGACAATAATACTCACATCAATGCCAAAAGTCCTTTTTATATGGTATAAACGCTCTAAGGGTATCTTAGAGGGCGGCGGACAGGTAA
>CAVGRN010000095.1:0-6144 GCA_963631545.1 Paludibacteraceae bacterium | reverse complement strand
TGTTTTTGTCCGCCATATCACTTTTTTGATTTCCTTAGCAAAGTTACACTTTCCACGGCACATTAGCAACGCAAATGACAAGTTGGTCCTTCGAAAAACCTCACAAAAAAATTCAGCCAAAATTATCTATTCTTCTATTTTTTACATTTATTTGCAGATAGGTGGCAATTGATTTTGAATCAATATTTTAAACGGATTGACGCCGTGCTTGCCACTGCTTTTTTGATGTGAGTATAAATGTTTTTTGGTTTTCTATACTAATTTATTATGGTGAAAAACACACTTCGCGCATTGACTGCGTCTGCACTAATTTTGGCCTCGGGGTCGGCTTGGGCCTCCGTCGTCATCAACGAAATTATGCCCAAGAACGTGTCCTACAAGTTGGACGACCAGTTCCAGTATTCCGGCTGGGCGGAGATTCTCAACAACGGAGCGGAGGACGTGGACGTTTCCCTCTACTTCTTCTCCGACGAAGCCGAAAACCCCACGAAATGGCAGATGGTTACCGACAACAAAGCATTGGTGCTGAAGCCGGGCGACTTCGCCGTCGTCTATTTCGATGAAACGGAAGCGGCAGACGAAGACGAGGATGCACTGCCCCTACACGCCAATTTCAAACTCCCTGCCAAGAAAGGCTGCCTCTACCTCGCCGACGAGAGCGGAACAGAGATAGACCGCATGGCCTACGACACCGTCTACCGCAACCTGTCATACGGGCGCACGGAAGCTGGCACGCTGGCACACTTCACGCAGCCAACGCCGGGAAAAGTCAATGCGAGCAACAGCGCAGCATCAATCCAGACTGCCGCACCCACTTTCAGCCTGGCGCCAGGATTCTACACGCAGGCGCAAACCATTGCCATAACAGCCGACCCCTCTTCCTCCATCTACTACACCACAGATGGAAGCGAACCGACGAGAGAAAGCAACCAATACAAAGAACCGCTGAAATTTGAGGCTAACACCCCCCTCCGCGCCATCGCCATAAAAGACGGAGAAATAAACAGCGAGATAACAACGGCATCCTACTTCTTCAACGAGGATGTGCAGAAACTGCCCATCGTGTCGCTCGTAACCGCTCCCAACCTGCTGTATAGCGACTCTATCGGCATCTTCGTGGCTGGCAAGAAGACGGGCCACGGCGAACTTGTGCCAAGCTATTGCAACGGACCCGACACAAGAGCCAACTACTACACCGACTGGGATCGCCCTTGCAACTTCGAGCTGTTCGACAGATCAAAAAAAGAACACCTCAACCAAGAAGTGAAAATCAGCAACTTCGGCGCTTGCTCGCGTACAAAATACATCAAGTCCATCAAAGTGAAATCGGGCAAGATATACGGCAACAATAAATTTGACTACTCCATTTTTGAAGAGAAACCCAACCTGAAATGGAAGAGCGTGGTGCTGAGGAACGCCGGCAACGACTTCGGCCGCTCCTACCTGCGCGATGGTTTCATCCAAACACTCCTGATTGGGCAAGCAGACATCGACCACCAAGCCTACCAGCCTTCTATGGTATTCGTCAACGGAGCGTTCCACGGAATGTTGAACATCCGCGAACGCACCAACAAAGACTTCATCTACTCCAACTACGGACTTGACGAAAACGAGTTCTTCCTCAACGAGGGCAACTGGGCGAACCAAAGCGAAAGCGGCTACGATGAGCTGCAGGAACTTTGCAAAAGCAAAGACATGAATGCCGACGGCATCTACGAAAAATTGGACGAGGAAATCGACATCAACGAGTGCCTCAACTATTTTATGATTGAAATGTACTGCGGTAACCAAGACTGGCCCGGCGGTAACATCAAATGCTGGCGCGACAAACGCGATGGCGGAAAATGGCGTTGGATTTTATACGACACAGAATACTCCATGTCGCTCTACTCCAACACGCTGAACGCCAACTGCTTCCAATATGCCGCCAAACACAACCTATTCGGGCCGATGATTAAGAACGACCGCATCCGCGAACGCCTCCTCGCCAAGTTCTGCGTGCATTTCGCCACAACATTCGAGCCCAAACGCGCCGAAAAAGTGTTAGACAGCCTCATCGCCAACATCCAACCAGATGTTAAACGGCACATTGAGAAAATCCAATCTGCCTACAAATTGGAAAAGGATTTTGACGAAGACATCCAAACCATACGCACGTTCATCAACGGGCGGCTCGATGTGATGTACAAAAACACCAACAAGAAATTCTCCGTCGACACGTTGCCTATCCGCATCTACTCAGATCTCAAAGACGCGACCTTCACCATCAACGAAGAGCCTATTAAAACATCCGATTTCAGCAGCTACTTCTTCACCAAGACCTACTGCCAAATCTCTGCCAACGAGCCTTCGGGCTACACCTTCTCGCACTGGGAAATCAAACTCCCGAACGAGAAGAACGCCCTCGAACTCCACGAGCGAACCTACTGCGACACATTCGTCGGCGGCTCGTTCAAGGCCGTCTATATGCCAAACACCAACTTCAACGCCAACAAACCTCAAATCTACTTCAACGAGGTTTGCGCCGCCAACACCATCTATGTGGACGAATACCGGCAAGATGAAGACTGGATAGAGCTCTACAACGACGGCAGCAAAGACTACCCTCTCGGCGGCCTGTATATGTCTAACAACAAAGGCAACCTCGGACTTTTCCAGATTCCTGCGTCCGACTCTACGACCATCAAAGCCAAGGGTTACCTCGTGTTCTGGGCAGACAAAGACACGATGCAAGGCGTAAGACACCTCAACTTCAAACTGCCATCCGCACAAAGCGGCGCACTGTTCCTCTCTGAAAAAGGAAACAACGGATTCCAAATCATCGACTCCGTAACCTACAAGCCGCACAAGGAGAACGAGTCATACGCCCACTTCGGAAAATACGACACCACAGACCCTACGTGGAAGGTAACCGGCAGGACGACCTTCGAGAGCCTCAACATCCTCGGCAGATCGTTGGATGCACCTATCGTAACCATCGGCGAGGCATTCGCATACATCTACCCTAACCCGGCAGAGGAGTGGCTGAACATCTCCACGTCGTGGGAGAGCGAGTGTCAGTGCGTCATCTCCACCCTCAGCGGTTTGACCGTGAAGACACTCTCCGTGCGGGATGGCGACCAAGTGTCGTTGGGCGACCTCCAACAAGGCCTCTACATACTTCGCCTGCAAACCCCAGAAGGCATTATGACATTCAAACTCATAAAGAAATGAAATACCTGATTGTGTCCGACATACACGGGTCGCTCACAAACCTCTCAAAAGTGTTGGAGCATTATCACGCCATGCGGTGTGATATGCTCCTCATTTTAGGAGACATACTGAACTACGGTCCGCGAAACGGACTGCCCGACGGACTGAACCCGCTACAAATCGCCGAGCAACTCAACGCTATGGCAGACGAGGTGATGGCGGTGCGCGGCAACTGCGACTCCGAAGTTGACCAGATGCTGCTCAACTTCCCCATCTTGTCAGACTATCTGCTGCTTTGCGATGGCGGAAAGAAAATATTCCTCACCCACGGACACCTATATAATAAGGTATGTCCGCCCAAGGGACACTTCGACGCCATCTTCCACGGACACACCCACCTGCCCGGCATTGAGAAAATCGGCACCACCACCTGGTGCAACACCGGCTCTCCCACATTCCCCAAAGGAGGAAACCCTCCCACATTCTGCACACTCGAAAACAACACCATCTGCCTATTCCACCTGAACGGAGAAAAAATATCCGAAGCCACCATCTAAGGATTCTGCCATTTTGGCAGAAATTCCGTCAGGAAATCGTCCCACAGAAAGAAAAAATCTGACAATTGAAGCGCGTAAACGTGAAAAACAAGTTTGGCACAAACTTTGACCTTACTGAGGTGTAGCGCTGATTGAGCAGCGCAGAATAAAGTCAGAATAATAATCAAAAAAAAATACAGATATGGGAAAGATCATTGGAATTGACTTAGGAACGACGAACTCTTGCGTCGCAGTCATGGAAGGTAACGAACCAAAAGTTATCACTAACAGCGAAGGAAAACGTACAACCCCATCCGTCATCGGTTTCATCGACGGTGGCGAGCGAAAAATCGGCGACCCTGCCAAAAGACAGGCCATCACCAATCCGCAGAAGACCGTCTTCTCCATCAAGCGTTTTATGGGCGAGACCTACGACCAGGTAACGAAGGAAATTGAGCGTGTGCCTTACAAAGTGGTGCGCGGCGAAAATAACACCCCTCGCGTAGACATCGACGGACGGCTCTACTCCCCACAAGAGATCTCTGCAATGATTCTTCAAAAAATGAAGACCACTGCCGAGGAGTACTTGGGCGAGAAGGTGACAGAGGCTGTCATCACCGTGCCAGCATACTTCAATGATGCACAAAGACAAGCCACTAAGGAAGCAGGCGAAATCGCCGGCTTGAATGTCAGACGTATCGTCAACGAGCCTACCGCAGCCGCTTTGGCTTACGGATTGGATAAGAAGGGCAGCGATATGAAGATCGTCGTGTTCGACTGCGGTGGTGGTACGCACGATGTATCTGTCCTTGAGTTGGGCGACGGCGTGTTCGAGGTGAAATCTACCGATGGCGATACCCACTTGGGTGGCGATGACTTCGACCACCGTATCATTGAGTGGTTGGTTGAGGAGTTCAAGAACGAGAACGGCGGCGCAGACCTGAGCAAAGACCCAATGGCTTTGCAACGTCTGAAAGAGGCTGCCGAGAAGGCTAAGATCGAGTTGTCTAACACAACTTCTTCTGAAATCAACTTGCCTTACATCTCAGTTGTAGACGGTGCACCCAAACACTTGGTTAAGACTTTGACCCGCGCTAAGTTTGAGCAGTTGATCGACGACTTAATCCAACGCACCATCGCTCCTTGCCGTACCGCACTTCATAACGCTGGTTTGACGACAAGCGATATTTCGGAGGTCATCCTCGTGGGTGGTTCTACTCGTATTCCTGCTATCCAAGCAGCCGTTGAGAAGTTCTTCGGCAAAGCCCCTTCTAAGGGTGTCAACCCCGATGAGGTTGTTGCCGTGGGTGCTGCCATCCAAGGTGGTGTGTTGACCGGTGAGGTTAAAGACGTCCTCTTGTTGGATGTTACTCCGCTTTCTTTGGGTATCGAGACAATGGGTGGCGTGATGACGAAGTTGATCGAGGCGAACACCACGATTCCAACGAAGAAGTCTGAAACATTCACCACTGCGGTGGATAACCAGCCATCTGTTGAAATTCACGTTTTGCAAGGCGAGCGTTCTATGGCGAAGGACAACAAGACCCTTGGACGTTTCCACTTGGACGGAATCATGCCGGCACGTCGTGGCGAGCCTCAAATCGAGGTTACATTCGATATCGATGCCAACGGTATTGTGAATGTATCTGCTAAGGATAAGGCAACTGGCAAGGAGCAAAGAATCCGTATCGAGTCTTCAACAGGATTGAGCAAGGACGAAATCGAGAAGATGAAAGCCGACGCCGCTGCGAATGCCGAGGCAGACAAGAAAGAGAAGGAGCGCATCGACAAGATCAACCAAGCCGACAGCGTGATCTTCCAGACAGAGAAAAACTTGAGCGAGTATGGCGACAAGTTGCCAGCCGACAAGAAGTCTGCCATCGAAAGTGCGTTGAACAAGTTGAAAGAGGCGCATAAGGCACAAGACATCGCAGGCATCGATGCTGGAATCTCCGAGGTGAACGCAGCGTTCCAAGCCGCAAGCCAAGACATGTACAATGCGCAAGCACAAGCCGGTCAGGCTCAAGGTCAGCCAAACGCAGGTGCTAACCCAGGTGCGGGCGCACAAGGCAACGGTGGCAAGGACGACAACATCACAGATGTTGACTTTGAGGAGGTAAAGTAAGTATCGTAACCAACGATAAGTTAATATAGAAAAAGCGTGCGACTCAACGAGCTGCACGCTTTTTTGCGTTTATAGGGTTCTATGCCTTTGCTATAGGTTTGGTTCTGCTTATTTCCTGACTTCATCAATGCACCACCCCTCAAAAAAACTCCTCTAATTCAGTAAGTTGGGTGATGAGTTATATTGTTTTAGCGGACAGTAATAGATTCAAAACGAAATGAACCGGCAATTCAACCAAAACGAATCGACGATTCAATTGAATCGTATCGCCGATACGATAGCTGACGCAAC
>CAVGRN010000094.1:0-6267 GCA_963631545.1 Paludibacteraceae bacterium | reverse complement strand
CTTTCTGCATACTTTGCTTTTTTATTATCCCAAAATCCCCAAAAGTTGCACCCCTGTTTGAAATGCTCCCTCTGAATGTTTTGCGGTGCAAAGGTATGGAAAAATTTTCTGGTAAATAATTTTTTTTTCCATATTCTGGCACTTTTGTGCGTCATTTAATGGTATGTGTATTGAAAATTAGTGAGTTAGATAGTTGATATGAAGGTATTAGTGAACGCCGGAAACCTACATTCGGAGTTTGTGGATGACGTGGGTGTGTTCCGCATCATCATTTTGCTGATTGTCCAGCGGTTATAAGAAAGGCGACCGACAATCTTTTTGATTATCAGTCGCTCATTGTACCCAGACCCGGGGTCGAACCGGGATGGAAGTGAATCCACTGGTGTTTGAGACCAGCGCGTCTACCGATTCCGCCATCTGGGCATTGCTTTGTTCGTTTCTATCGCCTTTCTACGCTTGAAAGACTTTGTTTCTCAAATGCGGTGCAAATGTAGGGGTTTTTCTCGTAAGTTGCAACTTTTGCGGTCGGAATTTTTCCTCTTTCTTGAATTTTTTCTTCTCTGAGGATTCTCTTAGAAGAAAAAATAATTCTAATTGCTTGATTTTTAGGAGGAATCCTATTTATTCCTTTTTGCGTTTTTTTAATTCAAAATCTCTACCTAAGTATTTCTCTTTCACGATAGGGTTGGCTGCCAATTCCTCTGATGTGCCTTGGAAAAGGATTTTCCCCTCAAAAAGCAGATAGGCGCGGTCGGTGATGGAGAGGGTTTCGTCCACGTTATGGTCGGTGATGAGGATGCCGATGTTTTTCTCCTTAAGCTTCCACACAATGTCCTGAATGTCCTGTACGGCGATGGGGTCTACGCCGGCGAAAGGTTCGTCGAGCATAATGAACTTGGGTTCGATGGCGAGGCAACGTGCGATTTCTGTGCGTCGTCGTTCTCCACCCGACAGACGGTCGCCCAAGTTGTGCCGCACATGGTTGAGGTTGAACTCAGAAATAAGGCTTTCTAATTTCTCCTTTTGGTATTCTTTGGAGAAATTGGTCATTTCTAACACGCCGCGGATATTGTCCTCCACGCTGAGTTTGCGGAACACAGAAGCCTCTTGCGCCAAATAACCGATGCCTTTCTGCGCGCGGATGTAGACGGGGCATTTTGTGATGTCCTCGTCGTTGAGGAAGATGCGACCGGCGTTCGGCACAATCAATCCTGTGGTCATATAGAAAGTGGTGGTTTTGCCTGCGCCGTTGGGACCCAGCAACCCCACAATCTCGCCTTGCTCCACTTGTATGGAGACGTTGTTCGCCACGGTGCGCTGCCCGTACTGTTTCACTAAGCCTTCGGTACGGAGTACCATATTCTTGTTTTCGCTCATTTCGTTTCCGCTTATTTTTCCGCAAAGGTATATTTTATTGCCCGAAATCCCTTATCTTTGCCGTTGAATGTGTGCCAGTTTGGCGCACTTCAATCAATCTTTTATTAGATAGTACCGAAGAAGACGACAATGGCGAAGAAACTTTTTTTGGAAACCTACGGCTGCCAAATGAACGTGGCGGACAGCGAAGTGGTGGCCGCCATCATGCAGACGATAGATTATGAGGTGACGGACGATATGGAGGCTGCCGACGCGGTGTTCATCAACACGTGTTCTATCCGCGACAATGCGGAGCAGAAGATTCTTTCGCGCCTGCAGTTCTTCCAAAATATGAAGAAGCGCAAGTGCACTCTGTTGGTGGGCTTGCTGGGCTGTATGGCAGAACGCACCAAAGACGAGCTGATGGCGCAGCATTTGGTGGATTTGGTGGTGGGGCCGGACTCCTATTTGGATCTTCCCAACCTTGTTTCGTTGGCGGAGCAGGGTTTGCCTGCGCTCAATGTCGAGCTTTCCACTACCGAGACTTACAAGTCTGTCATTCCGGCTCGCATCGGCGGAAGCCTTGTTTCGGGTTTCGTTTCCATTATGCGGGGTTGCAACAATTTCTGCTCTTATTGCATTGTGCCTTACACTCGTGGGCGCGAACGCAGTCGGGATGTGGAGAGCATTCTGGCAGAAATCTCGGACTTGCAGAGCCGCGGATATAAGGAGGTGATACTGATAGGGCAGAATGTCAATTCGTACACGATAGAGGAGGATGGCAAGGGGAAGTTTGGGTTTGCCGATTTGTTGCGCACCGTTGCGGAAAAATTCCCCGACTTGCGTATCCGTTTCACCACATCCCATCCGAAAGATATGTCGGACGAGATACTTGAAGTTGTGGCGTCGCACGCCAATGTGTGCCGGCACATACACCTTCCGGTGCAGTCGGGCAGCAATAAGATTTTGAAATCGATGAACCGGCGGTACACGCGCGAGTGGTATTTAGACCGCATCGCTGCCATCCGCCGCATTATGCCGGATTGTGGCATCTCCACCGATATGTTCTGTGGATTCCACGACGAGACGGAGGAAGACCACCAGCAGACGCTTTCGCTGATGCGCGAGGTGGGCTTCGATTCGGCATTTATGTTCAAATACTCCGAACGTCCGGGCACTTACGCCTCAAAGCATTTGGCAGACAATATTTCCGAGGAGGTGAAAGTGGCACGCCTCAACGAGATGATCGCCTTGCAGAACAATCTTTCCGCCCTTTCCAACGAAAAAGACTTAGGCAAGGTGTTTGAAGTGTTGGTGGAGGGGCGTTCCAAGCGTTCGCGCGAGCAACTTTGCGGCAGGACGCAGCAGAATAAGATGGTTGTTTTCCCGAAAGGCGACCATAAAGTGGGTGATTTTGTGAAGGTGAAAATCCTTTCGCACACATCTGCCACGCTGATTGGCGAGGAGGTGGGGGAATGATACTTTCGCCGCAATGTTGCATTTTAACGCGGAAAAGTTTAACTTCGCAAAAAATCCGTATAACGGATTGTATGGTTTGAAATAACAAGATAAGAAAGCAAAGAAATACCGAGAGATACCATGAAAAGGATTCTTTTGACAGTGTTAACCACCCTTTTGGTGATGACGGCGGGCGCGCAGTTGAGTCCATACCGTCAGTTCAGTGTTTTTGACGGCAACCATTATTGGTTTGAGGCGGGTGCCACATATAGTAAGAATTCCGCCAAGACGAGCGATTATAAAGTGGGCTACCGCGCGGGCGTGGGGGCGGACATTCCGATTTTCTACTCGTCTGTTTCGTTCCTGCCATCGTTGATGTTTGAGTGCAAGGGTTTTACCGATGAGAAGATTGATAACAAAGAGCCTTACCTCACGGATGTTACATCTATGTATATAGAGATGCCGATCGATTTTTCGGTGAACTTGCCGATTGGAAAGCGTTTCGGTCTGCAGTTTTGTGCTGGCCCGTATGTGGCAGTCGGGATAGCAGGCTCCTGTACAGAGTCGTCCGAGAATAATGTGGGGCAGTATGGCACGCGTACCATTGAGCCAGAGGTGTTTGAAAAGTCGACAGTCGGGCTGGGCGATTTGGCAGTGGAGCGCGAGAATCCCTTGTTGCGCCGCTTTGATGTGGGAGCCGATTTGGGAGTCCGTTTCATCTTCCTCCGCTATGTGATGGTGAAGGTGAACGCCGAGTTGGGTTTCATTAATATGAATGGCGATGAGACGGCGCCGGCGTTCCGCAACCGCTCGTTCTCTGCATCGGTGGCGTTTAGGTTGTAGGGGGGATATTCCATGTCGGTTGTTGCCTGTGTTTTCTGAGAGCTACTGCTTCTATTTTTTGAACCTGATCTGTAGGTTTAGTTTAAATAGAAGTTCTCCTTTTGCGTTTTTGTAAAGGGTCCCATAGTCATAGCGTTCTCTGCTTGCGCGTTCAAAACGAGTATTGTTGTAGAGGTAGTCTTCAACATCATTTCTATTGTAGAAATGGTAGCAAACGATTTCGCCGTCTTTACGTACTACAAGGTAGCCTCCGTTGGCATCGTATTTCCCCGTCCATTCTTTTGCGGGGGTCATGCCTAATGCGGCGTCTAACAATAGGACTTTCATTTTGTGTGCATAGAAGTCAAGGGTGTTTCTCCCCTCAAAATTAAGTGGGTTGATTGTTGCGATTTCTTCCACACAGTCTTTTATGTTTGATTTGCCTGATATACTGTCGATTAATAGACATTTTGCTATAAGTTCTGGCATACAGGAGTCCAGGAATATCAGGTTGTTCTTGAACATTGTGTGCTCAATGTTGCCGTATTCAAACGTACAACCCTTGTCAATGATGGTTTTTATTCTGTCTATATGGCTTTGGATTGCGTTAATTTCGTCAATGTCTTTGTTCCCCAATTTGTGTCCAAGGACCTTATAGGTTATGTTGGTTGCGGCACTTGCATTTAATAGTGTAGACGCACTTCCCAGTTGAGATTTAATGCTAAAACCCAAAAGGGGAGTCATGCCTGTCCGTAAATCGTGAATGACAATGTGGATGTCCGCTTTGTCTTTTGAGGGTGCTTTCATTTTAGAACATCCAACTTCTTTCATGAATGCTTCTGTTTGAGGTATCTCAAATGACCGGTCTTTACCGTCTTCTATTTTTTTTAGGAGGTTTTCTGATTCGGATAAGAATTTGTCCATGGGGATTTTTGCAAACTCATTGCCGTCTTCGTTGACGATCACAATGTTTTTCCCCATATTCGGTTTGTATTCGTAGCGTTTACTTTCTTCTCTTATTATGTTGAGGATTGGATAGTATAAGTCCATTTTGTTCATATCGGCATCGCCTGCATGAACTTTCCCGTCTCCAAGTAATTTGAATAGTGTGTATACTTCACTCCATTCTCCTTTATTCCCTGATAAGGCCATGTTTTCTTAATGTTTTTAAAAGTTGAGCAGCCGTTGCTTGTATTGCAGGAACTGCAACACTATTGCCGAATTGTTTGTAGGCGGATGCGTCGGCAACAACTATTTTGAATTCGTCTGGGTAACCTTGCAGGCGGGCCCATTCGCGTGGTGTCATTTTACGCCATCCCATTTGGTTGACTTCACCTTTAATGCGAGTCGTCGGCGTTAGGTCTTTTTGGCGAAAATCTATAACGAGGTTGCTTTCACGTCCCATACCACCTACTACAATTGCGTGAGCGATTCCATCGTCAGGAATTATGTCGTAGCCGAACCCATTTCCTCTGGCTTCGTGTCTGGCCTTGTGGCGTTTTAATGTGTCTATGTAAGCAGTGGAAAGGTAGTACTTGGCAGGAACGGGATTCTCTTCCCGAACATCAATCCACTTTTTTGTTATTTCCTTTTGCTCAGGGTAGGAAAAGTCCTCTTTATTGATTCCTAAGTCTTTCCTGAAACCTATGATGTAGATTCTTTCTCTATGTTGGGGAACTCCAAAATACATTGCATTGACAATCTGAGGGTCTGGTACTGTATAACCGACCTCATCCAATGTGTTTAGGATTGTCTTGAATGTTTTTCCTTTGTCGTGGATTACTAATCCTTTGACATTTTCAAGAAAGAAAGCCTTAGGCTGGTAGCGTTTCAAAATCTCTGCGACATCGAAAAATAGTGTGCCTCGTGTTTCCTCAAAGCCTAACTTCTTGCCGGCTAATGAAAAAGCCTGACACGGGAATCCAGCGCAAAGAATATCAAATCCTTTGGGGATCATTCGCTTGTTGCTTTCTTTTGTTATATCTCCGAACGGAACGTCTCCATAATTGGCATAGTATGTTTTTTTTGCCTGTTCGTCCCATTCAGAGGAAAAAACGCACTCTCCGCCCAAATTTTGAAATGCCATTCTGAATCCTCCTATGCCTGCGAATAGGTCGATGAACGTGAATTTTGGGTTTGATGTTGCCTGGAAGGGAACTTTGAATAAATCAGGAAACAAATATGCTTGAAATCCAGCAGACGATTCTTCTACGAGATTTTCGCCTGTTGTTTTTCCGTTTCCTCCTGCAATGAACTCATACCATAAGTTCAATATGTTTTCTGCTTGTGCGTTATAGGGTAAAGGGATGTTTCTGTTCCTCAGCTGGAGATAGTGTGTCATAATAGCGGCTTGATCGATGAATGAAATTATGTTTCCATCTTCATCCATCGTTTCTTTCCCGTAAACTTTCACCTTACCTGCATTTTTTTTGCAGAAATCGAACAGAGAAAACGTCGTTTCGTATTTTAGCATATTATGGGTTCATTTCAAATCACATTGTACAAAGTTGCAAAAAATGTCTGAATACGAGTCTATATTCTGTTTTTTTTCTTCTCAACACGCCTTTTTCTTTTCGCTCCCTTCCCATATCTGAAACGAAAATAGTATCTTTGCGGACGTCGAACGAAAAT
>CAVGRN010000093.1:0-6540 GCA_963631545.1 Paludibacteraceae bacterium | reverse complement strand
ACATTTGTAGTGTTGTAAAACGAATGTCGCCCGACTAATCAAGCCGGGCGACACTTTTAATGGCAGGAAGAGAATTTTTATTTTCTCATTTTCGCAATGTTCTCTTTCAGGGTTGCGATTTTGCTTTCGGCGTCAGATTTCTTCTTCCTTTCAATCTCAACGATTTCAGGTTTTGCATTGGCAACGAATTTTTCATTGCTCAACTTCTTATTCACCGAAACGAGGAATCCTTCTAAATAGGATATTTCCGCCTCCATTTTCTTGATTTCCTCTTCCACATTGACGTTGCTGCCTAATGGGATGGAAACCTCAATGGTGCCCACCAAGAACGTCGCCGATGCGCCTTGCTCCTCGCCCTTGCTTTTCGTGATGGATTGGATGTTGGCCAACTTCATGATGATGGAGTTGTTCTTCTCGTCCAAATTTCCTTTGTAGTGGAGCGCAAGTGTTTCGCGTGGGCTGATGCCTTTTTCAGCGCGGATATTGCGGATGCCGGCGATGATTTCTTTGGTTGCCTCCATCCGTGCGATGTTCTTCTCGCAGAAATCCTCCGCCTTAGGTTGCAGGCTCACCATAATGCTGTCTTTGGCGTCGCGAGGCTTTATGGCTTGGTAAAGTTCCTCTGTGATGAACGGCATAAAAGGGTGCAGCAATTTAAGCAGCACCTCGAAATAGTCTAACGTCTGCTCGTAGGTCTTTTTGTCGATAGGTTGCTGGTAGGCGGGTTTCACCATCTCCAAATACCAGGAAGAGAACTCGTCCCAGAAGAGTTTGTAGACGGTCATCAACGCCTCGCTGATACGATACTTGTCGAAGTTGTCGTTCACCTCGGCAATTGTTTTGTTCAACTGGTGTCCGAACCATTTCGTAGCAATCTGTGCAGACTCTGGCTGCTCCAACTTCTCGTCTACTTGCCATCCTTTCACCAATCGGAACGCATTCCAAATCTTATTGTTGAAGTTTCGTCCTTGCTCGCAAAGCGCCTCGTCGAACAAAATGTCGTTTCCTGCAGGTGCTGAAAGCATCATTCCCATACGGACACCGTCTGCTCCGTATTGCTCGATAAGTGCCAATGGGTCTGGTGAGTTACCAAGAGACTTAGACATCTTACGTCCAATCTTATCTCTTACGATACCTGTGAAGTATACATTCTTGAACGGCATCGTTCCTTCATACTCATAGCCTGCCATGATCATTCGGGCAACCCAGAAGAAAATAATATCCGGTCCGGTTACCAAATCATTGGTAGGGTAGTAGTACTTAATTTCTGGATTTCCAGGATTGTTGATTCCATCGAAAAGTGAAATTGGCCACAACCATGATGAGAACCAGGTGTCGAGACAATCTTCGTCTTGGCGAAGGTCTGATATGGATAAATTTTTACCGGTCTTCTCTTTTGCCAATTTGAGAGCCTCTTCCTCGGTCTCTGCCACTACATATCCTCCTTCAGGTAGGAAATAGGCAGGAATCCGGTGTCCCCACCACAACTGACGGCTGATGCACCAATCTTTGATGTTCTCCAACCAATTACGATAGGTATTCTTGTATTTTGGAGGGTAGAACTTGATGTCATCCTTCATTACAGGCTCTAATGCTATCTTGGCAAGATGCTCCATCTTCAAGAACCACTGCATTGAGAGTTTTGGTTCTATGACAACATTTGTTCTCTCTGAATATCCTACTTTATTGGTGTAAGCCTCTGTCTTCTCCAACAAACCTGCTGCATCCAAATCTTTTTCGATTTGCTTTCTGACGTCAAATCGGTCTTGACCGATGTACATGCCCGCAGCCTCGCTGATGGTTCCGTTGTCGTTGAATATGTCGATGGTCTTCAGATTGTATTTCTCTCCGAGCATGTAGTCGTTCACATCGTGTGCAGGCGTAACTTTCAAACATCCTGTTCCAAACTCAATGTCAACATACTCATCCTCGATAACTGGAATCACACGGTTCACCAATGGCACCATCACCTTCTTACCCTTCAACCAAGTGTTTTTAGGGTCTTTCGGATTGATACACATGGCTGTATCTCCCATAATCGTTTCCGGACGGGTAGTGGCAACCACCGCATAGCGTCCTTTCGCATCTTTGTGGATGATTTCGCCCTCTTTGGCCTCTTCGTTCGGATTGTTATCGTCTACCACATAATATTTGAGGTAGTAGAGTTTGCTATGCTCCTCTTTGTAGATAACCTCCTCGTCAGAAAGTGCGGTGAGCGCCTTTGGATCCCAGTTCACCATGCGCACACCTCTATAAATAAGTCCTTTCTTATAAAGGTCAACAAACACCTTGATGACACTCTTGCTACGGGTTTCGTCCATGGTGAATCCTGTACGATCCCAGTCGCAAGATGCTCCTAATTTTCTCAACTGTTTCAAGATGATACCTCCGTGCTCCTCTGTCCACGCCCATGCGTGCTTGAGGAACTCTTCGCGGGTGAGGTCTGTCTTCTTGATGCCTTGCTGTGCAAGTTTGTTCACCACCTTAGCCTCTGTTGCGATAGAAGCGTGGTCTGTTCCAGGCACCCAGCACGCATTCTTTCCTTGCATTCTTGCACGGCGCACGAGGATGTCTTGAATCGTATTGTTAAGCATGTGCCCCATGTGGAGGACACCCGTAACGTTAGGTGGTGGAATTACGATAGTGTATGGCTCCCTACCGTCGGGAGTGGACTTGAAGAATCCGTTGTCCAACCAATACTGATACCACTTCGACTCAATGTCCGTGTGGCTGTACTTGTTTGCTAACTCCTGCATATTATTATGTATAATTTCGAATCTTGCGAAGTACACCTATATAAAATAGGAATAGGTTGCAAATTTAGAAAATTCTGCTGTAACACAAGACCTAAGGTAGGAGCGATTCTGGCAGATTGGCAAATAAAAATGAGTTGAAAAGTTTTGGTGGGAAAGAATAAAAGTGTAAATTTGCCGTCAATTAGTGTAATAATGTCTAATTCAAAGTAGATTAAAAACAAAACGAAATGCCTACAATTCAGCAATTAGTTAGAAAAGGAAGGGCTACATTGGCAGAGAAGAGCAAGTCTCCTGCATTGGACTCGTGTCCACAAAGGAGGGGTGTATGTGTGCGTGTGTACACGACGACTCCAAAGAAGCCTAACTCTGCGATGCGTAAAGTTGCCAGAGTACGTTTGACCAATCAAAAAGAGGTGAATGCCTACATCCCAGGAGAGGGACACAACTTGCAGGAGCACTCCATCGTAATGGTGCGTGGTGGTCGTGTAAAGGACCTTCCAGGTGTGCGTTACCACATTGTACGTGGATGTTTGGATACAGCAGGTGTCAGCGGTCGTACGCAGCGTCGTTCGAAGTATGGCGCGAAGAGACCAAAGCCAGGTCAAGCAGCCCCAGCAAAAGGAAAGAAATAATAGCAGAGTGCAGTAACAAAAAGTAGAACGGTTTTTAGTTTTACTGGTGGCACTATAGGTTGAGTAAATGGCTAAGCGAAGCCGTTGAAGCAACATGCAACCAAAACAAAAACGAAATTTTTGAGATAAAATGAGAAAGGCAAAGCCAAAGAAAAGGATCATATTGCCAGATCCTCGGTTTAACGAAGTGATGGTTACGAGATTTGTTAACCATTTGATGTACGATGGAAAGAAATCTGTCGCATACAATATTTTCTATACCGCATTGGATAATGTGAAGTCTAAACTTCCTAACGAAGAAAAAACACCACTCGAAATCTGGAAGAAAGCCTTGGAGAACATCACTCCGCAAGTGGAGGTTAAGTCCCGCCGTGTTGGTGGCGCAACATTCCAAGTTCCTACCGAAATCCGTCCAGAGCGTAAGGAATCCATTTCAATGAAAAATTTGATCATCTACTCGAGAAAGAGAAGCGGACACTCTATGGCTGAGAAGCTCGCCGCAGAGATCGCAGACGCTTTCAACAACCAGGGTGGAGCGTTCAAGAGAAAAGAAGACATGCACAAGATGGCTGAGGCAAACCGTGCATTCGCTCATTTCAGATTCTAATCGCATTAAGTTTACAATAAAATGGCTAAAAGAGATTTACATTATACGAGAAACATCGGTATCATGGCGCACATCGATGCTGGTAAGACTACCACGTCAGAGCGTATCTTGTTCTACACTGGTTTGACTCATAAAATCGGTGAGGTGCATGATGGTGCGGCTACCATGGACTGGATGGCTCAGGAGCAGGAGCGTGGTATCACTATCACTTCCGCCGCTACTACTACCTATTGGAATTACGCCGATAAGAAATACAAGATCAACTTGATTGATACTCCGGGACACGTTGACTTCACCGTTGAGGTTGAGCGTTCTCTTCGTATCTTGGATGGTGCTGTCGCAACATTCTGCGCTGTTGGTGGTGTTGAGCCTCAATCAGAGACAGTTTGGAGACAGGCTGACAAGTACAATGTCCCTCGTATCTGCTACGTTAACAAGATGGACCGCTCTGGTGCAAACTTCTTTGACGTGGTAAGCCAAATCAAGACCGTTCTCGGCGCTACGCCTTGTGCAATCCAAATTCCAATCGGCGCAGAGGAAACTTTCAAGGGCGTAGTTGACCTTGTGAAGATGAAGGCTATCCTTTGGCACGACGAAACCATGGGTGCCGAGTATTCTGTTGAAGAAATCCCTGCAAACCTCCAAGCAGAGGCTGAGGAGTGGAGAGACAAGATGCTTGAGACCCTCGCAGGTACAGACGAGGCTTTGATGGAGAAATACTTTGCTGATCCTTCTTCAATCACTGAGGATGAAATCCGCAAGGCTCTTCGCTCCGCAACTTTGAAGATGGAGATTTTCCCAATGATTTGCGGTTCTTCATTTAAGAACAAGGGTGTTCAAACAATGTTGGACGCTGTTTGTGCTTACTTGCCAAGCCCATTGGATACTCCTGAAATCAAGGGTACAGCGGTGGATGATCCTGAAAAGGTTGTTGTCCGTCACCCAGACGAGGACGAGCCTTTGTGTGCGTTGGCGTTCAAGATTGCTACCGACCCATTCGTTGGTCGTCTTTGCTTCTTCCGCGTATACTCTGGTAAGATCGACGCAGGTTCGTACATTTTCAATGTTCGTTCGGGCAAGAAGGAGCGTATCTCTCGTTTGTTCCAAATGCACTCAAACCACCAGAACCCAGTAGAATGCATCTCTGCCGGTGATATCGGAGCAGGTGTTGGTTTCAAGGATATCCGTACAGGTGATACACTTTGCGGAGAGGACGAGAAAGACCACATGGTTCTCGAGGCTATGGAGTTCCCAGATCCAGTGATCGGTATCGCAATTGAGCCAAAGACTCAGAAGGATGTTGATAAGTTGGGTAACGGTTTGGCTAAGTTGGCTGAAGAGGACCCTACGTTTACTGTTAAGACAGACGAGCAGTCTGGTCAAACAGTCATCTCCGGTATGGGTGAGCTTCACCTCGATATCATTATTGACCGTTTGAGACGTGAGTTCCACGTTGAGTGTAACCAAGGTCGTCCTCAGGTTAACTATAAGGAGGCTATCACCAAGACTGTTGACCACCGTGAGCTTTACAAGAAGCAGTCGGGAGGTCGTGGTAAATATGCAGACATCGTTGTTAAGGTAGGTCCTGCTGACGAGGGATTCGAAGGCAGCCTTCAGTTCGAGGATGTTGTTAAGGGTGGTAACATTCCTAAGGAGTTCATCCCATCAATCCAGAAAGGTTTCCAATCAGCAATGAGCAATGGTGTGTTGGCAGGCTTCCCTCTTGAGAAATTGAAGGTTGTCGTTGTCGATGGTTCTTACCACCCAGTTGACTCAGACCAGTTGTCATTTGAAATCTGTGCGAACCTTGCGTTCAAGGCTGCTTGTGCGAAGGCTAAGCCAGTTTTGTTGGAGCCAATTATGAAGTTGGAGGTCATCACCCCAGAGGAGAATATGGGAGATGTGATTGGCGACTTGAACAAACGCCGTGGTCAGGTTGAGGGAATGGAAACAAGCCGTTCTGGCGCACGTATCGTTAAGGCGAAAGTGCCATTGTCGGAGATGTTCGGTTATGTAACAGACTTGCGTACAATCACTTCCGGACGTGCGACTTCTTCCATGGAGTTCTCTCACTATGCCGAGGTTTCGACTGCAATTGCAAAGAAGGTGGTTGAAGAGGCAAAAGGTAAAGTAGAATTGTTGTAATTTCATATATAGATTCAAAGAGATGAGTCAGAAAATTAGAATCAAATTGAAGTCATACGATCACAACTTGGTGGATAAGTCTGCCGAGAAGATCGTTAAGACAGTGAAGACGACAGGTGCGGTTGTTAGTGGCCCAATTCCGTTGCCAACCCACAAGCGTATCTTCACGGTAAACCGTTCCACGTTTGTCAACAAGAAGGCAAGAGAGCAGTTTGAGCTATCTTCTTTCAAGAGATTGATTGACATCTACATCTCCACTTCAAAGACGATTGATGCGTTGATGAAACTGGAGTTGCCAAGTGGAGTAGAGGTAGAAATCAAAGCGTAGTAATTAAATAATAATTGAAATGCCAGGATTATTAGGAAAGAAAATCGGAATGACATCCGTTTTCAGTGCCGA
>CAVGRN010000092.1:0-6822 GCA_963631545.1 Paludibacteraceae bacterium | reverse complement strand
AATCCGTCATCATACTAATGTCCGTCAGATTATTCAACTTGCTGAAAATGCTCATCTGAGAGAACTTTGTGATTCCTGTGAGAAAAACGAATCGCAAATATTGATCGCACGACTTCAGCGGACTGTAGAAATTGAGCAACAGTTGCCTCATCTCATTCAAATCTTCCTCTCTATCAACGACATCCAACAATGGCGCATCATATTCATCTACCAAAACGACAACTGGTTTCCCTGTCTTCTCATAGACTTTCCGAATCAACTCACTCATTCTATTGTTGAGTCCAACGCGAACGGATTTCACACCATTCAACTCTGCAACATCGTCAATCTGATAATTTAAAAACTGCTCCAATTCGGACTTTGAAAGATCTTTTCCGCCACTAATATCAAAGTGAAGCACTGGAAAAGACTCCCATTTCTGCTCCATTTTTTCTATAACTAATCCTCGAAAGAGTTCCTTTCTCCCTCGGAAATAACTCTCCAACGTAGACAGAAAAAGCGATTTCCCAAACCTTCGCGGACGAGCAAGGAAAAAGCAAGTGCTTGACCAATGTGCCAGTCGGTAAACATACTCCGTCTTGTCTATATACACGCTCTCCTCCCTTCGAATCTTCTCGAAAGTCTGAACTCCTAATGGATATTTTGAGATGTCTACCATAGCGTTTATCTCTTTACTGCCAACCATACCTACGCAAATTTAACAAAAACAATTTGAGGCACAAAAGTAAACTTCCATTATATCGCCCCCACCCTACATCTACACTCCAATTCCTAAAAGTACTTTTCTCCGTTCGTTTGCAAAAACAAAAAACCGCCGACTCAACAGCCGACGGTTTTTATTTACCTCAGTTATTTCAATTACTTAACTTGGATGATCAACTTGTGGGTGTTAGACCAGAATGCGCTGTAGTTGGTGATCTTCAAAACCAAAGTCTTATCCTCATCAGATTTTCTTGAGATGGTGTAAGAGTTGATTGGGTGTGAAGACAACACGAAAGCCTTCTTCGAACCGAGATCCAACTCAGAGAACTCGCGGATGTCCACCTTGGTGAAGTAGCTGGTGTTGATGCTTGCAGAACTCAAGAGTTTTGCCTTCAAACCTTTCTCCTTGATGGCTGCCTTGTTGCCGATGAAGTAGTATGCAGTGTTCAACTCAGCGTCTTGTGCCTGCATTGCTGCCAACTGCTGTGCGTTGACTTGGTTGATGGAGTCTTGCATGTAGTTCAAGTTGGCGATTGCGCTGTCGAGGCTTGCAATCTTCACGTCCTTAGCGTCCAACTTCTTCTTCATCTCCTTCAAGTTAGCCTCGCTTGCCTTCAAGTCTCTTTGCAGGCCGCTCACCAAACCTCTGAAGTATGCGGCGTTTCCTTTTGCCTTAGCCAAAGCGGAATCCAAAGAAGCGATCTTCTCGCGGTTGGAACGGATAGCCTCTGTGATGGTCTGGAAGTCTTGTTGCAACTTGCTCTTAGTGTCTGAGTTCACTCCCTCTGCGCCAGAGGTCTCCTCGATGATGCCCAACTCCGTGCTCTTGATTGAGCTGAAGTTTGCCTGCACCTCCTGGATCATCTCCAAGTAAGAGTTCATCTCGTCCTCAACCTGGTCTTTCTCAGTTTGGATGGAGTCTCTTTGGTACGTCAACCTGTCGATCTCCTTTTGGTTACACGATGATGCCAACAATGCGATTGCAGCACCAAACAACACTACTTTTTTCATTTTCTTGTAAGTTTTTAGTTATTGATTATTAATTGAAAATTTTTTATTCTTCTTCCGTCTCTTCTGAACTTATGTCCGCTCTCTTCGCTTTCTCCTTTCCCGCCAACACCAGCACAATCTCTCCTTTCGGCTCATTTTGTTCAAAATGTTTCTTTACTTCTGCAAGCGTCCCGCGCACGGTCTCCTCAAATTTCTTTGAAATCTCCCGTGTTACGGCAACCCTACGGTCGGTGCCTGCCACCTCTTCCAACTGCCCGAGGAGCTTTACAAGGCGGAACGGCGACTCATAGATGATGATCGTCCGAGCCTCTTCGGCAACCTCCTTCAGCCGGGTTTGCCTGCCTTTTTTCTGAGGGAGGAATCCCTCGAAGCAGAACCTGTCCGACGGCAAGCCCGAGTCTACCAACGCCGGGACGAAGGCCGTCGCGCCGGGTAGGCACTCCACTTCAACCTCCGCCTCCACGCATGCCCGGGTAAGAAGGAATCCGGGGTCGGAGATGGAGGGTGTGCCAGCGTCCGATATGAGTGCGATCACCTCGCCGTTTTTCAGCCTTTCCACTACTCCGCCCACTGTTTTGTGTTCGTTGAACTTATGGTGGGAGATGAGTTTATTCTCAATCTCGTAGTGTTTCAGCAACACGCTCGATGTGCGGGTGTCTTCTGCCAAAATCAGGTCTGCCTCTTTCAGCACACGCACGGCGCGGAACGTCATATCCTCCAAGTTCCCGACGGGGGTCGGCACGATGTACAGTTTGCCTGTCTTCTTTTCCATTATGAAAAACGGCTCATTAACAATGTGTGGAAATCAATTGCCGCCTCGTTCTCCTCGTCCCAGTGGAATTGCTCGACGTATGCCGCCGCGGCTTCGTAGCTGCCAAGCGTGTCCAACTCTTCCATTGTTTGGGTGAGCAACTGCATATTCCCGCCGAACAGCTCTTTGCCGAATCGGTATCGGTCTCCCACACTCAACTTCAAGGATTTGACAAATCGTCTTTCAATGGTCGTAAAGCCCGGCTTCTTTCTGGCGTTTCCGTTCTCCTCTGTCTTCTTCTCTGTCAGCGCAGGGCCTTCTTGTTTCGCTTCTTTTCCCGAAGGTTTCTCTTCGGTCTGGCTCGTTTCGGGTTTTGTGGCGGTTTTTCCGTCTGTTTCCCCTACTTCGGCTTTTATTGGCTGAACCTCAACCGGTTGCGACTCGGTTTGCGGCTTTGCCTCCTCCACTGTCGTTGTCGTGTCGGGGGCAACGGGTTCCGGCTCAGTAACCGCGTTTGGGGCTACTTCCGCTTGGGTGGGTTCTTCCACAGCCACCTCTGCTTGGGGCGATTCTTGCGCAACCGGGCTTTTCGGCTCGTTGGTTGGTGCTTGGCTCGCCGGTTTCGGCACGGTTGGTTTCACTTCTGTTTCGGGTGCGGCGGATTGTTTCAGATTCGTCAGAATCTCGTCCATCGAGCCGACCTTTGACTCACACAAATGCAGCAAGGCGGGTGGAATTTCATCCACCTCCGAGAGCGATTCGCATAGTAGCGACATCTCTCTTATCTCCTTAAGTAAAAGATTTACCAGGTCTTTGCGATTCATCGAAGTCAATTCTGCCAATAAAAATTTTTATCTTTGCGAAGATAGAAAAAAATTTGGCATAAAAACATTTGCCGCTAAATTTATTTTGAGGATGAAGTTCCAATTTTCAAAACCTTTTACGTTGGACAGGACTGTGCGCCTGCTGTTGGGCGTGTTTGCCATTGTGTCTATTGTGTTGCTATTCAGATATTTATCGCCTGTTCTGTTGCCGTTTTTCATTGCTTGGTTGTTGGCTTATTTGTTTCATCCAATCGTTTTATTTTTTCAAAACAGATTGAAAATTGGCAACCGCACCGCATCGGTTTTGCTTGTTTTGTTCCTTATTTTCTCGTTTATCGGCCTTTCAATCTACTTCCTTGCGCCCATTCTTTTCGACGAAATCACCCGTTTGAAGGATTTTATCGTCCTGTACACCGCCGACACTAACCGCACGACGCCCTATTTTTGGGAGGAGACCCTGCGCCGCTTTTTGGTGGAGAAGCACATTCCGGAACTTATCGCCCAAAATGGTTTTAACGATGCGCTGAACGTGGTTTTCCCGTTTGCCAAAACGGTTCTGAGCAAGTCTGTCGCCATTACCGGCGGACTGGTTACGGCTTTTTTCACGATTCTATACCTCTTTTTTATATTGAAGGACTACCAGACGATCAATGCGCTGTTCATCTCGCTGATTCCGCAGAGATACCAGACGTTTGTGTCGGGGCTGATGCAGGACGTGGAGCAGGGAATGAGCAATTACTACAGGGGGCAGTCGCTCGTTGCGCTGATACTCTGTGTTCTCTACGCATTGGGCTTTTACTTGATTGATATGCCGGTAGCCATTCTTATGGGGTTGATAGTCGGTGCGCTGAATCTGATTCCGTACCTTCAGATCATAGCCATTCCGCCTGCCGTTTTGCTGATGTTGGTGCACTCGTTGGAGGCTGGCACTTCCCCGCTCTACTCGCTGTTGCTGCTGTTGGTGGTTTTTGTGGTGATTCAGGTGTTCCAGGATGGATTCCTCGTGCCGCGTATTCTGGGCAAGCGGATGGGGCTGAACGCCGCGGTGGTGCTGCTTTCCCTCTCCATTTTCGGTATGTTGTTCGGCTTGATCGGTTTGATAATCGCTTTGCCCATCACCACGCTCCTGCTCTCATATTATAAAAGGTTCATCCTGTCCAGTGTGAACGAATCCGCCCTACCTAAGGCGGATGAGAAGTGCGGACAGACTGAGTGTTGATTGTCTATGTTGCCAAGTTTATCTGATTTCAAGAGACTCCTTTCGGGGGTGTACGATGAGCGGGAGGCGCGGAACCTCTACTATGAGGTGCTGCAGTCATTGCTTTCGTGCGATATGAAAACGTTGCTTTTGCGCGGTGATGCGATGATGACGGCGGAGCGTCGGGCGGCGTTCGGCGCGGTTGCGGAGCGTTTGCGAAGCGGCGAGCCATTGCAGCATATCATGGGCGAAAGTCTGTTTTGCGGACTACGTTTTGAGGTGAACGGAGATGTGCTGATACCCCGCCCCGAGACGGAGGAGTTGGTGGATTGGATGTCTGATGTGGCCGGTCCCGTCGGCGGATTGTTGGACATAGGCACGGGCAGTGGTTGCATCGCCATAACGATGAAGCGGCGGTTGCCCCGTATGGCGGTTTCGGCTATGGACATCTCGCCGGAGGCACTTGCCGTGGCGCGCCGCAACGCCCAACGCTTGGAGGCGGAGGTGTGTTTCATTCAAGATGATATACTTCACCCGCGGGCGGATTATCCGCAGTATGATGCCATCGTCAGCAATCCGCCCTATATAAAGGAGTGCGAGAAAGAAAATATGCGCGAGAATGTGTTGGCGCACGAACCCCACTCCGCATTGTTCGTCCCCGATGCCAATCCCCTGCTTTTCTACGATGGAATCGCTCGTTTTGGATGGTCGCATTTGGCGGCTGGTGGCTGGCTTTTCTTTGAAATCAATGAAGCCTTGGGTGCGGAAACCGTTTCTCTTCTGGAGGGACGGGGATACAGAGAGGTGCTGTTGCGCCAAGATGTTAACGGTAAAGACAGAATGATAAGATGCCGAAAATGAGTGAGATGAAGAAGAAACCGATGACGGCGGAGGCGGCGATGTCGCGATTGGCAGATCTGTGTTCGCGGACGGAGGTGTGCGTGCAGACGTGCCGTGAGAAGCTCGCCAAATGGGACGTTTCGGCGGCAGATGCCGAGCAGGTCGTCAGCAGACTTTTGTCGGAGAAATATGTTGATGAGGAGCGTTTCGCTCGGTTCTATGCGAAAGATAAACATCGCTTCTCTAAGTGGGGGAAGAAGAAGATTGAAATGCAGCTCAAGGCAAAAGGGATTGATAAACAATTCATAGACAGTGCGTTAGAAGAAATAGACGACTGCGACTACGAGGAGCAGTTGAAGGATTTGGTTTTGAAGAAATTGAAATCCACGAAAGCGAAAAACGCATACGATATGAAAGGCAAGTTGGTGCGTTTCGCCCTTGGCAAAGGTTTTGAGGGCGAACTTTCATTTAAGGTGATTGATAGATTGTTACGCGATTTTTACGAAAATGATGAGTATGATGAATCGTCAGATTTTTAAAGGATTATTTGCCTCGAGTGGCATCTTCACAAAGTTTTTTGTGGCTTTTTTTTGTGTGCTTTTCTGTATGTTCACGTTCAATGCGCTGGGTTACGTCGCTATGCGTGTTTGTGAGGGTGTGATGGGCGAAAAGTGTTATCAGTTGCTTGCGGCGACTGGCACGTTTGTCCTCTCCCCACTTCTGACTACTTACTTGATTTCTAATGACTTCCGTGGGTATTTGTCTTTGCGTAGGACGGCTCCCGCCTTTTATGTGCTGGCGGTGTTGGTTGTGTTTGTGGCAGTTCCGTTGGTGAATCAGATAACGGTTTGGAATGAGCAGATGCGCCTTCCCGAGTGCCTTGCCGGTTTGGAGAGCTGGATGAAGATGATGGAACAGGCGAATGGCGATTTGACGAAGCGTTTCCTTGTCGCTCCGCATTTAGGCGTTTTCTTGTTGAATCTTCTTGTCCTTGCGTTGATTCCCGCCATTGGCGAGGAGTTGCTTTTCCGTGGCTTTTTGCAGAAGTCGATTGAGAAAGTGTCGCGCAACAAGCACGTTGCCGTGTGGTGCGCCGCCTTTTTGTTTAGTGCCATCCACTGCCAGTTTTACGGCTTTATCCCGAGGATGCTTATGGGTGCGCTCTTTGGCTATTTCCTGTGTTGGAGCGGTAGTATATGGGTGCCTGTGGCGTGCCATTTCTTCAATAACTCGCTCATTGTCTGTTGTTATTATGTGATGCAGGGTGATGCCGAAGTGGTAGAAGAGATCGGTACGAATAGTTACTCTATGCTGATAATCAGTCTGTTGTTGTTGGTTCTGCTGTTGGCGCGGATGCGGAAACTATCCCAGGATTGTTCCAAAGGAAATCTTGCAGAAGAGAATCGTTAATGTGGCAGATTGTTCCGCCGTTTCGTTTTAGTTGAATCGTCGATTCGTTTTGATTGAATCGCCGATTCGTTTTGATTGAATCGTCG
>CAVGRN010000091.1:0-7129 GCA_963631545.1 Paludibacteraceae bacterium | reverse complement strand
CAATGTTTTTGCACACCTAACCCGCAACATACTTTTGCGGCGTAATCAAAAAAATATGTTATGAACACGGAAGTTATCACAAACATCACAACGAGTGCCAGTGCGGCGTCCAACTACACAACGTATGTCATCTGGGCGTGCATCATCCTAATCCCAGTTGTATGCTTCATCATGCGATCCATTGGGAAGGTGAACAGGCTGAACGATGGCAAACACCCTCTCATTTCGTTCAACATCGACAGCATCGACTCTTTCACCTACGAAGAGAAAGACCCCAACGAAAAATTCAGCGACTAATGGGAACGGAAGCACAAAGAGTGTGCGGTTTCATTGCCCGCTACGCAGCACTACTATTGGAGGGAGGCACATCAACCGACTTGACGATGGAGGTGTTAGAACGGCTTGCCGCAGCGTATGGCTTTAGTATGGAGGCCTCCTTCTTTCCTATGCACGTATTAGTGTCAGTAACCGACAAAACGAACGCTAACACGTTCTCCATCAACCAGAAGATTGAAAGTTCGGGACTAAACTTCGCTCGGAACACGAGGTTGGCAGATCTGAGTATCACGATAGCAGAAAAAAAACTATCATTGAACGAGGCAACCACCCGAATGGAAATGGTCGTCGCAAAAAAACGTCTGCCGATATGGATTGTCACACTATTGGCAAGTGCTGCCAACGCATCGTTCTGCCGGCTTTTCGGAGGCGATTGGGTGGCGATGGCCGTGGTACTCGTCGCCACAGGCTATGGGTTCACCTTGAAGCACTTGCTCACGAAATACGCCAAGACAGACCTACGGGTGGCAACCGTCGCAGCAGCCTGCCTATCGTCGGTCATCGCAAGCGCATGCTACATCTTCCACTGGGGGAAAACGCCAGACATTGCATTGGCTACCAGCGTGTTGTATCTGATACCAGGCATTCCATACGTCAATGCCATCGGCGATATGCTCTCGGGACATCACATTTGCAGCGTGAGTCGGTTTTTCAATGCGGCAATCCTCACTGTATGCCTTTCCGTGGGACTTTGCTGCGGACTGCTGATTATGCAATTCAACATCAGGTAATCTGACAAAATGAATACATCCATCCTTCTATATTTTTTACAAGATGCTTTTTTCGCAGCCATTGCTGCAATCGGATTCGGAAGCATCAGTAACATTCCGCTCAAAGGATTTGTTGGAAGTGCGGCATTGGCGGCAGTTGGGCATAACATACGTTTGTTCCTGATGGAATTTGCTGGTTGGAACATTGTAGCAGCCAGTCTGCCAGCAGGATTCGCCATCGGGGTACTCTCGCTACCCCTTTCCAATTTGTTAGGGATAAAATCCGAAACGCTCTCGTCGCCTGCGCTGCTTCCAATGATTCCCGGCATGTACGCCTACCGCGCCGTGCAGTCATTCATTCTTTGCTTCACGACAAACGACATCAACCACTTCCAGCATTATTTTTCCCTTTTCGGCTATAATTTTTTCACCTGTGCAATGGCAGTGATGGCATTGGTGGTGGGCATCGTGTCGCCAAGGATTTTGTTCAAAAGAAAATTAGGAAACAGATAATAGAAAGCATAACTTTGTACCATAAGGGAAAATCAATGGATATAAGACAGCTGAAAGCTTTCGTCAAGGCAGCGGAGACACTCAACTTTTCGGAGGCAGCGAAAATGATATTTGTAACGCAAAGCACGTTCTCGCAGAGCATCAAGCAGTTGGAGGACGAGTTGGGCATCGCCCTATTTGTCCGCTCCACCCACGCCGTACAACTCACCGAGGCTGGCGAGGCACTACTGCCATACGCCCGCGAAGTACTGCTGCAGACGGACAACTGCGCACACCGCATCGAAGACATTCGCAAAATGCGCACAGGGGAGCTCAACATCGGCGTCACCCACTCTTTCAGCGTTATGACGGCAGAGGCAGTACTCGACTTCGCCAAGCAATACCCAGGCATCAAACAAAACATCGTATACAAGACAACGGACGAGTTAATGGATATGCTCGTGAAACGCGAAATAGACTTCGCCTTGTTCTACAAATCCAATCAAGAGCATCCTGCCATCGAGTCGCACATCCTTTACGAGGACACGCTCGCCGCCATCGTGAAAGATGGACACCCACTTTGCGAAAAAAAGACCATAAACATAGAGGATCTCGCCCATTACGCAATGATACTACCAATGAAAGGATTCCAAGCGCGCAACGTGTTCGACTTGATGTTAGACGACGAACATAATCCGAAACTCAACGTGAAAATGGAACTCAACTTGGTGAACCCCATCGTGCGTTTAGTGAAACGTGGCTCGTTCGTTACCGTCCTGTCAAAGTCGGCAGCGGAAGACTACGACGGACTGCACGCCATACCATTCAGCTCGCCTATCGCAAAAATGAAAGGTGCATTTCACTTACTGAAAAACAGTTATCACAAAACGGCAATTAAAGAATTTATACGAACTTTGCGCGAAACGGCCATTCTGCGACGTAGATTGGACAATTGGTAACTGAAAATCTATTCTTATGCATAATAAAAAAGCGATTATTGTGGGAGCCACCTCGGGCATCGGGTTGGAACTGGTAAAGGTATTGGCTCAAAAAGGCTGGACCATCGGCATTGCCGGGCGGCGAACCGAAATCTTGGAAGAAATCAAACGTCAGATTCCGCAAGTAACTTGCACCCAGCGCATTGACATTTGCTCCGAGCAAGCGACCGAGCAATTGGACCAACTCATCAATGCCTTGGGCGGAGTGAACCTCTACTTCCACAGTTCGGGCATAGGATTCCAAAATCCGGAGTTGGACGAGGAGAAAGAAATGAACACCCTTTCAACCAACGCCGTGGGCTTCACCCGTATGGTGGGGCATATTTTCCGCTACTTCGAGCAACACCCCGAGGCGGAGGGCCACATCGCCGCCATTAGTTCCATTGCCGGCACGAAAGGGTTGGGCGCGGCACCCGCCTACTCGTCCACCAAACGATTCCAAAGCACCTACCTGCAATGTTTGGATCAACTATCGAGAATGAAGAAACGGAACATACACATCACCGACATCCGGCCTGGTTTCGTAGCAACCGCCCTTTTGAGTGACGGCGGACGCTACCCTCTACAACTGCAAGCAGACAAAGTGGCAAAGGAGATTGCCTACGCCTTAGAACACCGGAAGTCCGTCCGAATCATTGATTGGAGATACAGAATACTCGTCTTTTTATGGCGATTGATTCCCGATTTTATTTGGGTTAGACTGCGGATTAGGACGAAATAAAAGAGGCGTATTGGTCAGAAATGGGTTCCGTTCTAACACAGACAATGACATAAAGCCAAGGTTCGGACTTTTCTAAATCCCACAAAAAAAACTACCTTTGCGCAGATTTGATGGACGTTTCCGTTAAGCCGGAAAGGCAAACAAAAATTGCTGTTGCTTAGCCTTAGCGGGGAAACGCACATAGAAATGAAGGTTTATGCAATTCGAAGTAATACATTCAGACTCCCAGACTAACGCCCGAGCCGGTGTCATAACAACGGACCACGGCAAGATTGAAACACCCATCTTCATGCCCGTCGGCACCGCAGGCACTGTGAAAGCCGTACACCAAAGGGAATTGAAAGAAGACATCAAGGCGCAAATCATCCTCGGTAACACCTACCACCTCTACCTGCGCCCAGGATTGGACGTGTTGGAGAAAGCCGGCGGATTGCATAAATTCAACGGTTGGGACAAGCCCATACTGACCGACAGCGGTGGATTCCAAGTATTCTCCCTCTCCGAAAACCGGAAACTAACGGAAGAAGGATGCACGTTCCGCTCGCACATTGACGGTTCAAAGCATATCTTCACCCCCGAAAACGTGGTAGACACGCAGCGTTCCATCGGCGCTGACATCATCATGGCGTTAGACGAATGCACACCCGGCACAGCCGACTACCGCTACGCCAAAAACTCACTCGAACGCACCCAACGCTGGTTGGAACGCGGATTGAAGCATTTCGACGAAACCGAACCTAAATACGGTTACAGCCAAACATTCTTTCCCATCGTGCAAGGCTGCACCTACAAAGACCTGCGAACCAGAGCCGCCGAGTTTGTGGCAAGCCAAAACCGCGAGGGCAACGCCATCGGCGGATTGGCGGTGGGCGAACCCGCCGAAGTGATGTACGAGATGATCGAAGTGGTGAACGACATTCTGCCCAAAGACAAGCCCCGCTATCTAATGGGCGTCGGGACACCCATCAACATCCTTGAAGGAATTGAACGAGGTGTGGATATGTTCGACTGCGTGATGCCAACGCGCAACGGACGCAACGGCCTGCTCTTCACCCGAAACGGAACGATGAATATGCGCAACAAGAAATGGGCAGACGATTTCTCGCCACTCGACCCCGACGGCACATCCTACGTCGACTTGTTCTATACAAAAGCCTACGTCCGACACCTCTTCGTGGCAGACGAACTGTTAGCATTGCAAATCGCCTCTATCCACAACTTGGCTTTCTACCTTTGGTTGGTGGGCGAAGCGCGCAGACGCATCATCGACGGCACGTTCTCCCATTGGAAAAACCAAATGGTGCAGATACTCAACGTGCGACTCTAATTCAAACTAACGCAGACAACAATGCTCAAAATATTAGACAGATACATCATCCGGAAGTTCTTGGGGACGTTTTTCCTCTCCATCGCCTTGATTATCAGCATTGCAGTAGTGTTCGACATCACGGAGAAATTGGACGACTTTATGGAGAACAACGCTCCGCTCAACGCCATCATCTTCGACTATTACCTCAATTTCATCCCCTACTACACCAACCTGTTCAGTCCGCTGTTCACGTTCATCGCTGTCATATTCTTCACCTCAAAATTGGCAGAGAACTCCGAGATTATCGCCATCTTCGCCTCGGGGGTGCGCTACAGCCGTTTCGTGCGGCCCTACATGATCGCAGCCGGCGTGATCGCCGTCATCACATTCTACCTCGGCAGTTTCGTCATTCCGCCAGCCAACAAAGAGCGAATCGACTTCCAAGAGGTCTATGTGAAAAAGAAAAAGAAAGAGCAAACAACAAAAATACAAATGAAAGTATCTGAAAACGAGATACTTTTCATTGACTATTACGACAAAACCATACAATCGGGACGTCGCGCCTCGCTCGATGTGTTTGATGGCAAAACACTAAAATCGCGCACCACCGCACAAGACATTTACTGGCTTGGGGGCGACCAGTGGCGACTCTCCAACTACGAAAAGAGAACCTTCGACGGGTTATACGAGCATATCCAGAAAGGCAAATACCGCGACGTGACAATCAATGTCATCCCCGAAGACTTCTTCGTGTTCGCCAATATGCAAGAGCAAATGACCACGCCCGAACTGGCACACTACATCGAGCGGCAGAAAGAACGCGGCGTGGGATTCATCAAAAACTTTGAGATTGAATATGCCAAGAGGATTTCGTTCCCATTCGCATCGTTCATCCTCACTATCATCGGAGTGTCGCTATCTTCTAAAAAAATCAAGGGCGGAATGGGATTGAACCTTGGACTGGGACTGCTGCTTAGCTGCGCCTACATCCTATTTGAGTCGGTATCGTCCACCTTCGCAGTCAACGGTTCACTTTCGCCCACGCTGGCTGTATGGTTACCCAATATACTATTCAGCATAATTGCCGTGGTGTTGTACAAGAGAGCGATGAAATAAAAAAGGGGTGAAAATGGCAAGTTTTTGCAAGGAAAAACATTATTTTGCAAGCGAACAGAAGTTCAAGTGGTTTGTAAATTACGAGCCGAAAATATGGAATTAGAAAGCGATAAAAAAATGGAATTTTTAAAGTACGCAAAAATAGCCTTAGCGGTGTTGCTGCTATTATGCTTGTTTCATTGGTCCTACGGCTATTATACATTCATCAGAATTGCGACGACGATTGTCTTTGCAATTATGGCAGTTGATTACCTTTTTATAAGGAAGAAACTCACATTGGGCCTTGTCAGCATTGGAGTTGCAATACTGTTCAATCCCATTTGGAAAGTTGCCTTAGGTCGTGCAATGTGGAATGTGGCAGATGTGGCTGTCGCTGTGCTGCTGATTGGAATGGTGGTGGAGGAAGGGAAACTTTTTAATGGGCTCAACGAAAAATAAAAAGCAAGAATAACAGAAAACTATGGGGGATGGAAGATACAATCTTTTGTATCTTTGCTAAAATACAAAGTTTAGGTTGTCATGAAATACCCTATCGGAATACAGACATTTGAGCAAATCATCAACGATGGTTATGTCTATGTAGACAAAACCGCAATGGTGTACTCGCTTGCAAATAATGGCAAAATCTATTTCCTGAGTCGCCCGAGACGGTTCGGAAAGAGTCTTCTTATATCTACGCTTGAAAACTATTTCCTTGGGAATAAGGAACTTTTCAAAGGACTGGCCATAGAGAAGTTGGAAACGGAGTGGAAAAAATATCCAGTTTTCCATGTGGATTTCAATGGTGATGATTTTTCCGAAAAAGACGCTCTGAAAAAGAGAATAACAAGTTATATCAGAGATTGGGAGTCATTGTACGACATAACGCCATACTCGGAGGACAGCTTGGGTGTACGCTTTGCAAATGTTCTCAAAACGGCACATGAACAAACCGGCTTGGGTTGCGTGGTTTTGGTGGACGAGTATGACAAACCTTTGTTGGATGTCTTAGACGAGGATACATTAACAAGCAAGAATGATGAAAGTCTGGAGAATCAAAATAGAAAAACGCTGAAAGCCTTCTATTCTACTTTCAAACAGGCGGACAAACATTTGCGGTTTGTCTTTTTGACTGGTGTTACAAAGTTCTCTCAGGTGAGCGTATTCAGTGGCTTCAACCAGCCGAACGACATCAGCATGGTGGAGAAATACGACACTCTCTGCGGAATCACCGATGAGGAAATCGACACCTATTTCGGTGAGTCTGTTGCAGAGTTGGCGGAGAAAAAGAAAAAGAGTGTGCCAGAGATGCGCAGTATGCTTCGGAAACGTTTTGACGGCTACCATTTCAGTACCCGATTGAAAGGTGTTCATAATCCATTCAGCCTTTTGAGTACGTTTGAAAATCAGGCGATTAATGACTATTGGTTTAGAACTGGCACACCGACCTATTTGATTCGACTACTTA
>CAVGRN010000090.1:0-7163 GCA_963631545.1 Paludibacteraceae bacterium | reverse complement strand
TCATGTCTACTATCCACGCTTACACTGGCGACCAGATGATTCTCGACGGTCCTCAACGTAAGGGCGACCTCCGTCGTTCTCGTGCAGGTGCTCAGAACATCGTTCCTAACTCAACTGGTGCTGCTAAGGCTATTGGTTTGGTTATCCCTGAGTTGAACGGTAAGTTGATCGGTTCTGCACAACGTGTACCAACTCCAACCGGTTCTACTACTATCTTGGTTGCTGTAGTTAAGGGCAAGGACGTAACTAAGGAAGGTATCAACGCTGCTATGAAGGCTGCTGCTACTGAGTCTTTCGGTTACAACGAGGACGAGATCGTTTCTTCAGACGTTATCGGAATGAAGTTCGGTTCTTTGTTCGACGCTACTCAAACAATGGTTTCTAAGATCGACGACGATACTTACCAAGTTCAAGTCGTTTCTTGGTACGACAACGAGAACTCTTACACATCTCAGATGGTAAGAACTATCAAATACTTCGCAGAGAACATCTAATCTTTCCGCGTAAGTTGAAAGAAAAAGCCCTGGGGGTTCCTCCCTGGGGCTTTTTTTGTTTGTAATCTTCCTGTTTTCGTTCCGTTGTTGTATCTATCGGCAAAACATCAACTATACAATAAAAAATTAAAAACAAGTGAGCGGTTGTTATTGTTTTTCTGAAAATCGGTTGTAACTTTGGACTACGGATATTTTTTGTGGCTTACACTATTATGTTTGTCCTGAAAATGTTTGTGCCTTGATGCCGATAGTTCCTTTTAGGGCAGGCTTTTCCTGTTGGGTAGGGAGGCTATGAAGCATTGGGGAAATATGGAAAAGCGTTTGTTCACCGCTGTGTTTGATGAGTGTCGAGTACGAATCCCGTAAGGATTATGTTATTCGGCAAGATGGGAATCTCTATGAGAATCCCGGGAGTTGAATGTAGGCTGGTGTCGTTTTTCTATGTTATGTCGGGTTCGTCCATACCACTTCTGTTGTTTGAGAATGGGGGACGATTCCGTAGCGTTAATATGGATTTTCAGGTTTTAGACACCGAGAAGCCAGATAGCGTCGGGTTTACCCCCGGCGTCCTCCCCGAAGTTGCCGATGAAAATGGTAACTCAGATACAGGGGTGTCAACCCGAATTGCACTTTCCCCACAGGCTGACGCCCAGTGGTTCGCCCTGAAAACGTCATACGGAAGGGAGCAGAGAGCCAATGAGTACCTTCTCTCGAACAACATAAAGACATTCTATCCAACGGTGAAAAACGTGAAGGAGGTGCAGGGCAAGCGCAGAACCATTGTCGAAAGTCGCCTGCCCAACCTTTTTTTCGCATACGGCACGGAGCGGCAACTCGCACCGCTCGTCCAGCAGAACCCCGAAATGCCCTATCTGCGTTTCTATTGCCGTTTCTTCCGGGAGTCGGGGGTGTTGAGGCGGCAGCCTATCGTCATTCCGCAAAGGCAGATGGATTCTTTGATGAAGATCTGCCTGTCGGAGGAGCGTGACACGCTGCTCTATGCGAATGTCATCCGCAAGTTTAAGTTGGGGGCGTTGGTGCGCGTCGTCGAAGGTCCGTTCAAGGGAGTGGAGGGGCGGATTGCGCGTTTCCGTGGCCAGCAGCGGGTGGGCGTGGTTGTCAATGACTTTCTCACAGCCGTAACCGCATATGTCCCAACCGCATACGTTGAAGAGGTTAAGCAGAGCGATTTTAAATCAATTATATCATTAAATGAAGGAAAATACCCCCCCCCATATTGATTAAAATAGTTGATTTAGAGCAAGTTACGATAGATGTGTTCTGTTTGGTTGTAGATAAAGCCTTTTATGATGCTTGCTTGGGAGGGTCTGTCGGGATGCTCCGTAACCCGTCTAATGCGGTTGTTGAACTCAGTCGCCGTTGCGCATAGCAATGCCGATTGGGTTTTGTGTTTCTACCAGTGGCGTGCAGTATAGGGTTTCCCCCTTATCCGTAGTGTGAAATAAATAATATCAGAGAAATTATATGAGTATCAAGAATTTGGCAAACCGAGGATGGACGTTTGTGTTGGTCTTCGTTTTGTTTTCGTGTTCAACGCCGAAGAACATCAGTTATATGCAGAATGTGGCGAATGGTGTGTCGTTCGACAACACGGAGCAAGTGATTAAGGTGCAGGTGGGGGATAAAATCTCCATTGTGGCGAAGAGTAAGGACCCGCAGTTGTCGGAGCTTTTCAACCTTTCGGTAGCCACTTATCGTGTCGGCTCCTTGCTTCAATCGTCATACGGCCAGCAGATTTCGTGCTACAGTGTGGCGTCCGATGGCTGCATTGATTTCCCCATCGTGGGTAAAATCAAAGTGGAGGGAATGACCCGTGAGGAGATTGCCAATATGGTGAAGCAAAGACTTGTGTCAGAGAATCTTGTGAAGGATGTTGTGGTTACCGTGGAGTTCGAAAATCTGCATTTCTCTGTGATGGGCGAGGTGAACAAGCCGGGGCAGTATAGTATAGACCGCGACCAGATTTCGTTGTTAGACGCTTTGAGCATGGCGGGCGACTTGACCATCTACGGGCGGCGCGACAACGTGATGGTGATGCGCCAGGAGGATGGCAAAAAAACGGTTTATCGTGTGGATCTCACGGATAGCACCAGCCTTATGCAATCCCCGGTTTCTTATTTACGGCAGAACGACGTCGTCTACATCGACCCCAACAATGTGCGGAAACGTCAGTCGACCGTAAACGGAAACAATGTGCTTTCCACATCCTTTTGGGTGAGTGTGGCATCGCTCCTCACCTCTATCGCAGTGCTTATTGTAAAATAAAACGGAGTTATGGATTCGTCATCTAACAAGCAGAATATCAATCAGGAAGAGTCGTTCCTCACGCTGCAAGACCTCGTCTACCTTTGTCTTTCGCATTGGCGGTGGTTTGTCCTTTCCCTTGTCGTGTTTCTTGGTGTCGCCGTGGCGTATTTGCTGACGACGCAGTCGTCCTATCAGCGGTCTGCCCTTGTCCTCGTCAAAGAGGAGAGTAAGACGAACTCGGTGTCGGGCGATGTGGCTTCTGTGTTTGCCAATATGGGGCTGACGTCGGGTTTGAGCAATGTGTATAACGAGTTGAATGCCATTCTTGCGCCTGCGGTTCTTTGGGAGGCGGGCGAACGGCTGGGCTACGATGTGGATTATGCAATGCCTGGCCCCTTCCACAAGGTGGCGCTCTATGGCGATAAACTTCCCGTGAAGGTGGTTTTCCACGATTTGCTTCCCGATCAGAGTGCCGGCATAACCCTCAGTTTGGGTGCTGACTCGACGGTTGCGGTGTCTGAATTCTTTTTGTCGGGGGCGGATGATTTGTCCGACTCGACGGTTGCCGGGACGTATAACACAACGCTTGAAACGCCTGTGGGGCATATAACGGTGCTGCGTTCTCCGGAGTTTGATTCCGCCCAGGTTCTCCCTTCAACGATTTATGTGAGCCGCTCGAACCTTTTCGATATGACCGACAAAATCAAGGCGAATGTAAGGGCAAGCCTTGTGGACGAGAAATCCACAATCATCGAATTGGCTTATACCGACGTGCTGCCCAAGCGTGCCGAGGATCTCATCAATATGATCATCCTTGTCTATAAGGAGAGTTGGATGAAGGACAAGAACCTTATGACCATTGCCACGAGCAACTTCATCAACGAGCGTCTTGGCGTGATAGAGCGTGAACTGGGCGATGTGGACGAAGACATCTCCTCTTTCAAAAGCACGCACCTCCTGCCGGATGTGGACGCCGCATCGAGTCTATATATGGAGCAATCGAAGGAGAACGCCAACAAGATACTCGTGCTTAGCACGCAACGCTCCATTTGCGAGTATGTGAAAGGTTACCTCACGGAGAGCAGCAAAAAGAACCAACTGTTGCCAGTGAGTTCGGGGGTGGAGAGTTCCGCTATCGAGAGCCAGATCGAGGAGTACAACCGTGCGTTGATTCAGCGCAACAGCCTCGTCTCCAATTCCAGCGAGAGCAATCCGCTTGTGCGCGACATAGACCAGACGCTCTCCTTCCTTAGCGAGGCCATCCTTTCCAGCATCAACAATCTTATCGTGAGTCTCGACACCCAGATAGACCTTTTGCAGAAGAGTGAGAACCGCACCGCGTCGCAAATCGCATCGAGTCCTAATCAGGCCAAATACTTGCAGTCTGTGGGGCGGCAGCAGAAGGTGAAGGAGGCGTTGTACCTTTTCTTATTGCAAAAGCGCGAGGAGAACGAACTGTCGCAGGCGTTCACGGCGTACAACACGCGTATCGTGTCGCCACCGGGTGGAAAACTCAAGCCAGTGGCGCCGGTGAAGCGAAACATCTTGTTAGTGGCTTTGATGTTGGGTATCCTTGTGCCGGTCGGCATCCTTTTTGTGAGGGAAACAACCAACACCAAGATTCGTGGGCGCAAAGACCTCGAAGGATTGTCGACGCCGTTCCTCGGCGAGATTCCGCTTTATTCGGAGGACGGCCGCCAACTTCTGGGACGGCAGAAAAAGTCTGAATCGAAGACGCTCGTGGTGCAGTCGGGCAAGCGCGATGTGATAAACGAGGCGTTCCGCGTGTTGCGCACAAACATCGAGTTTATATCAACGAAGAAGGAGCAGGGGGCGGACATCATATTGCTCACCTCGTTCAATGTGGGAAGTGGTAAGAGTTTCCTTTCCGTCAACATTGCCAAGTCATTTGCCATTCGCGACAAGCGGGTGCTTGTCATCGACTGCGACCTGCGGCGAGGCACCTCGTCGGCGTATGTGGGTAGTCCGAAGCGGGGGCTTGCAGACTATCTGCGCAATGGCGAGGCTGACCTGCAAGACTTGATAGTTTCGGACGGTGGCGAGGATAGTATGGACGTGCTGCCTATGGGTACGATGCCGCCTAACCCTACGGAGCTGCTTTACAGTGAGAACCTTGCCCCGATGTTTTCCGCACTCCGGCAGCAATACGATTACATTTTTGTGGACTGCCCTCCCGTGGAGATTGTCGCAGACACGCAGATCCTGGATCGGTATGCCGACCACACCATTTTCGTGGTTCGTGCAGGACTGTTGGAACGCTCGATGGTCAAGGAAATCCAAAGGTTCTACAACGAGAAGAAGTATCACAATATGTGCCTCGTGCTCAACGGCACGCGCGAATACCAAGGACGTAGCGGCTACGGTTATGGCTACGGCTATGGTTACGGCGACTATTATGGTAAAAAGTCGAAATAGGGAATACCTCTTCTCTGTTCAAAAAATTTTCTAAATCCACAAAGTAATGTGGCCGTTTAGCACATCGCAATCTCTTGCCGGCTCGGGGCTGCTGCATGGTTTTACCGATTGCCATTGCCACCTCCTGCCGGGTGTGGACGATGGGGTGCGCACGCTTCAAGAGTCGCTGACTCTTCTCTCCCGATACGAGTCGCTGGGCATCCGCGAGGTGTGGCTCACCCCTCACGTTATGGAGGATGTGCCGAACACTCCGTCCTTTTTGAGGCAACAGTTCGCGGAACTTTGCGCGGCATACCACGGCACGGTGCAACTGCATCTTGCGGCGGAGAATATGCTCGACGCCTTGTTTTCGGAGCGGCTCAAGAAGGGCGACGTGCTGCCTTGGGGTGTTGATGCCGACCGTTTGTTGGTGGAGACATCCACGTTCAGTGCCGCCTCTAACTTTTGGGACGTGATGCAGAATATCCTTTCCGCAGGTTACTTCCCGATACTTGCGCACCCAGAGCGGTATCATTACATGGAAATGTACACTTACAGAGAACTGCGGTCTATGGGGGTGGAGATGCAGCTCAACCTTTTCTCCCTTTTGGGGCTGTACGGGAAGCGTGTGCAGCACACGGCGGAGCGACTCTTGGGCGATGGGTACTACAAATACATCGGCTCCGACCTCCATTCGTTGGAAACCTTGGAGTGGGCGTTGGGGCGGAAGTTGGATAAAACACTATTGAAAGAAGTAAAAAACTTGTTAAATGTTAAATAATAAAGAGGAATGATTAATGTAATTGGATTGGGCTACATCGGACTTCCCACAGCCCTTATGATGGCCTCGCATGGCGTGGAAGTGGTGGGAACAGACTATAACGCACAACTTGTGGAAAAACTCAATGCCGGGCAGACCACCTTCAAGGAGGATGGACTCGACGAGCTTTTCTCCGCTGCCGTCAAGGCTGGCATCAAGTTCACAACGCAGTATCAGGAGTCGGACACCTACATCGTGTCTGTGCCTACGCCCTACGACAAATTCTCTAAGAAAGTAGATGCCTGTTATGTGGTTGCCGCCGTCAAGGAAGTGCTGAAAGTGTGCCGCAAGGGTGCCGTTGTTGTGATTGAATCTACCATCAGTCCGGGTACCATTGACAAGTCGGTGCGTCCCGTCATAGAAGAGTTGGGCTTTGTCATAGGCAGGGACATACACCTTGTGCATGCCCCCGAGCGCATCATCCCCGGCAACATGGTGCAAGAGTTGCTGCACAACAACCGCACCATAGGGGCAGACAACCGCGAAGTGGGGGAGCGGGTGAAGCAATACTACGCAAGTTTCTGCCAGGGCGAGATTGTGGTAACAGACATCCGCACCGCCGAGATGACCAAGGTGGTGGAGAACACCTACCGCGCCGTCAACATCGCCTTTGCCAACGAGCTCTCGCGCATCTGCCGGCATGACAATATGGATGTCTATGAGATTATCCGCATCTGCAACATGCACCCCCGTGTCAACATCTTGCAGCCAGGCCCTGGCGTGGGCGGACACTGCATCAGTGTCGATCCCTGGTTTCTCGTGGGCGACTATCCCCAGTTAGCCAAGGTCATCGACGAGAGTATGAAGACCAACGACTCCCAGCCCACCTTCGTCCTCAACCGCATCTATGAGATTATGAAGGAGAACGGCATCACAGACAACCGCCGCGTGGGTCTCTATGGCCTTACCTACAAGGAAAATGTTGACGACTTCCGCGAATCCCCGACTCTTCAACTTCTTGAAGCTCAGGAACGCCACCTTGCACGCCCTCTCAAATGCTACGACCCGTTCCTCGAGAATCATAAGATTGCAGAGAACCAATTCTCCGATTTCGATGAATTCCTCAAAGACCTGGATATGGTGGTGATTATGGTCAAGCACGATCACATCAAGCAGAACTTCGACTGTCTCAAGGGCAAGGTCGTCCTCGACTGTTGCAACATCTG
>CAVGRN010000089.1:0-7262 GCA_963631545.1 Paludibacteraceae bacterium | reverse complement strand
GATGGGGTTCATTCGGGAAAATCCTCGGCAAGCGGTTTCGGCAAACTGATTTATTCCGCAATCAGTTCAAACTTCGTCCCAGTACTGTCCACAATGTCTTTGTAGAATTTTTCGGAGTAGCCGGGCATTTGTATATCGTCTGGCACGCCCCAGCCGTTGTCGATGAATTTGCCTTTCCGCTCGCGTTTTATGTTTCCGTCGGCATATTTCACCATCAGGAACTGTCCGAGTTCTTTCCATCGGTTCATCATAAGTGTGGCTTGGCTTTCAGAGTATTCGGTGAGGAAGCGGATGGCATAGTCGGGCGACTTTTTGTAGAGCGAGCGTGCCGCCTCTTCCACAACCTCGAGGTTGTCTTCCAATTTCTGTTCAAACTCCGCTTGCACCTTGATGATGTCTGGTGCGACGTATTTGTATTTTGCATACGCCATTCCCGAAACCCAGTTGAACACCCAGTAGGCGGCATCCCACGAGAATTTCAGCAGGCTGCCGTTCCCTTTCCTGAAACAGTTTGGCACTTGCGTTGTGCCGCAGTAGATAGGAACGTAGACTGTGAACGTGGCATCATCCACACCAAACCACAGCACGCCGCCGATTTTGTCGGGCAACCAGTTGCGCATCTGAGCCACGAATGAGAAAGCATTCTTCGGACTTGCAATGGGACTTTCATTGAAGTATGTCTTGCCGTTGTATTCCCAAGTGCGCGGCTCGTAGCGGTATTCCGCACCGAAGGGTTCTGCGCCTGGGTCGTTGGCGAGCGAGAGGGGGGAGTTCTCGAAATGGTCGCGCATCAGGTTTTTCAGTCGCAGGAGGGAAAGTTTTTCGTCGGGTTTGATCCAGAGAGGCAGCCTCTCGTTGGATTTTCCGAGGATATAGTCCACATATCGGTTTGTTTCCTTGCACACGTTTTTGTAGATGCTCCACACGCGGGCGTCGCAGAAGCGGCGGGCGTTGAACGACATAGGGTCGTAGGCGTCAGAGAAACTGAAGTCCTTGTTTTTCCCATCGTAATAGCCTTTTTCTTTGGCAAAAGAAATCACATCTTTCGAGTATTTGCAGTTCGCCCTGTCGTTGAGTGGGAGCGTTGTGATGCGCGAGTGGTTGGAGTGTACACTGATGCAGTCGTCCGGCATACGCATAGCCACCCACACAGCCCCTTTGATGTCGGGACCCTTGCCAATCATCTCCATCAGCCAAATCTCGTTAGGATCTGCAATGGTGAAGGTTTCGCCGGAGCTGCAGTAACCGTATTTCTCCACAAGGTCGGTCATCACTTGAATGGCCTCCTGTGCGTTTTTGGCACGTTGCAGGGTTATGTAGATGAGGTTGCCGTAGTCGAGTACGCCGGTGGTGTCTATCAGTTCCTTCCGTCCGCCGAAGGTGGACTCGGTGATGCAGACTTGGTGTTCGTTGATGTTGCCCAGCACAGCGTAGGTCATTCCCACCTGGTCTATCACTCCTTGGTACTTGTGCGTTTCCCAACCGTACACTTTCGATTGTGTGTATTTGGAGTAGGTGCTTGACGGATAGAAAGAGAGTTCTCCGTAGAGGTAGTAAGAGTCGGCGGAGTAGGTGCAGAGTGTTGAGCCGTCGGTAGAGGCGTCTTTCCCGACGATGATGTTCGTCCCCGCCCAGGCGTGGATTGCAGAGAGCGTTGCGGCGATGAGGACGAGCGTCCGCTTCATATTTTGAAGAAACAAATTCATTTCGTTGGTGGATTTGAAAGGTTATAATGGGTTACCAATAGATGTTTTTGGTGTATTCTGCCACGTTACCGCAGCCGTCTTTCACCACCACTTTCAGCGTGTGGTTCTGAAACTCCTTCACACGCCGTTTGTCTAACCAGTGCGTGAGTTGCTGCGTTTTGGCGTCCAACTCGAACAGCACCCATACACCGTCGATGTAGGCGTCGTAGGATTCCACGCCCGACTGTGTGTCGTAGATTTTCAGCCTGATGTAAGGAATATTGCGCAGTTGGTTGGTATGCACGGGGGCGATGACTGGCGGCGTAACGTCTTTGTCGACGGCAAATTTACCGAAGGTGTTGGTCTTACCCACCACAAAACCGTTGACGTACGTTCCGCCGGCGGTGCCGACTTTGACGTTGTTGTGGTTGAGTTTGGCGATGTAATATTTGCCTTTGTCTGCCAATGTGTCGCGGTCTACTTTGATGGAGATGTCGCACAGGGTGTGTAGAGGGTCGGTTTCCTGTCCGATGGAGTAAACATCGGAGAAGAAAACGTCGGAAGAGTCGCGCGAGAATCGATGCTCAAGGTCGGTGTAGAGCGAGTTGGCAGCGAAACGCATTCCGAACGATCCTTTGTCGAAAAAGAGGTTCTCGCCGCAGCGGATGTATAGCGAACTGTCCTTCTTTGTACTTGCGACGTCCATCTTCGCACCTTTGATGATGAAAGAGATACGATCTTTGTTGCCGAAATCGTCTTCCACCTCGTATACCATATTATAATCCCGTTCTTCGTCCACATTGAGCGTTCCGTAGGGTTGGCTCTGTGGGAATGGAAGAGGGGAGTTAGGTTCTTTGAATGATTTCATAAAAAACTCGCGAGTCTTTGCCCATTGTTGATAGTCGACGTAGCAATTGCTGGCGCGGGTGTTTTTGTAGAGGAAACTGTCGATGGTAACGTCAGAGATGAGGCGGTTGTCGGCAAAGAGGCGGACGTGGCGCGGCGAGTAGGAGAAGCCGGTGCCGGTCATATAGTCTGAGGCTTTGACGGAGAAGCCAATGTTGCCCCAGGCCGTGATTCCGCTGCCGGCTTGCACTTTTCGTTGCTTTGTCTTGGTGGTGATCACCTTAAATTTTTGTTCGTCTGCGCCGTTGATTGCTCCTTTATTGTCAATGCCATAGAGTTTGATGCCGAAGATTTTCGGTGCTTTCGTGTCCGTAAATCCGTAGGGTTTGTTTTTCAGCAGAAGAGGGTTGCGCATGGTGCCGTCGTTCGTCTGGCGGATTTCAAAGTGGACGTGCGGACCGCCCGATGCGCCTGTGTTGCCCGAGATGGCAAACTGTTCCCCTTTCTTCACAGGGTATTGCGAAGGCTCCAAGTTGAGTTCCACTTCGAATTTCTTCTCACCATATTGTTTTGCTTTCAGCAGAGAGTCGAGAGCGGGGACGAAGCCGTTGAGGTGTCCGTAGACGGAGGTGTAGCCGTTTGGGTGGTTGATGAACGCCACTTTCCCGTAGCTGGTGCGCGAGATGGAGATCTTCGCCACATAGCCCTCGTCGATGGCGTAGACGGGTTTGTTCTCTTCGCCGCCAGTGCGGAGGTCCAACCCTCCATGGAAATGGTTGCGGCGCATCTCAGCGAAGTTGCCACTTAGCGTGGTCTCGAAATCAAGAGGGGAGACAATCTCCCACTGCTCCAATTGCGCCATTGCACATTGTAGAGTGAAAAAACACGCTATGGCAGAAACTAATATTTTCATTTTTTAATTGTTATCTCAAAAAGTTTCACGCAGTGCGGCCGGAACCCGAGGCTCCACCCCCCGCAACCTGTCTGAATGCGGATTCAAAGTTACCAAAAAAGTAGTGCGTAGCGGCGAATAATGGCAGACACAGAGTAATATTTAAGGTTTATTAAGTTTTTCGTTGCTTGTGGAATATGATTTTTTGTAAATTTGCGCGGTCTGACGCTGGAAATGCAATTTTGAGAGGAGGCGTGCGTTAATGTTTGTGAGCGTCCCTCGCAGTGTGGGGTCAGGCGGAATTGGAAATGAAAATTAAATACATAAAAGAAATGAAGAAAGTATTAGTGTCGATGATGATGTTGTTCGCCGGTATGGTGGCAGCATTTGCGCAGGATCTTCCTGAGATTACTTTTGAGTCGATTACTCACGATTTCGGAACATTCCCAGAGGAGAACGGAAAAGTTTCTTGCGAGTTCACGTTTACCAACACAGGTAAGGCCGACTTGGTGTTGCAAAAGGTGCGTGCGTCTTGCGGTTGCACCACGCCAGAGTGGACGAAAGAGCCAGTCAAGCCAGGTGCAAAGGGTGTTGTGAAGGCAACCTACAACGCTTCTGGTCGCCCAGGCTCGTTCAACAAAACCATTACGGTAACTTCTAACGCAGGCGAGAAACGCCTCTCTATCAAAGGCGAGGTGATCCCGAAGGCTCAGAAGGTGGAGGATAAATACCCACACCAGTTTGGCGACCTCCGCTTGATGAAGAAGAATGTCTACTTCAACACCATTCTTCACCCTCAGACGAAAACGGAGAGAATTGAAGTCATCAACAACGGTAAGAGCGATGTCAAGGTGGCAGTGGCTAACGCACCAGAGTTTATCACCATCACCGCTCCTGCAACATTGAAGGCTGGCGAGAAGGGCGAAATCCAACTCGTTGCTAAGACGCAGGATTCAAAGGTTTGGGGTTCTTTCAAACTGAGCTTCACGCTGTTGGTGAACGGCAAGGCTTACACCGAAACCCCAATCAACTTGTTTGGTAATGTGGCAGAGGATTTCTCTAAGATGACCGCAGAGGAGAAGGCTAACGCTCCTGTCCTCTCTGTTTCCAACTCCATCAGCCTTGGAACATTGAAGAAGAATTCTAACAAGACTTTCGAGATTCAGTATAAGAATGATGGCAAGTCTCCACTCATCCTCCGCGCAGTGTCTTTGGATGCAAGCAGCACCACTGCCACATTCCCTACCAAAGGCATCAAATCTGGCAAGACCGGCGTGATTCGCGTGAAAGTGAACACCAGCGCATTGAAGTCTGGTAAGTTCACCCAGAGAATGACCGTTGTTTCTAACGACCCTAACAGAAGCACCTTCATCATCAACTTGAACGGTGTGATTGAAGATTGATAAGGTCGCAATTAGATACAGAAAAGTAGAAGAAATGAGCGGTGGGCGTTTGTTTGTAACGTCTTCCGCTCTTTTCCGTTTGAAACCCTAACGGGGTGTCGCCCCGCAAAATATAAATTAATAGGTCGGTTCGTCCGGCCGTTGTGCGATAGATGAGGAGAAGAATTGGATTGGGACTGTTGCTTCTTTGCGTGGCGATGATATTCTCGGCGTGCAGGAAGCAAGACAAATATGTGATTCACGGCAACCTGAGGTGTGTGCGCGCCAAGAAGGCGTATCTAATGGAGATGGATCCGTTGGGTACACCCTTTGTTGTGGATAGCGCGCCCATCCGTGCCGGCGAGTTCCGATTCAGGGGGCATGTCGACTATCCCACTATGCGCTTCATCCGCATCGGCACACGTCCGCCATTCGAGGTCTTTGTGGAGAACAGCGAGATTACGGTAACTGGCTCTATGTCTCTTTTGGAGGAGATCTCCGTGGAGGGTTCGTTCTCGCAGGATGACTTCAGTGCGCTCTCGAAAGAGTATAAGCAGATTGTGGGCAAGCAAAGCGCACTTTCTGTACGCATCTCGGAGGCGCGACGGAAGCGTAATATGAAGGAGCAGAACCGTTTGTATAAAATCTACAACACCTATCCCGACTCGCTGGTTTGGATGACGAAGCAGTTTGTGCTGAACAATCCCTCGTCGATGGGTGCGGTCTATTTCCTGTGTGTCGTCGCCCAATCGTTCGACATCAACAAGTTGGAGGAGGTGATAGGGCTTTTCGACGCATCGGTGCAGGATGCGCCTTATATGCAATATTTGCGGTCGGAGTTGGCACTTCACAAGAAGTTTTCGGTGGGTATGGATGCCCCCGATTTCTGTTTGCCGACATTTTTGGGAGACACCGTCCGGTTGGAGAATTACAGCGGCAAGTACCTTTTCCTCGACTTTGGTGCGTCGTGGTGTCCGCGCACATCCGAGCGTGTGAAGGCGTTGAACGAACTGCATGAAGAGTTTGAGGATTATGGTTTTGAGATTCTGTCTGTTTTTTTGGACGAGGAGAAAAAAACTTGGAAGAACTACGTTACAGACCTTGGCGTGCTGCCTTGGAAGTTGGCGTGCGACTTCCAATATTGGTCCAGTCCCATAACGAAGTATTACAGAGTCCAATCCATTCCATACGGCGTGTTGGTATCGCCCGAAGGGAAGGTGGCGTTGAAAAACCCAGCGATGAAAGAGTTGGAGCGGTATTTGGAGAAGAAAGCGAAGAAACGCTCGGGTAACTAATTTTTGAAAATCCGAATTTAGATAGAGATGATAGAATCATTGATGAATAGCAGTGTGCCATATTTGGCGGTGATAGTCTTGGGTGTGGTGGTGTCTGTCTGTCCGTGTACGATAGCGGCGAATGTCTCAGCCCTTACGTGTATGTTGCGGCAGAACGGCAACAAATATTTGTCGGTTGTCGGGTCGTATATCTTGGCGCGGTCGGTGGCATTCGTTGTGGTGGGGTGGCTGTTTATGGCGTTTGTCGGGCAGTTGGATTTTTCGGACGGAGCCAAGCAGTGGATAGGTTGGATTGCAGGTCCGCTCTTCATATTGATTGGTTTGTTTTTATTGGACGTGTTTCACGTTCACGGATTGGAAAATCGGTGCGTGTTGTGGATGAATAAGGTGTTTCGCGAGAATTATTCCATGCGAAGTGCGTTTCTTTTGGGACTTGTGTTGGCATTCGCATTCTGTCCGTATAGTGCGGCGATATATTTTGGTGCGATGGTGCCGATGGCATGTAAAGCGGCGTATGGCTGGGCGATACCTGTGCTGTTCTCACTTGGTGCGGCGGTGCCGATTGCGCTTGTTGCGTGGATATTCCAGCGTGGCATTGAGAATCGGATTAAGGAGTGGGAAGGTTTCCAAAAGTTTGAGTATTGGTTTCGCAAAGTGTTGGCGGTGTTGTTCATCCTTACGGGCTTGCTGTTTGTCTGGGAGTTTTTCTTAGAGTAGGGCAGAGTAGCATCATTTCTCATGCACCTTGGGTGACAGGGCCTGCAGAAACGGGCTTAAGGTGCTGTACTTTACGATGAACATGCTCATGGAGAATCTCAAGCTGGTGCACCTTGAAGGGCGTGAGACGAACTTCTTCCGCAAGCTCTACGCGCACGACTTGCTCATAATCGACGACTTCGGAATGGTAAAGCTGGACGGCCAACTGCAGCATGACTTCGAACAAATCATCGATGACAGGCACAACAAGAAGGCGACCATCCTCGCAAGCCAGTTGCCAATCGCCGACTGGTACAATGTCTTCCAAAGCGAGCTCATAGCAGAGGTTTGCCTGGACAGGATCGTACACAAAGCAATGAAATACGCCCTTTCTGGCGAGAGTCTAAGAAAGAAGTATTAATTTTGCCACAGATACTGAAAATCACCAACGGACTGAACGGATATC
>CAVGRN010000088.1:0-7288 GCA_963631545.1 Paludibacteraceae bacterium | reverse complement strand
TTGATAAAATCACCCCAATCTATCAAATGCCATTTGATAAAATCTTCAAGATTTCTCAATCGGTAATTGAAAAAAAAGAGCAACATACGTTCAATGTTGCTCTTTTCCTATACACTTTTTTATCAAAGGAATTTCGCTGCCTCCTCTTCTGAGATGTAGTTGTCTAAGGTGGTGCAGACGAACGAGGAGAATTCAATGGCGTAGCGGACGATTCGGTCCCAGCGTTCTTCGGAGATGCCGGCTTCGAGTTCTGCTTTTGTAACCTCCTCTTTGATGAGGCCGTAGACAATCCCGGCGTTGAAGTTGTCGCCCGCCCCGACGGTGCTGGTAGGGGTTATCGCTTTTCCTGCGTATTGTTTGTCGATTCCGTTGGAGAATAGCCGCGCGCCCTTTTCGCCCTGTGTGTAGATGAAGTTCTTTGAGTAGAACATCACGTGGTCTTTGTAGATTTGTGGTGCGTCATTTTCGCCGTAGATGTTGATGAAGTCTTCGTCGGAGCCTTTGATGATGTCGGCATATTCGAAATTGTCGAGGATGGCGGGCATCAGATGCCGTACGCTGTCGATGTGCGATTTTCTGAAATTCACATCATAATAGATGATGGCTTTGCGGTCGCGGGCGAAGTCGAGCAGTTCCACCACTTTGTCGCGCAATACGGGGTTGAGGGCGAAGTAGGAGCCAATCAGCACGATGTCGTCCTGGTCTATGCGTGGCATAATGTAGTCGAGTCGCTCGTTGGGATAGTCCTTGTAGAAAAGGTAGTCGGCGTTTTGCTTCTCGTCGAGGAAGGCGAGTGCGAGGGGCGATTTCCCGCGGTCGTAAGAGTAGATGTAGTGTGTTTGCACGTTGTTGGCGGTGAGGAAGTCCTTGATGATTCCGCCAATTTTGTCGTCGCCGATTTCGGAGATGAAGATAGGTTCCATCTTCAGTCGGCCGAGCGAGATGAGTGCGTTGTAGACCGACCCTCCCGGCTTGGCGCTGATGGGTTGGTTGTTTTTGAATAGTATGTCGAATACGGTCTCTCCGATGCCGATAATTTTCCTCATAGTGTTATAGTTTTTAGTTGCGTTTAGTCGTTGTAGTTTAGTTCGTCGGCGGTGATTTGGTTCAAAACGCCTTTCCATACGGTTGTTGAGGCTGTGCCGTCGGCTTTGTTGCCGCCCACGATGAGCAGTTCGCCCGAGTCTGAAAGGGCGAAGAAGCCGGTTTTGGTCAAGCCTTTCATATCGTCCGATAGGTTCTTATGCCAGTCTTCCGCCCAGTTCACGCCCGAGTTGTACGAGGCGTAGCACACTGCCGATGGTGTGCCGTCCGTTAGCGTTCCGCCCACGATGCCCAATGTCTTTCCGTAGATGTAGACCATTGGTTCCGTCAGTCCGGGGATCACGTCCTGAGGTTTCACCAATTGGTAGGAATTGCCTTTGTAGTCGATAGTCCAGACCGTTCCGCCTCCGTCCTCCGTCAGTGCGTAGGTGTAGCCCACTTGCGTGAAGCCGGATTTGGCGGTGAAAGGGGTGATGTTTTCCGTGGGGAAGTCATCGGGTAGGGCAGCGATGGCGGCGAATTGGGAGTCGCCCGTGCCGAGTGCCAACAGCGAGTCGGTTGTGATGGCCCAGAGTTTTCCGTCCAACTCGAAGAGGAGGCGTTTCACCTCTCCCACGTTGCGTTCTGCGAAGTTGAGGGTGTCGAGTGGCGAGGCGTAGCATACGCCCGATTCGCTTTGCACCCAGAGCGTGTCGCCCAGGGCCACGAGAGTCTCCCACTGTAGGGCGAAGTCTGCATCGATGTCGGTTGCCTGCCAGGACTTTCCGTCGGTGGAGGTGAGGCAGAAATTGTCGCCGTTGTCGTTGCGGTAGAACCAACGGAAATCGTTTTCGGTGGTGATGGCTTTCTGCGAGACGATGTTGCCCTCGATGTTCATAGAGGAGAACGCCGTCCAGGAGAAGGCTGCGATGTCGTAACTATGGATTCGGAGGTCGAACGTGTACTGCTTTTTGTTCTGTCCGTCCTGCGAGGTGGCGAGAATCAGCAGGGGCGAGGAGAAGTCCATTAGTTCGCCGTTAGTGAACGCCGTCCATTTCCTGTCGCCTTCCTTTCTATATTGGATAGTGGGTTGCGAGGTGTAGCCGTAGAAGTAGGCGCGCACTTTGCTGACGTCCGTCCCGTAGGTCAGGGAGTCGTAGTTGAAGATGGTAGCCTCCACATCGTTCACCACAAACTCGGCGGATGCGATGTTGTTGAATTTGACCGCGCGGATGCGGGGGTCTTCTAAATTGTAGTCGGTGGAACTCGATTCATCGTCGTCGCCGCAAGCGGGCAGGATGAAGGGAAGCATCAGTATCGGAAGCAGTTGCGCTATCCGTAGTTTCAAGAGTTTTCTTAGCATATTTTTTATGACATATCGTTTCGTGAACATCGTTCGCAAAAGTAATAAAAAATCCGTGTTTATTCTTACTGAAATCGAGTTGAGGCTTAACAAAAGCGGACTTTCTTCGGATATTTTCCCGCTCGTATTTTATTGATAATCAATGATTGACGAAAAAACACAATCTATTGACGAAAAAATCCTATTCATTTTCCCCCCTTTTCATTAGATTTGCGAAATCTATAAACGACAAGATTTTATAAATGAAAAACACAGCACGCAAATTGCGGGCAATTCTCGTGGCTATGCTTGCGGGATTGTCCATTTCCGCCTATGCGGATCCCGATCCGGATTTCCACATCTACATCTGTTTCGGGCAGTCTAATATGGAAGGTGCGTCGAACGCCGAATCGCAAGATATGACGGTGAGCGACCGTTTTAAAATGATGTCCACCACCACTTGTGGCAGTAGGCAGTTGTATCAGTGGTACACGGCGACGCCGCCGTTGGCTCGTTGCAACACGGGTTTGTGTCCTGCCGACTACTTCGGGCGCACATTGGTGGAGAAGCTCAACCCCAACATCCGTGTGGGTGTCATCGTGGTGGCAGTGGCTGGCGCGGACATCCAGATCTTCGAGCAGAGCGGCTACCAGTCCTACCTCTCGTCGGCGGCAGACTGGTTGAAGAGCGCGGCCTCGGCGTATGGCGACAACTGCTACAAACGCATCATCGATTGTGCGAAAAAAGCGCAAGAGGATGGCGTCATCAAAGGCGTGCTGGTGCATCAGGGCGAGTCGAACACGGGTCAATCCACTTGGCCCAACCGCCTGAAAGCCATTTATGAAAGCATGTTGAGCGATTTAGGTTTGAACGGCAGTGATGTGCCGCTCCTTGTGGGCGAAACGCGCCGCGATGGCTCATGCAGCAGCCACAACAACATCATTGCGCAAGTCCCTAACGTCATTTCCAACTCGTATGTCATTTCCTCGCAGGGATTGCAGGCGAAGTCGAACGACCAATACCACTTTTCGGCCCAGGGCTACCGAGACTTCGGAAAGCGCTATGCCGAGCAGATGCTGAAACTGCTTCCGGCTTCCGACCTTGCGGATGGTAGCGGTGATGGCGGCGAAACTGGCGGCGAGACCGAGAGCAAACTCACCCCATACAACGGCACCCCATTTGCCATCCCTGGAAAAATCGAGGCGGAGGAGTTCGACCTCGGCGGCGAGGGCGTGGCATACCACGACAACGACGAGCAGAACCGCAACGGCGGCTCACGCAACGAGGGTGTGGATATGAGCAACACTGCCATCGGCTACACGCAGAGCGGTGAGTGGCTGAAATACTCCGTTGAGGTGCAGGCGGACGGAAATTATGATATTTACGCATACGTGGCATCGGGTGCGCAAGGCTCCTCGTTCCAACTTTTGATGGATGACGAGGAGATTACCGACGTCGTGTCCGTCCCTAATACGGGCGATTGGGACACATACGAAACCGTGAAGGCAGGAACCGCCGCACTCGAAAAAGGAGCGCACGTGCTGCAACTCAAAATCACGGGCGACTGGCTCGATATGGACTATATGGAGTTCAAGGCTCTGGCTCAAACAGACGTGCAGATGGTGGGCGCGGACGGCTCGCTCTCTGGCTGCTATGCCGTGTTTGATGTTTTGGGCAACCAGTTGGACGATGTTTCCGTTGCCGCTGGTCAATTCAATCTGAAGAGAGGTCTTTATTTTTTGAGAAACAAACAAACAGGAAAGACACAGAAGATACTGATAACGAAATAATACCATTTTTACATAAAATTCTCTAACACTTATATCATTCTAAAAATTACTGACATGAAGATTTTATCTTTTTTGCACAGGCCTATAGTGTCTGGCATTGCGGCGTCCTTGCTCGTGTCGAGCGGGGTGTGGGCTGCAGACCCGTGCAGCGAGACCACCCAGTTGAGCGGCGGGCGCGTGATTCAAAACACTAACTCCACCGGGTCGACTGGTAACGGAAACTACCATTACGAGATTTGGCGCGACGGAAACGGCGGTAAACTCACCCTCTACTCGAAAGATGCCTGCTTCAAGGCGGAGTGGAACAATGCCGGCGACTTCCTCGGGCGCGTGGGCTTGAAGTTTAACAGCGACAAGACCTATTCGCAGCTGGGCGGCGACCTCGTGGCAAACTACAACTACAAAAAGAGCGGTAACGATGGCGGAACCTACTCCTACATCGGCATCTACGGTTGGATGCAGAATCCGGAAATCGAATATTACATTGTAGACGATTGGTTGCACGATCGTGGAACTCCTGGCGGCTCATATATGGGTTCGAAGATCGGCACCATCACCGTCGATGGAGCAGAGTATGCGGTATGGTCGGGTAAGCGCACGGGTGCGTCCATCTCCGGCACATCTACTTTCACGCAGATTTTCAGTATCCGCCAGTCGCGCCGCCAATGTGGCACAATCAACATCTCCGAGCATTTCCGCCAGTGGGAGAAGCTGGGCTTGAATTTGGGAAAATTGTATGAGTCGAAGATTTTGGCTGAGTCGGGCGGCGGCTCGGGCTATGTCGATTTCACCTACGCCACTGTCGAAATCACCACGCAGTCGTCAAGCAGCTCAAGCTCGTCGGGCAACAGCGGAAACACGGACAGCGGAAATTCTTCTTCCTCATCGTCTTCATCCTCTTCCAAAGACCCTTGCTCCCAGACAACGAAGTTGAGCGGCGGAACAACCGTAACATCCAACGGCATCCGCGACATCGGCAATGGCTACAACTACGAGTTGTGGCGCGACGGAAGTTCTGGTTCTATGACCTACTTCGGCGGCGACAACGACTGCGCATTCAAGGCAAGTTGGAACAACTCGGGCGACTTCCTCGCTCGCGTGGGCTATTACTACGGCGGTAGCAACAGCAAGACTTACAAAGACCTGAATGGCGACATCCACGCAGAGTTCAACTATACCAAGAGCGGAAACGCCGGCGGTTACTCCTACATCGGCATGTACGGCTGGACCAACACGCCGCAGATTGAGTACTATATTGTGGAGGATTCGTGGAACGGAATGGGAACGCCTTACAACACCACGCAGAAAGGCTCCTACACCGTCGATGGCGCCACCTACAAACTCTACACGGGTACACGCACCAACGCACCGTCTATCACCGGTACGTCCACCTTCACGCAGGTGTTCGCGGTGCGGTCGAGCGCGCGCCAGTGCGGACACATCTCTGTGAGCGAGCACTTCAGAAACTGGGAGAAAAACGGAGTTACCCTTGGCGGCTTGTACGACTGCAAGATCCTTTGCGAGGCGGGCGGCGGAACGGGTTCCATCGAGTTCACCTACGCCACAATGTATATCGGCGACAAGGCGGAGGAAACCCCCGAGGTGCCAAAAGTGCCACAAGGTCCTTACACGGAAGCCATCGCCATCCCAGGCATTGTTGAGGCTGAAAACTATGACGTGGGAGGAAACGGCTACGCCTACTACGACTCGGACGATGAGAATGAGGGCGATGCCAACTTCCGCACGGACGAGGGCGTGGACATTGTGGTGGCTGGCACCGGAAAGGGTATCGGTTACACCAAGGCGGACGAGTGGACGGAGTACACCGTCAACATCGCCAAGACCGGAAAATACGATGTTGAGGCACTCGCATCCAACGGAAATGCGACAATCAAGTTGACACTCTATTTAGACGATAAGCAAATCGCCTCGCTGAGCGGCGACAAGACGGAGGATTGGGACACTTACACCACGCTCACTGCTACAACATCCGAACTCACCGCCGGAGAACACATCCTGAAACTCAAGATCGGCGCAGACTATTGCAATGTAGACTACTTGAAATTCACCCTCGAGGGGACAGATCCAAGTGGAGTGGAAGAGGTATTCCAACCAGCAAGCATTGTGTTGGCACCGAACCCTACGGATGGGGCGTTCTCCGTCATCAGTCCGCAGAAGGTGGTTAAAGTGGAAGTTTTCGATATGGTGGGAACGCGCATGCTCTCGCAAGAGGATGTTTCTGGCAAAATCGCCACGGGCCTCCGTTCTGGCATTTACCTTGTGAAAATCTATACAGAAGACGGCACTTGCGTAACCCGCAAGTTGCAGGTGCGCTAAACCCTGTCTATACGCAAAAAAGGCTGGAATCCCAAAAGGACTCCAGCCTTTTGTGTTCTCTCGCCACCATCACATTCCTCTGCCCCATTGACCTTTTTTTGCGGTTTTTTCGTACTTTTACAATTCAATGTAGCAAGGAAAATTAACTCTGTTTGCAATGGGGCAAAAAGACAAAGACATAGCACTCTTCGTTGCATTCTGCATAGAAGAATACGGAGCAGACAAAGGAATGAGCGGAGAGCAGGTGTTTGACTTGTTTTCCAAATATGGTGTTACCGATTATCTCTGCCATTGTTTTGAGCCACTCCACACACAAGGGAAGCAATGGCTGATTGCAGAGATTGACGAGTTTATTGAAATACGGAAAAAGAAAGAGGCATGAATTGTCTACGGTCCCGTGGCAAATGACAAAGTCTATCTCCAGTTTAACTTGTACGAATCGGGAGCGATAAGCGTAGAGACACTTGTCCGAGAACTTAAAACGTATAAATTGGTAGATCAATACCTCTTCCATACAGAGAAAGCCCTTAAAACCCTACATTTCATAGAATCCATCAAAATCGAATTGTAAAAATGTTTCAAGTTACCCAAGACAATCTTCATTTGTTTATTCCAGGAAAAATCAGTTGGTTGGTGGAGTATCTGCACGATGATTACGGCCTCTCGTTGCAACAGTCGCTCAATCGCATTTATCATTCCAAACTCTACAAGAAACTATCAACGGAAAGCACCAAATACTGGCAATGGAGTCCCGTAGACCTATACGCAGAATTGGAAATGGAGAAAGAGCAGTGAT
>CAVGRN010000087.1:0-7686 GCA_963631545.1 Paludibacteraceae bacterium | reverse complement strand
TCTGTATGCCGACTGGGTACTTCATAACGCTCCGGTTTTCCGCAAATTTAGTTGGAAAAAACTCTCATTCCTAATTCCTAATTCTGTAATTGTTCCGAAAAATCCTCTTCCAGAAATCCTTCAGACATGGAGGACACAAAAAAGAAAAACCTACCGTCCGGTAGGCCTTTCCTAAAAACGCAACTTAGAACTACTAAACATAGAATCACAAACAAAACGGTGATAGGTAGCACTCCATAATCAAGTATCTATAATAAAAAGTACAAAACCCGTGCCAAAGCCACTGTAATTTGGGGTTATTTTATTGATATTACGCAAAAAAACGGGGGCGTTCCTTTGGAAACACCCCCGTTTTTGCTTTCGATTCAGAATCTTCACTTGAAAAGTTTCCTCGTCAGGACATTAATCAGACTGTTGCCAAGTTTTTTCCCAATGCTTACCAACACCTTGGTCATCGCGCTGTCGCCCGACTTCTTCTTTGCCGTCTGCCGCTCTTCCTTCTCCTTTTGCTTCTCCTCTTTTTCTTTTTGTTTTGCTTCCTTCTCCTTGAGTTTTGCCTCTTCGGCTTTTTGCTTCTCCTGGGCGGCTGCTTCTTCGGCTTTCTTCTTTTCCTCCGCTTCTTTGGAGAGAATCTCGTAGGCAGACTCGCGGTTCTGCATCTCGCCATACTTCTTTTTGAGTGGCGATTTCTCTATGGCTTCCTTTCGTTCCTCGTCGGTGATGGGTCCGATCTGACCTTGCGGACAAAGCATCTTAGCGCGTTCCACAACAGATGGTGCGCCTTTGGCATCGAGGAATGAGATGAGCGCCTCGCCCGTCTCCAACTCCAACAACGCCGCCTCGGTGTCGAACGAGCCGTTTTGGCGGAACGACTGGGCAACGGCCTTCACCGCTTTCTGGTCCTTCGGTGTGAAGGCGCGCAAAGCGTGCTGCACCTTGTTTCCCAACTGCCCGAGCACATCTTCGGGGATATCCATAGGGTTTTGCGTGATGAAATAAACGCCCACACCCTTCGAACGTATCAAGCGGACGATTTTCTCAATCTGTTCCAATAAAGATTTGGAGGCATCGTCGAAGAGCAGGTGTGCCTCGTCGAAGAAAAAGACGAACTTCGGCTTGTCCATATCGCCCACCTCGGGCATCTTCTCGTAGATGGAGTTGAGCAGCCACATAAGAAATGCGGAATAGAGCCGCGGGTTGTTGTAGAGTTTATCCGCCGCAAGGATGTTGATCGTTCCCTTGCCCGATTTGTCCGTCTTGCCGATGCCGAAATCCATCACATCAAACTCTGGCAGCCCGAAGAAGAGGTTGCCCCCTTGCGACTCCAACGCCAAAAGGCTTCTCTGTATCGCCCCGATAGAAGCGGAGGAGAGGTTGCCATACTCGGTCTGGAACTCCTTGGCGTTCTGCCCCACATAGTTGAGGGCGGAGCGGAGGTCTTTCAAATCGTCGAGTTGCATATTCTTATCCTCGCAGATGCGGAACACAGCGTTCAACACGCCCTCCTGGGTCTCGCTGAGCGACATAATACGCGAAAAAAGCGTTACGCCGAAACTCTTCACGGTTACCCTTATCGGGTGTCCCTGCTCGCCGTAGACATCGAAAAACTCGGTAGGATAGGGTTGGAAGTTGAACTTCACGCCAAACTGCTCCTCGCGCTTGGCGATGAACTTATTGATGGCACCCGCCTTGCTCACACCCGAAAGGTCGCCCTTCATATCCGCCATAAAGCAAGGCACGCCCAAGTCGCTGAACGACTCCGCCAGCACTTGCAGCGACACGGTTTTTCCCGTACCCGTAGCCCCGGCAATCAGTCCGTGGCGGTTGGCCATCTTAGGCTCCAACAGCAAAGGGTGGTCAGAGTGGGCAACGTATAATTTCTGTTCTTCGTTTACCATAATCGATTTGAATGGATAAGATAATATGAGAAAAAACGGCCGTTAGGTTGAACGAAATGTTGCCCTAACGACCGTCTGGTTATTTCTTATTGTTTACTGCTTGTCAGCCTCGGCAGGTGCGGCAGGCTCGCCCGCTTTCTTACCTTTGGAACGAACCACAAGGAAGTAGATGAGCGCGGCGCACGCCACGAGCAAGATGATTGCCAACAAAGGACGATAGAAAATCCAAGCGATGGCGATGATGATGAACGACCACACAAAGCCAAGCACACCACACACGATGTTCACACCCACATTGGCGATGTTCGCAAGGAACGGAACCACCTTGAGGATGGTAACCAAGAATCCGAAAAGCCCCTTGAAACCGCCGCAAACCAAGAAGATGCCGACGATTCTGAGAATCCAAGTAAGGATGCTATTGCTCGACTCCTCGCCCTCAAACGATTGTTGCAAAGACTCTACGCCAGGGGTCAAACCACCGACGGTCTTTCCATTCTCGTCTGCATGAACGGCGAATGTATTTCCCTTCACATCAGCCCAAACAGTAACCGTTTGAGGTTGGCGAACCACACGGAAGGTGATGCGCACATCACCCACGCTTGGGTTGTTAGGGTTCTGACCCAGATAAATCGTGTTTCCGCTGACGGTAACATAATTGTTTTCTGCCACCTGTTGTGCAGCCTCAGCAACGGTTGCAGCAATGGCAGAATCGGTAGATGCAGCGGCTACGCTATTGGCAGCAGCGGTGCTATCTACGGCAGCAGAGTCGCCCACAGTCTGCACAGCAACTGGCTGAGCCGCAGCGCCATCCACCTGGATGCCGGCTTGCTTCAAACTCTTCTTCACTGCCAGCTCCAACTCTTTCAGTTTTGCATCAGAAAGCGTTACAGGAAGGTCTTCTTCACCGCCGATGCTTCTGATGAACGACTGAGGCAATTGGTAAGCGCCGAAAGTCGCATTTTGTGCGTATGTCTTCTTGCTTTCAATGTTAACCACAACGAAGTTGTCGTGTCCAGCCTCCTTGAACTTGCTTGAGTTCACAGGACTACCGCTCCAATCCTTCGTATACGTGTAAGTGGTAACTTTGGTCTGAGAGCCGCCGAGGTTATCTTTGGTCTGCTCGGATGAATTCTCTATATTTTGATAGTACTCCACATCGCGGATTATTGCGAACGCATTCTCGCTAACCTCGAAAAGATCGTCGGTGAGGACATCGCTCGTGGCAGCCTCGCCCGAGGCGTGGATCATCTTGCCGTTATACTCTGGGTTGACGGTTGAGATGTCTGCCACCTCAATGGTTTGCTCCAAAGCATTTTCGTTTGCAGTACTTTGCTTCACAGCCCTACCTTCGTTCCACCAAAGGATTGCTGTACCAGCAATAATCATTACAATGCCCGTTAGGATACCCTTAAACGAATTTCCCACGCGCGATCCGTAACTTGTTGTAGTTGTTTCTTGATACGCCATTTTTGTTTGTTTAAAATTTACAACGAATTATTTATTTTGCAAATGTATGTTTTTTGCGGATAGTTTCTGCCATTATTCGTTATTTGTGATGAAAATTTTCTTCCACTCGGTGTCCTTCCGCAGCAAGTAGAGTCCTGGGGAGAGCCGGATTTCCACAATCTGGCGGGGCGGAAGCTTGCCCGTCCGGATGGTTTTCCCCGTAACATCTGCCACAGAAAATTCTGTGGGTGTCTCGCCGCCCACAAGCACGATTCCGCCGGCTGTGCGGTAGTAAAACGGCAAGCGGTCGTCAGGGAACGGGTAGACGGCATCCTCGTCCGTCAGCATCGTTATCACAACCTGTTTTGTCTGCGTGGTGTGAGGAAGCGAGAACCGCAGCGAGTCGCCCACCACCACTTCCGTGTTCATCACCTCGGCATCGTCGTTTCGGTGGCGGATTAGCCAGCCCCTGATTTTCGGTGCGTTTTCATCTTTCCGCTTAGTGCGAATGGTGATATTCCGATTTCGGTAATAATACCCTTCGTATGATGTGTGTTCCATTGCTATGCCATTGAAAGTAAACTGATAAGGGAGATCCTCGGAATGAGGATTGTTGACGACGAGGTAATACAGCGAGTCGAGGGCGAAGAACCTGCGCATACTCTCGTAGTTGAGGTAGTTCCGCTTAGGGATGGAGGCCTTCAAGATGTCTATCTCGCGATACCAGTCGGCATAGTCGTCTTTGCGGTAGTCGGCGTAGCGGTCGAACGTGAATGGGAACTCGTATTCGATGCGCTCCGCAAGACTGTCTATGTGCGGTGCGATGAAACGCTCGTTCAGCACATCACCCATATAAACGGCAAAACGCTCTATGAACTGCTCGCGGAAGGTTGGCAGCGAGAGCAGTTTGCGCATAAGCCGCGTGGAGAAGTTGTAGGAGCCGATGGTGTCAGACTCTTGTGCGGGCGGCACGAAGAGCGTTTCGAAATAATTGAAAACCCCGAACGAGGGAGGGTCGCTGCGCTTGAATTGGTAATCCAACGTGAAATCGAAATCCTTCATTATCCACCGCCATTTTCCGCCTGTGCGGCGTTCGCGCCACATCACGATGTTATTGTCGGGGTAATCGGAATTACCGAAATAAGCCTCAACGATAAGGTAGTTGAGGTAGGCGTCCATATCCATCTCTGCCGCCAATTCGTCGTAAGTTACATTTTCCTTGCAGAAGAGGTTGTAGAAGCGCATCGCCTCGGAGAAGCAGCCCGAATTGACTTTCGCCCAGTTCTCAATCACGTCTACCTCGCCCACCCCAGGGTGGTTGGTTTCAATGAAAAAACGGTTGGTGCGCTCGCGCAGGTTCATCAACCCGATGTATTCGCCATTGACGAAGACCACCACCGGCTGATAGGACTGATAGTCGAGGTTGGAAATGTGCGCCCCGGCGTATGTCTGCACAACGGCGTCGCGCAAGTGGGCGAAAAGGAAATCGTTGCCAGCGTTGCGAAGCAGCACGGAGTGGACGGACGCAATGTGCGGCTTCTCACTCCAAAACGGGAAGTTAAAATCCTCATTTCCAGAGAATCGCTGACGGGCGTAGAGTGTGAGCGACTTCTGCGGATGGGTGCGCGAACTGCCCCCGGCTACGCGCAACACGCCCGGCTCGTTGATGCGTTCTTGTCCCGATTTCGAGAAATACTTGATGTCTGCCGCCCGCTGCCAGTCGAACTGGTAGTTGTGGAGGTCGGGCGAGAAACTCCCCTCGGTATAGATTCCGCGGATGGAATCGCGCAGATCCGCCTCGGGCAGGGTGATGAAGAAGAAAGGCAGGGTTACCTCCCTCGTTGGGAAGAGGTAGCAGAAAGTGGCAGTGGCAGACGGAGCGGCATCGGCGGCGAAACGCCTCACGCGGAGGGCTGTGGTGCGGGCGATTTCCAAGCCCGAGGGGGGAAACACCGAATCGGCGGGCGAAGGCTCGTCGCCATTGGTGGTGTAACGCACAGTGGTGTTTATCAACGGATTAGTGATGAGAAGCCTGAACGCCGTGTCGGCAATGCCCGACGGAACACTCAGCTCCACCCCACGGCACACATTGGCAGATGACGCGCTATTCCGCCCTCCCGGCGTGGGCGACATCATCCACCCAAACAGTGTGGAATCTGTGGAGGAGCGTCCGAATGAGAGACCGGGATGCGGCATCTTCGGTACACTCACATCGTCTGCTTCCCCGTTCGGGGCAAGGAGCGTCAGCGTGGACGTTTTTCTGTACTTGAGCTTGAAGTGGGCGTGGAGAGCAGTGTCCTGCTCGTCGCAATAAACCATAACGCATGCGCGAGGGGCGATGAGCGTATCGACAGAGAAGACAAAATCGCGGTCCTCATCCTCCTTCCGCAAAGCGTATCCCTTGAGCTGGACGGCAGAAGACGTGGGGTTGTAGAGTTCCACCCACGAGTCGGGGAGGTTGTTCGCCTCGTCTGTCTGCGCCACGTTGGCCTGCATCACCTCGTTGATGCGCAACACCGCCAGGCCTTCCACCGGAAAGAGGAGGCAAAGCAGCAAAAGCGGCAAGGGGCGGAAGCGACTAACTGACACGAAACAAGCGGTATGATGATTTATGCGAAGATACGAATCTTGCGGCACATATCACACATACGCACAAAAAAAGGCGGTTTCATCGGGGAAATTCATACGCACGGTGCGACTTCTTCGGACTATCTCAGCCGCACCACACTACCCACGGATGGCTCGTCCCGGCGCATACGGTTCATCTTACGCAGACTGGATTCCCTCACGCCGTAGGTTTGGGAGATGGTGAGCCAGGTTTCGCCACGCTGCACGGTGTGGGGCGCGGCAGACTTGTTTTTCTTGCGTTTCTTCTCTGTGAAGACGTACTCGCCCGTGCGGAGGATGTGGTTATCGGGGAAATCGTTCAGTGCCTTGAGCTCCTTTACGCTCAACCCGGTTTGCTTGGCGAGGCTGTAGAATGTGTCGCCCGACTTTACCAGAACGCACTTCACCCCGTTGATTCGTCCGTTTTCCACTTCTGGCACGCTTTTTTTCTGTGAGCGTTTGTTGGCCAGCGAGTTGTCGTCGAGCGAATAGCGGTCGGCGTCGCGGCGAGCGAGATACTTCTCAGGATTGCGGTCGTACTCGTAGAGTTTGTTCTGCTCGATGATGTCCGTCAGCAGTTGCGGGTATTTGGGGTTGGTTGCGTAGCCGGCTTTCTTCAAGCCCTTCGCCCAACCCTTGTAGTCGGTGGCCTTAAGTTTGAAGAGGTCGGCATAGCGTTGTTTGCTAAGGAAGAGGGAGTGGTCGCGGAACGACTCGTCGGCGTGGGCGTAGCTGCGGAAGCACTCGTTACGCTTGTCATCATCTTTGTAGAACTTCTTTCCGGAGTAGTCGCCGCACTTGATGCCGAAGTGGTTGTTGGCTTGGGTGGCGAGGAGGCTCCGTCCGCTGCCCGACTCGAGGATGCCTTGCGCAAGGGTGATGCTGGCAGGCACGTTGTAGAGGTACATTTCGCGGATAGCGGTTTTGTGGTAGCGGCCGATGTAGTCCGTTGTCTCAGCGGATTGGTAAGACTGCGCACAGGCGGACAAAACAAATCCGGCCATTAGCACAACTGCCGCAAGGTTTCTGATAACCATGGCATTATAGATTTAGAGATAGCACAAAAAAAGTCCGCTAAAACAGGGTTGTTCCAACGGACTACTTGTTATTTTATGGTAAGGCAAAATTAAAATGAAAAATCGGGACAAAGAATTTTTGGGAGTAGAAATTTAGAGGAGAACGTGAACTCTTCAAAAACACCTCCGAAAGCCGTGATTTTTGTTGATTTTATCGTTACCTTTGCATGTTGTTTAAAAGTTTGGTTTTCAACAACTTGGGTAATTTTTTCAATATAACAAAGTATTTGCAATCCTTTGTTTATCAGATACTTTACATTTTATTAAAAAGTTATTGCGGGATTAAGGTTATGAACTAAAAGCGGTGTTATTGATATGGTCAAATCGTTTTTTCTCGTTGGAATCGGCAGTTTTTTAGGCGGCGGATTGCGTTGGCTCATCTCGCTTCTGCCTTGGTTGTGCGGCTATCCGTTAGGCACTTTTGTTGCCAACATCGCAGGTTGTTTCCTCATCGGATTCTTCTCGGGCTTAGCCACCAAATGTGCGTTCGTGCAGACCTACCTACTGCTCTTCACCACTGGCTTCTGTGGCGGATTCACCACTTTCTCGACCTTCTCGAAGGAATCGCTCGCTTTCCTCCAAGCCGGCGACTACCTGCATTTCTCTCTCTACGCTGTCGGCAGTTTCATTTTAGGTCTCCTCGCAGTTTTTGTGGGGAA
>CAVGRN010000086.1:0-8122 GCA_963631545.1 Paludibacteraceae bacterium | reverse complement strand
TAAATCTCTATATAGACATTTCCCCTACCGACCAGGCCGACTGCCACCCCTCTAAAAGCCTCTTGGTTAAATTCTGACGACTTATTCGGGATAAAAAAGCGTCAAACGCTTGAAAAACCAAAAGCAATCACTAATTTTGCCAACGACACCGCAACCTGCGACGTTTTCGCAACAAAACCAACAGGTTGGGAAAATGAAACGAATTCGAAACTAAACAAGAGAGAAATGAAAGGAAAAGGATTAACCGTGGCAATGCTGTTGCTCGCATCTGCCACATTCGCAGGGACAAGATGGGATGTGGTCAACGCCCCATGCAAGACGATTAACGAAGCATTGGCCATCACACTCCAACAAAACAACAAACCTTTCGCCGTTGGCGCAGCCGGCGAAGACGCTTTCGACAACCCTGGACTGGCCGTCTTCACCTTTAAGAAATTGGGTGTGGATCTTCCTGCCAACATGATCGAACTGAGCAAAATCGGAAAGAGCATTTCTAAAATCGCCAAACTGAGAGCGGGCGACCTCGTGTTCTTCGCCAACCCTCAGAACAAAAAGGAAATCAGCAAGATGGGTATCGTGCAGAGTGTCGCTTCCGACGGTCTGTCATTCACCTTCTTCTACGCCGACCAACGTCAAGGCGTGGTGCGCATCGCTCATAGCACCGAAGACGAGTTCAACGGACACTTCAAACAGGGACGGGAATTGATCGCAGACAAAGACCTGGAGTCCGTACGCTCGGAGTACCAAAAAGGCTCGTCAAACATCGAGAAGGCTAAAGCAAACCTTCAGAAAGCACAAGAGGCTGTCAAAAACGCAGAAAACGAGTTGATGACCACCCAAACGGAGTTTGACAAGAGAAACAACGAGACATTCTCCATAAAGTAATACAAACCCTACGACCGATTTGGGTCTCACGCCCATGAGTTCGGCCTTAATCCCCTACGGATTAACCAAGCGATTGCGCATGGCGAAGAAAAAAACAAAAAATGAGACACCTATTCGGAAAGAAAGACTCATCCGAAACAAAAGAATCTCCATCACCCTGAACGAAAGAGAGTTCCGGGTGATGGAACGGTTCTTCAACGAATTCAAAATCAAGAACAAGACAAAATTTCTGCGGGATACGATCATCCGCGCAGCATGGCAGAAATTAGAGGAGAACGCACCCACACTATTTCCAAAGGAAGAACTAAGATGACAGACGAGTTTTTTATGCGGCAAGCCCTCAACGAAGCGCAAAAAGCGGCAAACGAAAATGAAGTACCCATTGGCGCGGTAATCGTCTGCAAAGGGCAAATCATAGCACGGGCTCACAACCTCACCGAAACACTGACCGACGTAACCGCCCACGCCGAGATGCAAGCCATCACCATCGCTGCCAACCACCTCGGTGCCAAATACCTGACAAACTGCACATTGTTTGTAACAGTTGAACCCTGCCCCATGTGCGCAGGCGCCATCGGTTGGGCGCAAATCAGCAGAGTGGTCTACGGAGCGGACGACACAAAAAGGGGATTCACAAAAATCGCCCCACAAGCCTTGCACCCCAAATGCACCGTCACATCCGGCATTATGGCCGACGAATGCGCGCAACTTGTCAGTTCCTTTTTCAAAGGGAAAAGATAAACCACAGGGAAAACCTCATTGCAAAATTCGTTAGAATAACGTACATTCGCGAAGTCTAACACTAAAGTTTTGTTTGTAAAATGGCTGAACATAATGATTTGGGATTGTTCGGGGAAGAACAATCCGTGGCATATCTCCAAACCCAAGGATACAAAATCCGCCACCGCAACTGGCGAAGCGGAAGGCAAGAACTCGACATCGTAGCCGAAACCGACGATACACTCGTGATTGTCGAAGTGAAAACCCGGCGCGTGGGTATGTTAGTACCACCATCAGAAAGTGTGGGAACGACGAAGGTGAGAAACCTTGTGTACGCTGCCAACGCCTACGTCCGACGGTTCGACATACTAAAACCCATCCGCTTCGATGTGATTTGGGTGGTTGTCGGCGGAGGAAAAGTCGAGAAAATAGAACACATCGAAGATGCTTTCCTACCTTCTGTAAATATGTAGCGATCAAAAGAAAAATTCGCCATCAAAAGAAAAGCCAGGAAATCTCATAAATCCGAAGATAATTTCGCACATTTGCAGAAAAAAAAGATATGAGACTATTGGGGAACCTATTGTGGTGGCTCTTAGGCGGATTGGAAGCCGCCATCGGATATTTCATCGGAAGTTTTGCGTTGGCATGCACCATCATCGGCATTCCATACGCATTGCAGACGCTCAAAGTAGGTCTGCTATGCCTTTGGCCATTCGGTTCGGAAGTTAAGAAAAAAGAGGAGTCGAACGGCTGCCTCACCCTGCCGCTCAACATCATCTGGATTATTTTCGGCGGACTCTGGTCGTGGATAACGCACATAATCTTCGGTGCGCTGCTCTTCATCACCATCATCGGAATACCCTTTGCCAAACAACACTTCAAAATGGCGAAAATTTCATTAGCCCCATTCGGGAAAGACGTGAAACTTAGGTTCAAACTATAAGTTTTATGTTAAAAAATGTTACATTTGCATCGGTAACAATAACGAAAAATGATGCATAGAATCCCATTCGCCATACTCCTTTGCCTGCTCTTCTCCGCAAACCAGGCGATGGCAGAAAAGGTCATAACCCTCCCCTATTCCGACATGGACAGTTGGTACCAGCGCGATCTGAAAGAAAGCCGGCTGATTGGAGGTGAAGTGCGCACGCTATACGATGTGGGCAAGCCAGGGAAAACCAACAAAACGGAGGTGTGGAATCAAGGCGATTCGCCGTGGAAGACCTCCAGCATATACGCCAACGTGGTGGGCATCGTCAAAGGAAGCAACACTGTGTTTCCAGAGAAGAGAGGGAATGGATACTGCGCGCGTATGGAGACTGTGCTTGAAGAGGTCTATGTGTTCGGACTCATCCACGTTACGGCCTTGGCAACAGGAAGCATACTGACGGGGCAATTGTTAGAGCCCATCCGCAACATCAGCTCCCCTATGTCGAAAATGGTGCAAGGCGTTCCCTTCACCCATAGAATAAAAGCGGTGAAATTTGACTACAAAGCCAAAACAGGCGGGAAGAGAATCAAAGCCTCAGCCCTGAGCAAAAGCGACGTGGACGGTGCTAACGCCGCCGAAGTAAGTGTCTTTCTACAAAAAAGGTGGGAAGATGCCGACGGAAACATCTTCTGCAAACGAATCGGAACGGCCTATATGCGCATCACGCAATCCACAGACTGGGTGAACGGCTACAGACTCAACCTGCACTATGGCGACATATCGCAGCAAAAATTCTTCAAAGACTATATGGGTTTGAACTACAAAGGATACCCTCTATATGGGGAAAATTCTAAGGGCGAAAACGTGCCTATCAACGAAGTGGGCTGGGATGGCGACGCCACCCCGACACACATTATCATCCGATTCTCCGCCGGCTACGGCGGCGCATACGTTGGCGCAGTGGGCGACTGCCTTTGGATTGACAACGTGGAACTGATTGAGGACTAACTATTTCAGGAGGAAAAGAAATGATTACATTCCCCAATGCGAAAATCAACGTCGGGCTGAACATCGTTGAGAAACGCCCGGATAACTACCATAACATTGAAAGCATTTTCATTCCGATTCCGCTGCGCGACATTCTTGAAATCGTTGAATCAACGGATGGAGAAACTCATCTGCACCTATCGGGAATCGTCATTGACGGGGATCCGATGCAAAACATTGTACTCAAAGCCTACAATCTGCTAAACGAAGAATTTCATCTACCTCCTGTGGATATCTATTTGGAGAAGATCATACCCTTCGGGGCCGGGCTTGGCGGAGGGTCGGCAGACGCCGCTTTCGCACTGAAGATGCTGAACGCACTCTTCTCCCTCAACCTGACAGACGAGCAATTGCAGCAACGCGCTGCCCGCATCGGAGCAGATTGCGCATTTTTCATCGCCAACACACCTGCCTACGCCACCGGTATCGGCGATGCGCTAAAACCCATAAACATACCATTTGATAACATCCATTTCACCTTAGTGAAGCCCGACGTGTATGTCTCCACCAAAGAAGCATACGCCCACATAAAACCGCAGAAACCTACTGTTTGCGTTATGGATGCCATCATACAACCCATTGAAACTTGGCGGGAAAACATCAAAAATGATTTTGAGGAAAGCGTATTCCCGCAACATACGGTTTTACCTGCCATTAAAGAAAAACTCTACGAACAAGGTGCTGTGTATGCTGCCATGTCGGGGTCTGGCTCATCAATTTTCGGATTATTCAAAGAGAAAAAAAACATAGAAGCGATGTTCCCCAACTGCTTCGTTTTCAGTGGCGAAATCGTTCCCTCAAAATAAAACAACAGAATCCTACTTTTCCCTTTTAGGAAACCAACCTTTCTCAACGCGTTTCCGCTGGTCGAACACCTCCTTTATGCTCCACATACAAGAGAAGGCAAACACACCCAAGAGTGTTGAGATAATCTGATTGTCAACATATACGGAAAGGAACAGGCCCAACAAACCGAACAATAGGAACACCCACCAGCACTTCACACCGAAATAGTATTCGCCCTTTATCACCAATGGGTGAAACAAGCCAATGATTAAGAATGTAGCCAACCCGACTACAAGTCCCACAAGGTTATATTCAGTCAAAAAGTCCATAGTATCACTATTACGGGTTATTCCCTAAAAAAAATCATTTTTTGTAGCCCAACTCATTTAGCAGCTTGTTATTCCACTCCGTGCGTTCCTTGTCAAATATCCAGCCCCACTTGTTGAAATAGCGCACCATATTGACGGCATGCACCACCATCATTCGCAGACTCTTATAAGAAGCGCCTCTGTGCGTATGCACGATAGTCGCTCCTGGCCAGAACATCGTGCGATACTGCCTATGCATACGCCTCGTGATGTCTATATCCTCGACATAAAGGAAATAACGCTCATCAAAAAGCCCGACTTTGTCAAAGCAGGAAGTCCTGAAAAACATGAAACAACCGAAGAGGAATGGTGCGTTTATGGGATGCTTATGGTCGTCGAACTCAAGGCAGTACCGCCTATTCATTCCCTTCACCATGAATGAAGGTAAATATCTACGGAAGATTTGGTTCAATGGCGTAGGGAGCAGCCGCACCACATACTGCGGATTCCCGTTGGGATAAACCACGTTAGGAATCAACTGAGCCACATCCCTGTTCTCGTCCATATAGCGGACGATTTTTGAAATCACATCATCGTCGAAGTAGACGTCGGAATTTAGCACCAAATGATAATCGGAGCGGGGTTCTTCTTCCAACACCTTGCGTATCGCCACATTATGGCCACGCGAATAACCGACATTCTCGCCGTTGAAAATATAAACAACATCGTCCTGACCCTCCGCTACAACGCTAAGGGCATCTGTTGGAGAATTGTCAACAATGTAAACTAACGAAACGCCATTGTTGAACAGTGAATCCAAACATTTCTTCAACTCCTCTCTATCCGTCTTATATGTCACAATGGACGCGGAAACATTCATAAAGGAAATTTTTCTCTTAAATTTATATCAGAACGACTTATTTCTAACGACCAATCGGTTTTCAGTCAAAAGAAGATTAAATCCACACTCATCAACCCCCAAGTTGCCAAAGGAGTCAAAAACAAACAAATTTACAACAATAGAGCGATATGGGGAAAATTGTGTTAAGATTTTTTAAACCAATTCGTCTTGCTCCAACTCTATCATCACAGCAAAAACGAAAAAAGAGATGGGACAAAACCTAAAGTTCCGTCCCATCTCATTATTTTAGATAGTTTAACCAGACGATTAATATTCCATCTTAGTCATACGAACGTATGATTGGTAACGTTTCTTAGCCATCTCCTCAGAAGCGTTGAACAACTCTTGAGCCTCGTTAGGGAATTGTTTCATTACAGAAAGGTAACGAACCTCACCCTTCAAGAAGTCTTGGAACTTAGAGTAGTCAGGCTCTTTTGAATCCAAAGAGAATGGATTCTTGCCCTCTGCCTCCAAAGCTGGGTTGAAACGCCACAAGTGCCAGTAACCGCACGCAACTGCTTTGGCTTCCTCTGCTTGTGCCTTACCCATACCAGACTTCAAACCGTGGTTGATACATGGAGCGTATGCGATAATCAATGATGGTCCATCGTATGCCTCAGCCTCCTTGATTGCCTTCAAGCATTGTGCTTGGTCAGCCCCCATAGCGATCTGTGCAACATAAACGTAACCGTAAGTGGTTGCGATCATACCCAAATCCTTCTTACGAACGCGCTTTCCAGAAGCAGCGAACTTAGCGATTGCTCCAAGAGGAGTAGCCTTAGAAGATTGACCTCCAGTGTTTGAGTAAACCTCAGTATCCAAAACCAAGATGTTAACGTTCTTACCAGAAGCGATAACGTGGTCGAGTCCTCCGTATCCGATATCGTATGAAGCACCATCACCACCGATGATCCATTGAGAACGCTTGATGAGGTAACCCTCCAACTCGCTCAACTGCTTGCAGTGGTTGCAACCATTCTTCTTACCTGCCTCTACGACTGGAACGATCTTATCGTACAATTCCTTAGTCTTAGCAGCGTCGTTCTTGTTCTCAATCCATTGAGCGAACAAGTCCTTAGCCTCAGCAGGAGTGCAATCAGCGTCGATAGCCTCTTTCATTACTCTCTCGATTCTCTCACGCATCTTCTCGTTAGCCAATTCCATACCGAGACCGAACTCACAGAAGTCCTCAAACAAAGAGTTAGCCCAAGCAGGACCTTGACCCTTAGCGTTGGTAGTGTAAGGAGTTGAAGGAATTGAACCAGAGTAGATAGAAGAACATCCAGTTGCGTTGGCTACGATCTCACGATCACCGAACAACTGAGAAATCAACTTAACGTATGGAGTCTCACCACATCCTGAACATGCACCAGAGAACTCGAACAAAGGTTGAGCGAACTGTGAGTTCTTAGGATTAGAAGTGATGTCGATCAAATCTTGCTTAGAAGTTACCTTCTTAACGCCGTACTCCCAGTTTGCAGTTTCTACTGCAGTCTCATTTGATTCAGGGTCGAATGCAACCATCTTGAGGGCGTTCTTGCCTTTCTCAGGGTTGTTACCCATACAAACGTCAACACAGTTTCCACAACCAAGACAGTCGAGAACACCAACTTGCATACGGAACTTCATTCCCTTCATAGCAGCCGGAGCCTTCATCTCGATCATCTCGCCGTTCATACCCTTAGCCTCTTCGTCAGTCATAACGATTGGACGGATACATGCGTGAGGACAAACAAATGCACACTTGTTACATTGTACACAGTCTGCTGCATTCCATACAGGAACGAATGCTGATACACCACGTTTCTCGTATGCTGCAGTACCTGCTTGCCACTCTCCATCTTCGATGCCCTTGAATGCTGAAACTGTGAGCAAATCACCGTTTTGAGCGTTGATAGGACGAACGATCTTGTTGATGAACTCTGGGTCGTCGTTAGGTTTAACAGCGTCTGGCTCTAAGTTAGCCCATGCAGCGTCGATAGTCAACTCTTTGTACTCACCACCACGATCTACGGCAGCGTAGTTCTTGTCAACGACATCTTGACCCTTCTTACCGTAAGACTTAACGATGAATTTCTTCATTTGCTCTACAGCCAAGTCAACAGGGATAACACCTGTGATACGGAAGAATGCAGATTGGAGGATGGTGTTGGTTCTGTTACCCAAACCGATCTCTTGAGCAATCTTAGTAGCGTTGATATAGTAAACTTTGATATTATTCTTAGCGAAGTAAGCCTTTACCTTGTTAGGCAAGTTCTTAGCCAACTCTTCACCTTCCCAGATGGTGTTCAACAAGAATGTACCGTTCTTCTGAAGACCACGAGTAACGTCGTACATGTGAAGGTATGCTTGAACGTGGCAAGCAACGAAGTTAGGGGTGTTCACCAAGTAGGTTGAACGGATTGGTGTGTCACCGAAACGCAAGTGAGAGCAAGTGAAACCTCCAGACTTCTTAGAGTCGTAAGAGAAGTATGCTTGACAGTGCTTGTCAGTGTTGTCACCGATGATCTTTACTGAGTTCTTGTTAGCACCTACAGTACC
>CAVGRN010000085.1:0-8340 GCA_963631545.1 Paludibacteraceae bacterium | reverse complement strand
ACGACTCCGACGAGGGTAACGTTAACGGCTACGCGCTTGCTCTCGGCATAAGGCGAAGTCAAACCTTTTTGCGAAACATAGAAAGTCTGTACGCCTGCCGTTGCAACATCCACCGTAGGTACAGCCGCCAAAGCGGTGGTGCTTTCCTCCGACTCGTACCACACCAATTCATACGTTCCCGCTTCCGTTATTGAGGCAAGTTGGGTGAGGTCTACAGCAGAATTAACGCACACGGTGGTATCAGAATGCAGCGGCAACGGCGACGAAACAATGTTGATGTCAATTTCAATTGCCTCGCTTTCGCAATCATCCTCTATAAAAGAAATCCAATAGGTTTGCGTACCTTCGACGGCAGTGTTGACGGATGGTTTAACCGACGAACCCGTAGCAGGCTTCGTTGTAGCTGTCCCATCGCCATACCAAACATAATTGACCGTTGCATCGTAACCTTCAACCACATCGGCAAGGTCTATCGCTTCGCCCACCATAGCGTCTTTGGTAAACGGACCCGTAACGCTCCAAGTTGGCGTTACCTTCACGCCCACCGTTTTCGATTGTTCAATGCTAGTACAGTAGTTCTTCGCAGTGGCAGTAGCGGCATAGACGGCGGCGGTGAAAGGCGCATCAAAAGTGAGCTTCTTCTCCGTTTCTGTTGAAGCCACACCATCGACAGTCCACGCAATGGTGGCAGTGGCAGGCGTTGTGGTGGCAGTCAGCACCGTTTGGTCGCAGAGCGAATCGACGGAAAGCTCCACCTCAGCGGTAGGGTTGGCAGTAACCGTGTATTGGCGTTTACCTTTGCAGCCATCCGCAGAGAAGCCGACAAAATAGAGAACGGTATCTTGCAGCAAGGTAAGATCGAAGTCGCGCGAATCAGTTTCAAGCGAGAAGAGTGCGGTGAGGTCATTTTCCTGAGCATCTTGCCACTTCCAAGAAGTGATTTTATCGTTGGTAGAACCCGTCAGCGTGAGTGTTTCGCCCTTGCAAGCACCGCCGGTATAGTCAGTTCCCATTTCGAGGTCGCCTGCGCGAGTTACGACAAAAGGCGCAGAAATAGAATAGTCGGAGCAATCGTCGCCCGTAACCACAGCGTTAGGGTCGGTTTCGAAATTCGCAATTGCGGATTCCGAACCCACGATGATTCGCACCCGCATCTCCTTTTCATTCTTGTAGGAAGCGGTGTTAAAATCGTAGAAATTTTCTTTCGTGCTGCTTGTCAGGTTCGCCCATGTTTTACCTTTGTCCAAACTGATTTGGTAGATAAACACCGTTTTGCTCGTACCACCGAAGTAGTTGAGCAAGAGTTCGCTGGTTGGCGCTTGCAACTTGATGACGGCATCCGAGCAGATGGTGGTGTCTTGCAAGAAATTCTCCAAGTTGGAGTAAATACTGATGGCAGGCGGCGAACAAGTCATAAACCTGATATCGTCGATGGCCAGGTCGTTACCTTCCCGCCAATATGAACCATCATTACATTTAGTACCGCAATCGGCTACTACCTCCAACATAACAGAACTTTCTTCGGTAAGAATATCCGGAATTTGCACCAAAGTCCAACCTGCACCTTTCACAGCCTCTACATTCTCATGCTTTCCGTATGTCTTGGTTCCATCCAGACTCTTAATATAGATAGAAACGTATGGATTATTACCGCCAGAAAGGTTGGCAATGTAGGTCTCGAAGGTCAACTCCTTGTTGGCACACAAACCATCGATTTGTGAATTGAAGATTGTTCCCTTAAAGTTTTGAGTAACGTTGATGAAGAGGCATGCACCGTTGGCATGTCCGTCGATAGCGGAAGTATGGTCGACAATAACGCCGGTCATCCAGGTTGCAGTGGGGATATAGCCGTTTTGAGGCACACCCGACACATACCCTTTCTCAGTTGGCACAACCACAGCGTAGTTTCCGTCGTTCACCTGACCTTTTGCGTCATAATTATGGTTAGGAATAGTAAACGATGTGTTGGCACGGTATGGCACACTATCCGAAGCCGTTTCTATTTCATTTCCGTCCTTATCAACGTAAGTGAATTCGCCTTTGAAATATCCGAATGTCTCGTTGAAGACGGTCTTGCGGGAGGCCGGCATGCCGTTCACCTCGCAGCAGGTTACGGCGTTAATCTCCAACGGCTCTGTCTGGATACCGTCCATTGTGCAACGGACAATGCCACTTTTTTTGATTTCCTTCAATGCGCTACTACTTGTCCCAATGGGTTCCCAAGACGTTCCGTTCTCCGACCATTCCCAGAGGTAACTCTTGGCCTTGTATTCCTTGTCCAAAGAGAACAACGCCTGTTCGCCTTCGCAAACATCCTGCCCCATGGAAGAAACGACGATAGGGTTCAAACAACCATAGACGTGAAGGTCGTAGATGGCGTAGACATCGTAAGCCTGTGGTTTGTTATGTCCTGTCATGATTGAGATGGTGGCAGTAGTAGCGTTTTGACTGATGGTGAAAGTATCTTTCACTTCAGCAATAGGCGATGAATACGGCAACTTGATTTCATGTCCGCTACCAGGGTTTGTATTGACTCCGAGGTAGAGAGACTGTGCATTCCAGTCCAAATAAGTATAGGTTTCTCCTTTGTCGTATGTGGTTCTATGATTGCCATCGTCCAAATCAGGGGTGAGACATTGAATCTTGGCAGTAACCATGATTTTTGATCCTGGCTTCAAACTTGTAACGGTTAGTGTCAGCACATTGGTCAGTTTATCTGCTCCCTTGAATAGGAAAATTGGCTCATTAATATCTGGGAAGCACTCGAAATACTTATCATCTGCGTCAAACTGGCAGTAGCGTCGCACCGAGTCGGTGGTGGCATACACGACGTTTGTCGAGTCGGGATGGAAACAAGTGTTCAACGTTGGCGTCGATAAGGGCGTCGACAAATAGTTGCCCAACGGCCCTTCGAGCGAAACATTGCCCAACTCGTAGTAAGTCTGCCCATTAGAGGTAACGAACGATGTTCCGCCGGCAAGGTTCGGGCAATCCGCTTCCAAACCATCGGCCGATGCAGCAAAGAAAGCGCATGCGCCAAGAACCGTCAGAATAAATTTTGTAAAAATCCGATATTTCATGGTCAATATGGTTTTCAAATTCAATATTAAATAGTAGTAGTTGCGAAGTGAAAAGAGCATTGAACGCTCAGTTCGTCTTAGTTAGCAAATAAAAACAAAAATCCTATAACCTTAAAGAATTTCAGAAAGGAAAATATTTGCTAAATTTGCAAAATTTTATTCGTGGGAGATTCCGCCCACGGATTCCATTCGGAGAAAAAAGAAATATAAAAAAAGATATAAAGTCATGGCTAAATTCATCAACGATGTATCGCGGACTTTCGGAGAGTACTTGCTCATTCCGGGGCTGACGACAAAAGAGTGTATTCCAAGCAATGTGTGTCTTAAGACTCCAATCGTGAAGTTCAAGAAAGGAGAAAAGTCTGCCATCAACCTGAATATACCATTCGTTTCTGCCATCATGCAGGCTGTTTCAGATTCTGGTTTGGCTATCGAATTGGCACGAAACGGCGGTCTCTCTTTCATCTTCGGTTCTCAACCTATCGAGAGCCAGGCTGAAATGGTTCGCAAGGTGAAGAATTTCAAGGCTGGTTTCGTGGTGAGCGACTCTAACGTGACGCCTGAAACGACTTTGGCTGAGGCTATCAAGTTGGTCGGCATCACTGGTCACTCTACTATCGGTGTTACTGCCGACGGTTCTGCTAACGGTCGCTTGGAGGGTATCTTGACAAGCCGTGATTACCGCGCTGACAAGGTGGACTTGAACGCCCCTGTGAAAAACTTTATGACTCCATTCTCAAGATTGGTTACCGGTAAAATCGGTATCTCTTTGAGCGAGGCGAATACAATCATCTGGGATCACAAACTCAACACTTTGCCTATCATCGACGAGAAGCAAAACTTGAGATATTTTGTGTTCCGTAAAGATTACGATTCTCACCACGAAAATCCATACGAACTCTCTGACGCTAACAAGAAATTGCTCGTTGGAGCAGGTATCAACTCTCGTGACTACGAGAAGCGTGTCCCTGCTTTGGTTGAGGCTGGTGTCGACGTTCTTTGCATCGACTCTTCAGACGGTTTCTCTGAGTGGCAGAAAGATACTATCAAGTGGATTCGCGACAAATACGGCGACAATGTAAAGGTGGGTGCCGGAAATGTTGTCGACGCTGAGGGCTTCAACTACTTGGTAGAGGCTGGCGCAGATTTTGTAAAAGTTGGTATTGGTGGTGGTTCTATCTGTATCACCCGCGAGCAGAAGGGTATCGGCCGTGGTCAGGCTACCGCTTTGATCGACGTGGCTCGTGCGCGCGACGAGTATTTTGAGAAGACGGGCGTCTACGTTCCAATCTGCTCTGATGGTGGTTTGGTTCACGATTATCACATGGTGTTGGCTTTGGCTATGGGCGCCGACTTCTTGATGATGGGTCGTTACTTCGCTCGTTTCGACGAATCTCCAACCAAGAAACTTACCATCGGAAATCGTATTGTGAAGGAGTACTGGGGCGAGGGTTCGAACCGTGCAAAGAACTGGCAACGCTACGACATGGGCGGAAGCGCTGCTCTCAAATTCGAGGAGGGCGTCGACAGTTACGTTCCTTACGCTGGTAAGATGAAGGACAATTTGAACCAGACACTCGGCAAATTGATTTCCACAATGTGCAGTTGTGGCTCAACTTCCATTCCAGAGTTGCAGAAGAACGCTAAGATCACTTTGGTATCTTCAACCTCAATCGTTGAAGGTGGAGCTCACGACGTTATCTTGAAGGAGTCTTAATCAGACTTTTATGTAAAAAATGATAAGTTAAACTCTATTGCCGCATTGCTGCGACAATAGAGTTATTTTTAAATACACACTGAAAATGGGAAATCAGACATCATCCGAAAGAGCAGCCAACATTAGCATCATCATTTCCATCTACAACCACATAGACTGGTTAGAGATGATATTCGTGATGTTGGAACGGCAGACGTTCAAACAGTTTGAAGTAGTTCTGGCGGACGATGGATCGAACGAAGAATCGGTTGCCAAGATAAAGAAACTGATCGCACGAAGCTCGTTCCCCGTAAAACACATCTGGCAGGAAGATGACGGCTGGCGGAAGGAAATAGCCCTCAACAAGGCCGTGGTGGCTGCGTCTGCCCCCTATCTGATTTTCATCGACGGCGACTGCATACCCGACAAGCATTTCGTGGCAGACCACTACGCACTGCGGCAAAAGGGGTACGTTGCGGCTTGCCGGCGAATACAAATTTCCCAAGAAATGTCGGACAACCTGACACCGGAGAAAGTTGCTAAGAACATACTCGCGCATTCGTTCTTCAAACTTTTGTTCGGGCATCAGCGGCATGTGGTGCGCATTCCAAAGGGATGGTTCAGAAAAATATTCGTCAAGACGAAGAAGCACTATCTGTTGGGTTGCAACTTTGGCATGTACAAAGAGGATTTACTGAAAGTGAACGGATTTGACGAGCGGTATCTGAGTCCTGCGTTGGGCGAAGACACCGATTTGGAAGCGAGGTTGGAATGCGTGGGCGTACATATCCTGCGGCACAACTTCATCTGCCGCGTGTGCCACCGCTTTCACAGAAGCGCCGGCTGCGACTGCGACAGCCGAAACTCCGAACTGCTCCGTTGGAACGAAGAGCACAACATCGGGTACACACCTTTCGGCATCAACAAGAAAAGCAAAGAGAACGAGGAATAGTCCTATTTTTGTGGAAATATTGACGAAGCCAAGAATAATCAATTATTACTGTCCGCTAAACTTTTAGAGTCGGATAAAAAATTAGGGCTGGATTCCTCGCTTGGATTTCAGCCCATTTGGTTATTTTTGATGTGAAAAATTATTACTGTCCGCTAAAACAATATAATCCAACACCCAACTTGTTGAATTAGAGGAGTTGGGTGGTCGGCAAGTTTCTATAGGACGATGCGTCAAAAAGAGCATCCCCCCTACCCCAAATATTCCGAAGCAAAATCAGCTGTTCTATTGACACTCAGAATCATCTTCTCGGAGCGACTTCACCGCCACTTTCACGACACGCAAAACAATAAGAACGAGCATCATCTGCAAGAAAAAGAGAATATGCTATTAAACCAACTGAAATACCCCTCCCAATACAATGCCAACCTATCATAACCATATTGCACACCGGTTTTTTCCAGAATTTCATGTTCAAAAGAACGTCGCACGACACGATTGAACACGGTTCAGTCCGTTGAGAGGAACTTCTCAATAAAGTTCCGTGGGTCGCGCAGATAAATCGCCCAAAACAAACGGACCTCCGAGTTTTTCTCATCTATGCGCCGAACATTGAAATACGACAAAATGTCGTCCCCATGCAACAACGTGGAGTATTTTTCCCCATTGCACTGATAACGATGTAACCTTACATCTTCCGGGCAACTATCGAACCTCACATTCCGCTCAATACACATGTCCGACAACCGCTTTGCTAATTGCGTGCTGTCCAAAGCAACGGTATAGCACATATTGTTGCAATGGCATGAAATCTGCGCTATCATCAAAAAAAAGGATAGGAAGAAGGTGGCATATAAAAAGAAACTCACTCGTCGCATAGGAATATAAAACTCTGAGTTAGAATGATAAAATCAAAAATCGAATGGCAGTTCAAATATCATTTCCCGGCCCGTCTCGGGATGTCGGAAAGTGATTTTCTGCGCTTGCAGGAAAAGCCGTGAGGAGGGTGTCCCATAAAGCGGGTCGCCGACAATGGGGCAGTCTAAGCCGTCGGGATGGGCGGCATGCAACCGTAGCTGATGAGTCCGCCCCGTCTTGGGATAGAAATAAACCCGGCACTTGCCATCGTTTTCTCCTATCACTTCATAGTCTGTTTCTGCATATTTTCCCAACTCATAACTCACCATCTGACAGGGACGATGCTCCCAATCCGCACAAATCGGCAAAACAATTTTCCCGCTTTTTTGCTGTGGTGTGCGCTCTAACAACGCCAAATAACGCTTCTCCACCATTCGACTTTCAAACTGGGACTGCAGATGCTTGTAAGCGTTCATATTTTTCGCCACAACAACAAGTCCCGAAGTGGACATATCCAAACGGTGCGCCACCCTACAACGTTCGCAACCAGTCCGACCACGGAGAAGCGTTTCCAACGAAAGCGACTCCGCCACTCCTGGCACGGTCTGCAACCCATGAGGTTTATTCACCAACAGTAAATAATCATCCTCATAAAGAATGGGGATGTCTTCCACCCGAAACTCCGAATTTCTCAATTGAGGTTTGTCCACCTCCAAACCTTGCAACATAAAGGTGAGGATGGGTCTGCATTTCGCCACGCAAGCCGGGTAAAACTCACCATGCCGACGGACGAGCCCCTTTGGCGACTTACCCCACCAAAACTCAGCCATACAAATGGGACGCAGATGGTTGAGGTAAGCGTATTGCAGCAGTTTCGGAGCAGCACACTCCCCTGCCCCACTCGGCGGAACATCTGGGGCGAAAATATCAACCAACGACCGATGTTCTGATTTAGCATTGGCGAAGACAAACTGCTTAAAGAGTCTGTGCTGCAAGTCGTTAGAGAGCTGTTTACGTTTCTGCTTCAATGAAGCAATATTGTTTTCTAATTCAGCAACGGTAGACTGAACTTGCGAAAAGTTCACCTCTTTCGCCTTAATCTGTCGCTTGGCTTCCGCTTTCAAAAATTGGCTTTGTCTTATTAAATCTGCGACTTCATCTTCCGTGAGATTTGTCTTGCGCTTTTCATCCCGTTTGATTTTTTCTGCGGACAGACGCTCTTTCCACTGCCGTTTCACCTCCTCCAAATCGTTTTTTTCTGCGGAAAGATTTCTCTGTAAAGCCTCATATTCTGCACTTTCCTCCACTCTTTGAATCTGCTGATTCAATTCTGTGATAACTTGTTCTTCACTTCGGAAGAACGAAGTGAAGGCGTTCAAATCGTAGACTGGCGGGACGAAATACTCGTGTAAGTAAGAATTGGCGAGTTGCCCCGAGAATGCAGCAAGGAAACCCAGAGCACCACTCTCCGTCTGCACCACCAAAACGCCAAACATCTTACCCCCAGCCAACTCACGCTCCCATTGTGGCTGGGTAAGCAGATACCGCCGCACCTCGTTGGCGGCAGCCACAGAAAGTGGATGCGGCGTATACGAAAAAGGGAAGGTGAACCGCCTTGGCAAGTTCACCTTCTCCCTGTTATAACTCAACGGGTGAAACACTTCTGTTCTTCCTCGTTCTATTCCGGAAATTCAACTAATGCGGCTTACTGCCTCATCAGCGTGAAGTGTCCCGTGTACTGCTTGTCAATCTCCTCG
>CAVGRN010000084.1:0-8414 GCA_963631545.1 Paludibacteraceae bacterium | reverse complement strand
TCCACTCGTAAGAATCGTATTCGGAAGTTGCTTGGATAACGTATGGCAGGGCCGATTTACAGATGGTAGTGTCGCCGCCAAGGTTCACCTCCAATTCAGCCTGCACTTTTACCTCGGCAGAGGATGCGCCGACACAGCCCATTGCATTTGTAACCTTCACGTTGTAGACGCCTGCCTTGGTAACGGCAAGGGTTGGTTGCACACTGCCATCACTCCACTCGTACGACCAGACATCGCCCGACGGAGCCTCGCCAGCGTCCAGCTTTCCGGTTGTTCCTTCGCAAATCACCTCGTCGGTAAGTGCTACAGTGGCAGTATCGGCAACGGTGAAGGTGAGGTGGAACGTGTCGCTCACACAACCCGACTTCGATTCGTTCACATATAGATAATCATAGTCTTTTGCTTCCAAACTCTTGATGTCTAAGAGTTTGAGAGCTTCCGAGCCATCACCGATTTCTGTCCCATCAGGGTGATACCAACGAATGGCATTGCCACTTAAGACCTGAGATGCGACATACGCCAAAATCTTTGTATAAAGCGGAGAGTCTATGATTTTTTCGTTCTTGCAGATGGTTCCAATAGCGTAGTCCTCGCCAGTTGGGAGGGCATTGACGGTAAGCGACACAGCCGAACTCGTCGCCGTGCAAGTCGCATCTGTCGCACTTGATGCCACAACCTTGTATTTTCCCCCTTTCTTCACGACTAAAGTGTCAAACTGAGAGGAAGCGATTTTCTCGTCATCCACGTAATAGGTGTAGGTGTATGAACCTTTTTCAGTTGCCGTCGCATGCAAGATTGTGGAGTCACCCTCACAGATAACAGTTTCGTCTAATGCAAGCGTCACTTTCGACAATTCACAACCTACCTCGCCACACTCGCTGACTGCCTGAGCGCGGATTTCGCTATCGTCGTGTCCCATCAACTGAACGTAGGCAATGTTGATGATAGATTCGTTGCACGCATCAACCGTTCCATTCCACGAAACCTCATACTTCTTACCGAACGGAATTGGATTATCTTTTCCTTGCTCGAATGTCCAAACAATTTCGCCACCTACCAATTTTCCACCATTATCAGCCTCAACGAAAGTGATTTCTTCTGGCTTGATATCACGAATTGAGAGATTGTAGGCATAATCGGTGTGAACGTGTACCTTTGAGATTGTACATGTGCCATTGTTTGGTGCCTGGATTCCGAAATATCCTTCTTCCAAAGAAACGCCCTCATCCACAGTGAATCCCGCAATCGTCGAGGTGTCTTTATCCAACCAAACTCGGATAATACCCTCATTGATATCAAATTTCAGATCAAACTCAGACTTCTTCGACACGATATCCGCACTCTTAATCAACGAATTGTCTTTATAAGCGTTGATTACCAAGGCTGCTCCTCCATCGTAGTTCAGATAGAAACCAATCTTCATATTGTTTCTGAAGTAGAAGATGGTTTCAGAATCGTTGGTGGAACTTCCACGAGGCATAGAGGCGTGAAGGGTAACGAAGAGGTTCTTTGATTTTGAATAATCAAACTGTGCCTTACCGCCTTGACCAATCGTCAACACGCCTGAAGCATTGGTTACATTTCCTGTATTCGTCCAATCGCTTGAATAGTCTTTGGCAGCATCGTCGAAGATAGATCCGTGGGTTTGCTCATACTCAAGGGTATAGGTAATATCATCACCCACAGTGTATTTCTCTTTGTCCGCTGTCTTCTTCAGAGTGGTTGGCACGATTGGGTCTGGCACTTTTGCACAGGTTACCGTGATCTTGGCAGTGTCTCCAATTTGCGAGTTCTTATCTGCCATAATATAGGCCGTGTTGATGATATCCTCATCGTCTGTCTGGCACTCGGCTCCTGAAGGGAAATTGACCGTCGCACTATACTTGATCGTTCCTTTCTGTTTCACTTGCATCTTCGGGCTGTACCACTCTACAACCTCACGACCATCAGCGATAGTATAATGTCTGAGGGTCGCGCCCATTTCCTCCAACGGGCAGTCGGTAAGGAAGTCACCGAAGGTCAAGCCCTTTGGCAAGGTATCGCGTACATAGACATTCTCAACATCACGACCAGCCATTGGTCCGTTACCCAAGATACGACGCCAAACATATCCGTCATACTCCTCCACCAGGATATTATCTACCGTGACGTCAGATTCCGTACAACCGCAAGTCAACCATTTGTTTATTGGTTCTTCGATGGTCTTTCCGTTCTCATCCAATTTCTGCCAAGATGGCGTGATTGGGTAGTAGTTGCCACCGTCCGCATCTTTATATTGCGCACCATACGACCAGTCGTCCGACCAAACTACTTTATCGCTATATCCGTTTCCGTTCACCAACCAAACGCCACGCAAAGGATAATCTCCTCCCTTGTGGATCGTACAGTTCGGATTTCCAGTATTCCAAGAGGTAATCATCGTTGTCGTTACAAAGAGCGGTGCGAACTGAATCATCAAACGCTGATTCCATTTTCCTTTCTCATCCGAACCTTCGACAACATCTTCATGACTGAGCGTCACACCTGTTTTCTCTCCTCCCTCATAAATAGATGGGTTGGCTGCCCAACCTCCATTTCCAAGTCCGGTAACTGATGCGTCGAACAGATAATATGAGATTCGATAGTTTCCATAATTGATATATGACTCAATCGCATCGTTGAACAGACGAATCTTCATTCCTGCTTGAGTGCCCTGGTCTTCGAATGCCCAAGAGACATTCACACGCGGACGACCACCATCGATCCATCCTGCATCCGAACTATTCTCGAACTTGATGGTGTAAGTGGCAGCATTACCCGGATTGATTTTCTCACGGTCGACTGACTTTTCAATCTTCAACGAACGCTTCACCACATCCACACAGTTTCGCTGCATGGTTGCCGTGATGTAGTTCGGATATTCGTTAGAAGTCCAACCTAAACCATTGGTACAAGTGATTTCAGCAGTCGTGCAGTAACGACCTGAAGCGTTCGGGCCCGCCTTCAAACGGTATGAAACCTGACCGACTGTGGCTTTATAATTGGCTTTTGTGCGGTCTAAAGCCGAACCTGCCTCGTTTCCATCACTGTGATATCCAGCAAGTTTACCGATGTTCCAGGTAATCGTATGAGTTGTTTTATCATAGATACCACCATTCTTCACCTCCGTAACGATGAAGTCTTCTGGCACACGCTCCACAATCTTCACACCAGTCGCATCTACCGAACCATAGTTTCGATAATCCAACAAATATGTGATGGTATCTCCTGTATAACAATAGGTTACACTATCCTTGATAGCACGATAAATCTTCATATTTGCCGTGCCATTCATCGCAGATGGCGCAGGATAGTTTCCTGACAACGCCATCATACCCAACTGACGGGCCCAACCGTGCATATAATTGGATTGTTTTCCTAAATTACACTCTTCACCGGCAGGAACGTCAATACCTGTAGCATCTCCTTTTGTGTCCCATTTGATGTTACACTCGCGGTATGCCAATCCCATCAAATCATAGTCTTGCGCACCAATGGCAGCGAAAGATCCCGTTCCTGTCTGCATACTCAAAGAGCAATAGAAATCTTGCCCAGCAGTTGGCAATCCTGTGTTAGGGTCATTCTGCCAACGAATGGTCGCCGGACCACTATATGGCATGTTTTTCACAGAACCGTAATTTATACAAATAGAGCCAGTAGTGTCTTTTGCGTTCCAGTTAGACGGATCATTCATCCACTTTGCCATTCTCACGCAAGCGTCATACTCGAAGGTGTTAGAACCTGCGTTGGCTTTGTGTGTGGTAGGATCCCAGGTGAGCGATGGGTTACCGTGCCATACATAGTTAGACAAGGTACGCCAAGAACAACGATAGTCCTCACCTTGATTGAAGTTGGTGAAGGTGCATTTGTTGTTTTTATCAATAGACACCCAACCTGCTGTCGGAATAGAATATTGACTTTGACCAATCAACTCGCCAATCATCCAATCGGAAGAAGCCTCTCCTCGTTTGAACTGTTCAATCTCGAAGTTCGGGATTCCCTCCTCCTTAGCAATCTGCTCGAACAACTCCCAAAACTCACGGTAGTAGGCAGGTGCATTATAGTCGATATGCTGCTGAATGCCACTTCCATATTCAGGGTAGATCAACGTTCCTTTGGCAATGGTCGTCTTCACATCGGCAGGTTCTCCTGTCTTCGTCATATCATAGATATCAAAGTCCTCTGCCAACGCCATTTTGTTATCGGTTGAATAGGTTGTCTGTTCATTCCAGGTATCTCCACCTTTAGGATAACCATCCAAACCAATCATACCGGTGTTGACACGCATCGGGTTCTCCGTAGGGAATCGGGTACTCATGGAAACCAATCCACGAATCACCTCAATCATCGCCTCTTTATAGGAGATTGGGTTACCGCACGCATCGTTCAGAATCGTTCCGTCGGGTTTGCGCATAAACTCACCCCACTGTTTATAAGCCACATAGAGCGCCAATGCCACATCGACATCACCATCGGCAGCGGTGTTCGAGCCTGCCCCTGTATCACCAATCGTAAATGGACCATAACCATAGTCCATCGCATTATCCGAACAAACGGAATATTTCTTCGTTCTACTTCTACGCTTGTCGTGCGTACACATCCAATAACCATTGAAGGTTACGGCATCAGCCATATAGGCGGCGGCAAGCAACGCATATCCATCACCCTCGGTACAATCGTAGGCCGATTTATACGGAGTCCACAGATAATCATAACCTCCCCAACTCTCACCCGTTGCAACAAACTCGCTGGCATGCACTTGATAGGCGTCACGTACATCCTGCTCCATCTCCGCATGACAAACGCCCTCGGCATTCTGCGTTGCCAAGTTACCCAAGTTATGGTTCGAACCGTAGGTGTACGGCAAGAACTGCGGGAACGGATAGGCTGGATTACCCGAATTGATATGCACCTTCACGGCACATACCTGCAGCGACACACCAAGTGCCAATGCGCAAGTCGCAAAAAATTTCAATATCGTTTTATTCATGGTTCCTTATTTTCAATATACCCGATTATACAGAATACACTATTCGAGCAAAAGTAATAATAAAAAAATGTAAAAAAGGAATGTTGACGGCGGATTTTTGAGAAATACAGGAAATTGTGCGTTCCGCGGAACAGACTTACGCCCAGATTTCTCAGAAAATCTTGCGCAAGTCCATTTTCAGGAACTCCTCCAACGGCACACCGCCATCTCCAACGACAAAAGCTGCGGTGGGAGAAAACATCTTGCGGAACTTGTCCAAGCCTGCAGTGTTTTTCTCGGCGTTACCCTTCACCTCTATCGCCACAACCGACTTGTCTTTGCGAAGAACGAAATCCACTTCATCGCACCGCTCGCGCCAATAAAACACTTCAAAACGATGCACAAACGCCTGACTCACAATGTATGCGCCGATGCCCGACTCAAGCATTCGCCCCCACAACCGACGATCGAGCAACGCATTTTCGAGCAATGTGTTGCAGTAAACCATCTTCAATGCGTTGTTGCACACTTGAAACTTCGGAACGCTTGCGCGGCGACGTGCCATATCAACGCTGAATTTCTGCAATCCACATAGCAGCCCACTCTCGCCCAACAAGTTGATATAGGAGGAGAGGGTAACAGTGTTGCCCGCATCCTGCAACGAGCCAACCATCTTGCTGAGCGAGAGCAACTCGCCCGAATAATATGCGCCCAACTCAAATGTCTGACGCAAAAGGGCGGGTTTGCCAACGGGCGAATCAAGCAAAATATCCTTATTGATGGTTGAATCGATAATCGCCGTTTGTATGTATTCGCGGAAGCGGTCAACATTCTTCACCAACGAGGCGGCACCGGGGTAGCCTCCATAATAGATGTACTCCTCGGGCGTGAAACCGAAGCAATCGCGCATCTCGTTATAACTCCAATGCGACAGACGAAATTCCTCGAACCGACCGAAGAGCGACTCCGACAGCCCACGCTGCAGCATAACGCGACTGCTGCCAAGGAGCAACACGCGAATGTCGCACCCACTATACGTGTCTGCGTCCCACTCCTTTTTCACCGCCTCACTCCAATTGGCGATTTTCTGAATCTCATCAATCACCAACACAAGATGGGCATAGCCTTGCGATTTTCGCATGTTGCGCGCCGCCTCCCAACAGTCTGCAACCCAAGCGTTGCCCGACGTCGGGACATTATCCGCAGAATAGAAGAGCGACGGTGTTTCCAACTCACCCAGCACCTGGCGAACAAGCGTGGTTTTGCCTATTTGCCGCGGCCCCATTAGCACTTGGATGAACTTTCGCGGTTCTAATAGTCTTTCTTTTATCTTCTGATATTCAGCACGTTGAAACATATATTTACAAATTACTCAGTGGAGTGAGTAATTTTACTCAGTAAACTGAGCAATGTTACTCAATGCAAAGATAACAAAACAGAAATGATAATCACAAGTATTTCACAACAAAATAGAACATCACAACACACAGATTATCAGCGCAATACAGCGATATATTACAAATTACTCAATAGAGTGAGAAATTTTACTCAGCAGAATGAGCAGATTGATTTGGCAGAAAAATATTGCGATGCTTTTTGGTTGATGAAGCGAGGAAGAGTGTTTGAACAGACGACGATATTAGATAATGAGAAGATTGGGGAAATGTTTGTAAATTTGTAGCATTCAGAAATTTTTGGTTGGAAAATTTATGTGCAGAATCAAAATAAAGAATTTTGGACCAGTAAGAGTCGGCAGAGAAGACAATGATGGTTGGATAGATGTTAGAAAAGTAACTGTTTTCATTGGAAATCAAGGCTCAGGAAAAAGTACGGTCGCAAAGTTGATTTCAACATTTGCCTGGATGGAAAAGGATGTGTTCCGAAGTGGTGATGTAGCTATAGAGAGCCAGAAGAAAGAGGAAACTTTCAGAAAAAACCTTGAATATCATCGAATAGAGGGATATTTGAAGGAAAATACTTACATAGCATACGAAGGTTCTGCTTATAAAATCACATATAATTATGGAAAAGATTTGGAATTTGAAGAAATCCCGAATTTCTCGTATGGTCTGCCTCGAATCACCTATTTTCCTGCGGAAAGAAATTTCATATCTTCCGTGAAAAATTTTAGGGAAAACAATGCATTGAGCCTTTGGTCACAGTCTCTTCAAGAGTTTAAAGAGATATTTCAAGAGGCCAAGGAGAATCTGAAAGGGTCTATACTGCTTCCTATCAACGATACGGAATTGGAATACAATCGGATAAATGATATGTTGTATGTAAAGGGTGGTGACTATCGTTTGCCATTGTCGGAGACTGCAAGTGGGTTTCTATCGGTGATTCCGATGTGTTTGGTGGCAAGTTATGTCTCATCTTCTGTTTGTACTGGTCAACAGATGAATAGTTTTCAGCGAGATCTTTTCCGGAAGGAAACAGCTGATATTCTGAATAATAAGGATTACACAGATGAACAGCGGAGAATTTTACTATCCAATGTTGCAGCAAGGTATAGCGTGAAAAGAACGTTAAACATTATTGAAGAACCTGAGCAAAATTTGTATCCTTCGTCGCAACAAAAGGTGCTTTATGAATTGTTGAAACTTAATAATCCTGTAAGCAACAAAATGGTGCTAACCACGCATAGCCCGTATACTATCGGCTATTTGTCATTAGCGGTAAAGGCTTATAGTATAACGAGACATGTCGAATCTACGGAAATAGAGCGAAGAGTGAATGAAATCATCCCGATGAGTTCTGTCCTTTCTTCTGAAGATTTGTCTATTTATGAATTGTCTGAAAGGGATGGCTCAATTTGCCTATTGGATTCTTACAATGGGATTCCTTCTAATGAGAATTTCTTAAATCAAGAACTTGCTGCGAAAAACGAAATGTACTCTCAATTGTTAGATTTGCAAGATTTATGTCAGTAGATTTTTTTGAAAAATGTCAGTCATTAAATGACAAGATTTTTGGAATTAGGGATGGTGAAAGTGATTCTTCTTTGTCATATATTGATAAAGAGTATGTTGATAAGTGGATTGCGGTAGTACACAATGATGAAAGCAAGATGCTTGAGTTTTGCCCCATTGATCATAGCATTAAATGGAGTTTAGAAAATGGGCAAAAGGCAAAGTCGTGTGATTGTATGCTTTCTTACAATGAGAGGACTGTGGTCCTTTTCATCGAACTGAAGGATCAAAAGCCATACAACAAGCAATGGCGAGTAAAAGCAGAGGAACAACTGAAAAGTACAATTGAATTTTTCAGGCAAAATCATAAAGGACATTTTATCATAAGGGCTTATATCTGTAACCGCCAAGCATTGTTTGATGTTGGTGTTGAAGAGTATTTGGAGCGTTTCAAATGTGAAACGGGGGTAACACTTCGTGTTTATCGTGAGATATTTGTGAAATAAACGAAAGGATTC
>CAVGRN010000083.1:0-8444 GCA_963631545.1 Paludibacteraceae bacterium | reverse complement strand
TGCCGGTCAGCATCAAGTGCGTGCAACGCTCTGCGCCTGCCACCGCCGGGTTCACAAGATAGTAGTTAAAATGGTACTGGTCGCACACAATCTCCTCTTGGGCTTGCAACTTGCCCATGAGGGCCAAACCCGCCAAAACCAGTCCGATCTTCTTTGAAAGTTTCATCATCTGATTCTATGTTTTTCCAATAACAAAGGAGAATGGGCGGTTTCCAGCCCATTCCCCCTATAAAATAATTCTTAGCGTCTTATCAAGGTGAAGTGTCCCGTGTACTCCTTGTTGATCTCCTCGATGGTGATTTGATACCAGTAGTCGGTCGAAGGGAGTTTCACGCCGTTGTAGGTTCCGTCCCATCCGTCGGAGTCGGCACCGAGGTACTGCGCGATGAGTTTACCGAAACGGTCGTAGATGCTGACCACGGCGTTAGGATAAACATCTGCCAAAGCCGGGATTGTCCACATATCGCTCGTGCCGTCGCCGTTAGGCGTGAAGTACTCTGGGATAGAGATGGCAGGAGGATTGAGCATAAAGATGCCCGAAGTGGTACAGCCGTGCGCATCGTCCACATAGACAATGTGTTTGGAGAAGGTGAGGTCTTTCTTCACATCCTCGTTGTCGGCTGCCTTGGCATCGACAGCGTAGGTGAACGGTGCGGTTCCGTAGCCTGGCTCCAAAACGATCTGTCGGTCGCGCAATGCCACCGAGTCGATGCTGGCGATGCGTGGGTTGGTGTAGACCGTTACGGTGAACGAATCGGTAGCCGAGCAGAGTCCGCGGGTCATTGCCACAACGTAGTCGGTAGAAACGGTTGGCTTGACGAGCTGCCGTGCGCTGGTCATCGTGCCTGCGGTGTCTGGCGTCCAGACGTAGGTCGAAGCGTCGTATGCCGTGGCGTTGAGACTTGCCTCTTTGCCTTCGCAGATTTCAGGGTCGCCGGTAACCTCGCCCTTCAATGGTTCGTCCACAAGGACGGAGGCAACGTATGAGCGGCTATTGTCGCAGATCCTGTTGTAAGCGGTAACGGTGTACTTGTAGGTTCCCTGGTGTCCCGCGCCGCCTGGGTAGGTTGGCTTCACGCGGACGGTTTCGGAGTTAGCCCCCTCGATGATGGTTGGGTCGTCCGTCCAGGTTACAGAAGTACCCTCAGGCCCCACGTTGGTAACCGTCAGTGTGGCTTCGCTGCCCTCGCAGATGTTAGGCACTTCTGGCAAGGTGAGTTGGATAGCCGGGATGACAATCACCTCCTCCTTGCTCTGCTTCATCTGGTTAGCGTAGGTGAAGTCGATGGTGTAGACGGCATCGTCGGCTGGGCTGACGGCGATCTTCAACAAGTCTCCTTGCTTCGAGATTTTGTCATTCAAACTGATAGGTGTTCCGCCACCGATTACTGCCGTAACGTTGAGTGTAGGGTTTCCGTTAGGGCGGCGGAAGTTGCCCGTACCCGTGGTGTCGATGGTCAACACATCGCTCACGCCGAGGCACATCGTGTCTTTCAGACTTGTGGAGAGTTGCAACTCAGCATCCACATAGACGATGGCTTTCAGGGTGTCTGGGCAGAATTCAGGGTCGGACAAAAAGATGTCGTAGTAGTGGTCTTCCGTAACATCGTCAAGCACGAGTGGGTTGCCCGTGAATGCGGTAGACGATTTCTCCACCCACTCTACCGTTTCCACTTGCTTGTAGTTTGGCACAACATACTCGATTGGGAGCGTCTGCGTGCCGTGGCGGTCTACGATGAATGGGTCTTCCTGGATGACTGCCTGTATGTATGGCTTCACGCTCAGTTTGTTGGTCGTACCCTCTGATGTACAGCCACGGTTGGAGATGCTGTAAGTGTAGACTCCGCTGTCGTCCTTAGTAGGACTTGGGATGGAGAGGTTCACACTGGTTTCGCCACCCAACTCGTTGCCGTCGCGATACCACTTGATGACTGGCACGATGCCCGGCTTCAGTGAGTAGGTGAAGCCCGTGTTGAATGGCACGCCCTCGCAAATCTCAATATCCTCGACGCTGGCTGGCGTAGAAGAGACTGGCAGCGAGTGGACAATCACCTTCGAGCGGGCCTCGCACTTGTTGGTGAAACGCACCTCGTAGGTATTGTCGCTCCAAGATGAGTAGGCCTCGGTTACGAGTTTCGCACCTGTGGTTACCTGCACGCCGTCTTTGTACCAGACGTAGTCGCCGTCGCCCTCGTAGACAACGGAGATGGTGATAGGGTTACCGCAGCTGTAGAACTCTGGGTTAGGATTCTCGGAATAGACGAATGCCATTGGCGACTCGCTGTTGCCCTCCTCTTCGAGCGAGAGGGAACCGTTCACCTGGCCGTCGCCGATGGTTACGACGTGCGGAGCCTCGGTGGTCTTGGTACAAGCGCCCGCCGTGGCGGTTACGCTGAACGAGTACTTTGCACCTGCCGTCGTGGCGAGGTCTTTGGTGATATACTCCGAAGCGTTGATGCCAGAGGCTGCCACCTTAGCGGCGTCGCCACCCCAGGTGTAAGAGATCTTGTCGTCGCCTGGGTCGGTGCTGGTGGAAGCCACGTTGAGCGTTACCGATGTGCCGGGGCAAGTGGTAGGGTTACCGGTGATGACTGGCACGGAGAGGTCGTTGATCACCACCTTGACTGGCGACTGCACGCCGCGGCACTCAAGGTCGGTATACTTCGCATACACCGAGTTAGGCACGGTGATGTCATACTTGGCATCCACATAGTAGGTGCCTGAGATGCGGGCGATAGACGACTTCATATCGGCATTCTCCGCATTATAATAGGTATAGATCACTTTGTCTGCCACGTTCTGCACATTGACGAACTGCGAGAGATCCACATCCTCCTCGCAAGTCGCGCTTGGCGTCTCGGCAAGGACGATTGGCTTAGGCTGCACGGTGATTTTCACCTCCTGCGCCTGGCTCACGGCGTCGGTCGTCTTGTCGTGCTGGGCAACGTAGTAGGTGTAGGTGGTTGTCTTGCCCCCCTCTACGGCGGCGGTCAAGCCCTTCAGGGCGTAGGTTGCGCCCACCGACTCTGGCGTTACCATGGTGTTGGCTGGCTTGGTGGTGCCATACCAATAGATCTCGTAGTCTGTCTCCTCCTTGCCCACTTGTGGGTTGACGTCGGCTTGCAAGTCTGTCATCGTCTGTCCCTCGCAATAGTGGTAGGTGTAGACTGTTGGAGGGAGAGCGTCGCTAATCTTGACGTCGATGGTGGTTGGCAGGCTGTAGCAGCCGTCAAGCACCTGTTTCACGCAGTAGGTAACGGTTTGGTCGTCGCCCTCGGCCACGCTGGCGTCGAGCGTAGGGGTTGGGGTGCCGGCGATCTCCGTGGTGCAGTCGCTCTCATACCATTGGAGCGTTGCCCCGGTAGAGATGCCCGTTACCGCCTCAGGGTCTTGTTGGAGGATGTTGTTGCTGAATGTTCCGCCCACTGCCGATGCTTTAAGGTAAAGCACCTCTTTGGTAAGCACCTCAGGCACGTAGGTTACTTTGACGGTGGTGGCAACATCCTCGCCCGAGCAGACCTCGGCTGTGGAGGCGATGGTGTAGGTTTGGTGCACCTTATACTCGTGCGTGGTGGTTTCCGTCACGTCTATCACTGGGATTGGCGTGCCAACCTCCTCGTAGAGGCCGGCGTCGTTCTTCAATGACCATACGAGGTCTGTTGCCACAAAGTATGGCGACTCCACATTGGTGCTGGCCTTGAGGGCGGCTGCCGACGAGGTGCTTGCGCAATAGGCGAGTTGGTTCGATGCGTCGAGCGTTGGCTCCTTCACACCGTAGATGGTTACGTCTACCTCTTTCAGCGAACTCTCCGCGCCGTCGGCAGAGATCTGCGACACGTAGTAGGTTGTCTTGCCCACTCTTGTAACGTCTGGTGTTGGTGCGGCGGTGAGTTTCGTTTTCCCGTCGGTGTCATACCACTGGAGGGAGAACGTGCCGACGTTGTTAGGGTCGTTAATCTCGGCTGTCAGCGGTCCGGCGTTCAGGCTGTTCTGGCAGTAGTATACAGGGTTGGCGTTTGGCGCAGGTGTGAGGTAGATGGTTACCTTCACCACTTGGCGTTCGCTCTCGCAGCCGTCGGCGTTGATGCGGCTCACTTGGTAGGTGTAGGTCTGATCCTCGGTTACGTTGTCTGCCGGATAGTCTGGCGTAGGGCAGGCGTTGAGTTTGTTGCCCTTGGAGTCGTACCACACGAGGGTGTAGCCCGCCTCGTCGTCTACCGCGGTGGCGTCTTGCTCAAGCAGGTTTTTGAACTTGCCGGCGGTGGCGTCGGTCTTGAGGTAGCTGACGGAGAATGTACCCGTAGGGTTGGCAGCCACGGCCTTCACATAGAGCGAAGGCAGGGTGAATGTGTTATCGCAGTAGCCGTCGGCCGAGACGGTTACGGAGAGTTCGCCCGCGTCGCCCACGTAGGTAGGGGCGGAGAATGTAGGCGAAGAAACCGCCGTGCCACCGAGCGACCAAGCGAGGGTGGCAGTTGTAGGCGTGATGTTGCTTGCCTCTGCCACGGTTTCGCCACAAGTCTGGGTGGTGTCTATGGTGAGGCGTGCGGAGTCTTTCACTACGAATGAGAAGACAGCGGGATCGCTCACGCAACTCTCAGGCGCATCGCTCGTGAGTGTGTAGTAGTAGTCGTACGAAGCGGCTGGGAGTTTCGACAGGTCTTCCTCGGCTGCTGTGGCTGCGCCCTTGTCTTTGAACCAGCCCACGGTGTAGCCGTTGGCAGAGGTTGGGAGGGAGACGGTGGCGTCGCCCACGCAGAATGGCTCGAGGGTGGTGAGTGCCTCGTCTGGCACGCTGTAGACGGTGATGGTGAGTGTCTCCACGTCGCTCTCGCAGCCAGTCGCGTCGTCGGTGATGGTGAAGTAGAACTTCTGGTCGGCGCCGGCGGTGAGTGTCTCGAGGTCGGGTTGCGTGGTCTTAGACGATTTGAGGTCGTCGGCATACCACGTTACGGTGTAGCCCGTGAAGGCGGCATCCGCCAGGGCGGCGGTGAGCATCGTCTTGTCTTCGGCGTTCTCGCAGAAGTTGAATGGGCCCACAGTCGGTGCCACTGGCTTCTCGTTGTAGACGACGCGCACGGAGTCGTAGACGTAGCAAGTGGCAGCGTCTGGCTTATCGTGGTCGCGCACCAGGACGTAGTAGGTAACGGTGGTGCCGGCCAGCGTCTCGTCCCAAGCGATAGGGCCGAAGTTTGAAACGCCACGCTCGACGTCGCACTGCTCGGCGGTATTAGTGAGCGAGCCTTTATACCAAAGGGCGTCGAACGAGACGGTTGGGTCGTTGCTATCCTTGGCGTCGATGGAGAGTTTTACGCCGGCAGACTCTTTGCAGAGTGCGATGCTCTTCACGCCGTCGGCATCCTCCTCAAGGGTCTGGTCTGCCGAAATGGTGATTTTGTTGCCGTCTGGCATGTTGCACGGAGGGCAACCATAGCGAGCGGAAAGCATGATACGGCCGCAGTCGTAGTCGGTGAGCTTGCCGAAGCGGATGTTTGAAATGATTTCCTCGTCTCCTGGGTTACCTCCACCGACCTCCAAAGAGTTCTTAGTGGCACCAGCAGCATAAATCTTGAATCCTTCGCTATCCTCAACAGGAGTTGCAAATTCAACTGAATTTGACTTTGTCGTTACAGAATATTTGAAAACCTTTATTCCTGTATTATTGAGTCCCTTTCCATCCACTGCTATGAAATATTTCACACCTCTCGCCGAGCTTCCCTCTAACTTATAATTCACATTGACGACACATTTCGTACCAGTTTGCTCAATGTCAAATGCCTGCGCATCGCCGGTGAATACCTTCTCTCCCAGAACATATTGACCATTCGTATTCTTCTGCACCTTATAGACGTATGGAGTTATCGATACAGAACCAGAGCCATAGTGCGTGCCGACATAGACATCGAACGACTTTAACTCGGCAGACGAATACATATCAAGCATCACGGTTTGTCCTTGGAAGCCTCCTTCCGTCATATTCGCCAATGTCTTATCCTGATATAAATAGGTGTCGAATGATGTGATATCCTCCAACCAAACGGTGTAGGTGGTGTCTTTCGATGGTAAATCACTGTTGTCGTGCACCTCGCTCTTGGCGATTTGGTCGCCCGTTACGCAGAACTCAATCTTGCCGCCCGAGCCCTTGGCAGTAACCACGATGCTCTTGCCCTCGTATTGCAAGGTGTCGGTGTCGGTCTTGTCCTCGGTTGCGAAAACGGCAAACTTGGCAGTCTGCGTGGATTTGTAGAATTTATCGTTAACAGTAGCCTCGTAGCAGATGACAGCCGACGCGGTAGGCGAAAGCACCGGCTCTGCCACACAGTTCATATCGGTGATGATGGTGTCGATTGGCATATCCATATCGGTTACCACGCACTCGGTCTCTACCGGCACGCACTTGTCGCACGGAATGTTAGTCCCCACATACTCTGCCACCACCTTATAAGTACCCGGCTCCGTAATCTTGATAGAGGCAACATTGTATTTATCTGCCCTTCTGTCTCTTACATCAGATTGGGATGTCGATGAGTTGAGCAACACCCCATCGAGATACCATGAGATAAAGTAGCGATCCTCTTTGTTTTTTGGAATCACATAACCGCAATCCAACTCAATCTCCTCACCGGGACACTTCGTGCGGTCTACCATAAATACCGTAGGGCAGGCATCCTGAATGTCGCAAGGGATGGTTTCCAACTTCGTAAGACAGTTATACTGGGAAACCGTTTTATCGCCAGTTCCCGCCTGTCCTTTGTCATTCAAACCCCAAACGTAATATTCATCCTTGGAGTTGACCATAAAATCGAAATTATCACCACGCGAAATGCTGACCGCATCCGTTACCCATTCTCCAGGCTCTCCACTTGCATCACAATACTTTGCGAGAATTGGCTTCACACCTTGTGCTCCGTTTTTATATTTCTTTACCGTTGCTTCATCGGTCGGTGCAACTCCACCATTTAACTCAACGCAACCCCAATATACAAGGTAGCCCTCCTTCGTAACTGCAGCACCGTGGCCACGACCACCAATTACCTCCTTTACATCGGTCAGGTACTCCTCGCCCGAAACCTCGTCGCCATATTGGCCCGAACAAACCTTTCTTGCTAAATAGTTCGTTAAACCTTCTTGAGCCTGGCCGCTGGCACCTCCCCAGCCACCATTACCCCATCCCCATACATATCCATCTCCCGTAACAGCGAAACCTGCCACATCGGAGGCGGCAGACATACGAATGTCAGTCAACAGCTCTTCGGTTTCATCAACCAAAACCGGAACAGCGTATGTAGGTATATCTTGATTGTTATTAATACCACCGTTCCACGGACCCACGCCATAGAGCCTTCCATCCTCGGTTCTAATCAGACAGTTATCATCACCACCCGAAATATGCGTTACATTGGTAATATCATTTCCCGCCTTATCTTTTATATAGACAGGGTAACCTGCTTTCGCATCAGCCGATGCGGTCCACGTTCCATTACCCCAACCAACGACACGACCATCGTCCATAATGGCAAAACCCGAGTTGGTGGAGGCGGCAACGTATGTTACACCTCCCAAATAGTTTCCACCAGGCGTTCCATCCTCGTTATAGCCAGAAGTTTCACCCTTCACAATAGGGGTAGGATATTTTACAAGATTCCCCTCCGTTGGACTACATGCCTTCTGTTGGTTATCACCCCAACCATAAACAATCTTCTTACAAGACAACGCCAAGTTGAACGCACCCGAACCTGCCGTCACCATATTGAAGGTCAGGTTGTCTGTTTTCACACGGCTCGGTGTGTAGACTGTTTTCAACCCCGCATTTGCCCCAGTTTCTGAATCCGACTCATCAATACCCAAGATATTCGACCCGATACTACTACCCTCGTTCACACCCCAAGCATACAAATATCCTTGGGCGCAGATGATAACGCCGTGGTCGTTACCGCCGGTGATGGTTTTACTCTGGCCGGACACTTCTGCCACCACTCCCAGCAGCAGAAGCAACGATGTGTATAGAAATTTCTTCATACTCCAATCTTTCAATTACCCGATTATATAGAATACACTACTCATAATATGCCTCGTTTACGTTGCATTTTTTCGCCTGCCGTTTCCACCCGGCGAGGGCAGGGACACAGAAAGCAAGCAAATATAAATCGTAATGAGGGGAAAACAAAAAAAAAGTTAAGAAGAAATTTGAGGGATGGGGATTTTTGGGGGGCGATGGGCGGTGCGGGGGTTGGGGGAATTTCAACCGATACGAGCGCGGCGCACCGGAGTTTGTGTGCAACGAGCGGTAAACGCCGATTGGGGGTTTGTTTGCGAGATTGTGTATATTTGCGGGGGAAATCGCCTGTCCGGGATATTGTGTAACTAAAAATTGTAGACTATGGCAAAAAAGAAAGTTAGGACTCCGGAAGAGATTGCGGAGAGAAACGAGAAATGGTATGCCG
>CAVGRN010000082.1:0-8612 GCA_963631545.1 Paludibacteraceae bacterium | reverse complement strand
AAACGCAATAGTATTGCGATTTTCTTGTCCCGAATACCGATTTAGATTCGTACCTATATTCCAACGTAAGTTCTAACATTTAGCTCATTGCATACGCCGCCTTCCGTTGTGTGGTTGGCTCGCCTAAAACTTGACGAAGGATATTACTTCGAGTAACCCGAACTACTCGTCTACCACATCATCAAAATTATCAACCGCACTACTGGTAGACGGAATGCCGTCTTTCAGATACATCACTTGATAACGCACCGCATTCCGCGGAGTCATCAACGTGATTTTAAACTGTCCAGAATCATACTCACACAACCGAAGATAAACCTTCTCCAATGTAGACGAGTCCATACACTCAAAATTGAGGTATTTATAATTCTTCTTGATAATCCAACGCTGAGGGCGTTCAAAAAGTTCAAACTTAGACTTTTCTACTCCCTTCGCACCCTGCTGCTCCATAAAAACAGCCTGCTGTTTCATATCTATCGTGAAAAATGCCGTACTCGGATTCCATGCTCCCCAGACATACATTCCTTTGGAGTCATGCGTAACCGCACCCTTCGTCTCGCGAATGGCTTTAAAAGAACTCACTTGCGCATGAGCCACAGAAACCGCCATCAACATAAAGAGAAGAAAAAATATTCTGTAAACCAACGCTTTCATAATTCATCCTCCCAACTTATTTTAAATTCCGTCCGCCCGAAAGGTTTCCGAAAAAATTTCTAAAACCCATTTCCATTAAGCCATACGGTTAAAGGCAACTTTGCTTGACCTTGCCCATGACGAGGAAAATGGCATAAAAAAGAACCTCACCGAAGCAGATGCCGGACTAACCGACACTGCCTCATTAAAACTCTCTAAATATAGCACAAAAAGTGAAAAAAAGTTAAAGTCCGGCGAATTAAATTTCCCAACAATCTTTTTTCGTTACAGCAACGGACAGAGGAAAAGCTCCTGCACGACGAAGAATACCGCTCCTGCAAGGTAGCCCACCAAAGCAAGTCCCGATATATGCTTCAAATACCAGCCGAACGACACTTTCTCTAACCCCATCACAACAACTCCAGCAGCCGATCCAATCACGAGGATTGAACCACCCACACCCGCACAATAAGCAAGGAAGAGCCAGAACACACCATCAGACACATACGGCGCAAGCGACGGATCCAAAGCAACCATATCTGGCGTAGCAACCGGATACATTCCCATAGAGCCAGCCACCAACGGAACATTGTCTACAACCGACGAGAGGATACCAATGATGATGTCAATCACATATACATTGCCGACATTCTCGCTAAGGAACTCCGAAAGGTCTTTCAAAATACCTGCGCACTGCAACGCTGCCACAGCCATCAATATGCCCAAGAAAAAGAGAATCGTCGTAAAATCCACCCTGGAAAGCACATTGCTGATGCGAGCCTTCGATGCCTCTGGCACCTGTGTCTTCTTGTGGTACATCAATTCAGTGTAGAACCAAAGAACGCCCAACCCAAACAGAACACCAATGAACGGCGGCAAATGGGTGATGGACTTGAAGATAGGGACAAAAATCAAAGCGCCTATTCCCATATAGAAAATGACACGCTGCTCGCGTTCCGTTACATACGCCTGCGCACCCACCGTCTGCTCTGCAGAAGCTTTGATTGGCGGAAGCGTTCCCTTTAAGAATCGGCTGGCAACCATCGCCGGCACAATCACCGAAAGCAACGAAGGGACAATCAAATTTGGAACCAAGCCCGCCGTGCTGACATTCCCCTTCACCCAAAGCATAATGGTTGTAACATCTCCAATCGGAGAGAACGCACCACCTGAGTTGGCCGCTATCACGATGAGGCATGCAAAAAGCCAACGTTCCTTTTGGTCGAATACAAGCTTGCGAAGCAGCATCACCATTACAATCGTTGTCGTAAGGTTATCCAAAACGGCTGACATAAAGAATGTGATGAAACAAAGCATCCACATCAATCTACGTTTGTCCCTCGTCGTAATTCTTTTAGTTATAATGGAAAAGCCCCCGTGAACATCTATCAACTCCACAATCGTCATCGCCCCCATCAAGAAGAACAACGTGGAAGCAACATCGCCCAAATGCTCTATAATCTGCACTCCCGTTACGTGCGCAACAACCTCCTCGTGCGAGGGGAAGTGCGTAAGGATCGCATCCGCATTCAAAATATAAACCGTCCACAGCAATGCCGACAAAAGTAAAGCGGTTGCCGCCTTGTTCACATTAATGGTGTGTTCCATCGCTATACATGTATAGCCTAACAGGAACAAAATAATCATCAAAATTTCCATTCAGCAATTAGTTCAAAAATATTCGAATGGGACTTTGAAACAAAGACCCACGCAAATTTATAGGATTTTAAAGACTGTAGCAAATAGTATGGTTCTTTTCAACATTTTCGTCAAGCTAAATATGCGAGGCCAAGTCAACTTGTCATTACCTCAGCGAAGCAACGAACCCTGCACAACGATAATGGGGGGACGCTTCCCTAAAAAGCCATTCCCCCCCTACAAAAAACTGAAGTGTATGATGTTATGATTTCTTATCCGTTGATTCAGACTCCTTACGCTGCTCTGCCATCTGCATCTCCTTCAAATGCTTCATTTCCTCTTCCGCAAATGAGCGGAGGTCTACATTCTCCTCTTTCAACAGACCTTTTAGGAAAGACTCCGCTTGGGCAAAATCTCTCGCATTTTCCAAAATATAGACTTTCTGCCGGCAAAGGAAGGACTTGTATTCAACGAATCCTTCTGGCGCATCCTCTTCGTCCTCCTCAATGTTCGACAATCGTTCCACGACTGCACCAAGCTCTTGGTCTACAACAGACTCTGCGCGGAAATCATCCGTGTTCATCAGGCAATTGATATACTCCACACTGCCAATTATCGACCCAAAATTATACGGAATCTGCAACACAGACAACGCCTTGGAGTATATCTTCAACTCTGCATACGCATAGCCCAACTTATAGTAGACATCCATAGCGACGTTCTTCTGCCTCCGCGTGAACGTGTTAAACACAGGGCGAACCGCCAGCACGACTCGCTCCAAATGCTTGATACACTGAAAGAACGCCTTATCATTGAAATATTTCGTACCCCAATAAACATCGTCAGACAAATCCCAATCCATGAAAACGACAAGGTTCTTCTGCTCCTCAGTCAGCTCATCAAGTTTATTGTTTTTGTACTTATCCTTGGCATCGTCCATCATAAAACGGACTTCTGCATGGTTATTGTCTGCCGATTTATCAAGAACATACACCGACCCGACACGCCCCTCCGCCTCTTGCACCATTCCTTTCTTTGAGATCTCCCAAGGTGCGATGATTTCCAACCAGTAGTAGTTGGATACCTTAGATGTGGATTGCCACTGGAAATCCACCTTGTACGTCATACCACCCTCTAAGGTTACTGCCAAAAGATAGTCGCTTCCGACAGTCTTCCCAGCCTTTTCCTCCTCACCACGTTGCTCGCGAATCACCGCTGCAATGTCGAACGTACCATACTCGTCTTGACTGATATAAGTTATGGCTTGATGCACCCTCGTAAGGGAGACTGACACGATTTTGCTTTCATCTATTGGGAAACTTGGCAACGAGAACAAATCCTGCGGCGTCATTCGGAAATGGCGGAATGTCGTTTGATCGATTTTCTCTAAACGCCCACCATCCAATTCGTGTTCCATAAGGAGATAGAGGCTGCGCCTCTGCTTCACCGCATCATCAAAAACATCGCGCCTTCCCTGCTTGTCATACGAAGCCTTTACCTCCTCAAACTCGTTGTATGCGACACGCCTCAACTCAAAGAGCTCGGCAAGTGCGTCGGTAAAACGGTCGCGTATCTTCTCATTCTCTCCATCCAGAATCAGGCTGGATGTGAGATGCACGGAAACGGTGTTATCCGTTTCGTCGTAAGTATGGTAGAACGTGTTATAATAGCCACTGTGCTGATTCATATAATTGCACAGGAAATATATAACCGCCTGATAGTCATACGATTCAGTCAGTATATAGAAAAACTTCAAGCAGGCGACGGGCTGGTCGGGCGATGTTTCCAAATGGAAGAAACAATCCTGGTAATCGAACGAGTACGAATGGAACGAAGATTTATTATCATCCTCCCTCTTAGCACGGATATTCAACTGGTCGAACAGCCACTTCGCCACCTCGGAAGATGGCTTCCCTTCGTCTTTTATTATTGAGTTTAAAATTTTGTCTAACATACCAACTTAGTCTCGGAGTGGCTTTGCTCCACTCCACTTGAGTTTTATGATTTAAAATTAGAAGGCTGGGCCATCAATCCAGCTTCAAAACCTCCAAGAAAGCCTTCTGCGGCACTTCCACCGTACCGATTTGCTTCATTCTCTTCTTTCCTTTTTTCTGTTTCTCAAGCAGTTTACGCTTACGCGATATATCACCGCCGTAGCATTTCGCGGTAACATCCTTTCGTACAGCCTTCACCGTTTCGCGAGCGATGATTTTTGAGCCGATCGCCGCTTGGATGGCAACATCAAACTGCTGACGAGGGATGAGGTCTTTCAACTTCTCGCACATCCGTTTCCCAAGCGTGTAGGCGTTGTCGAAGTGCGTGAGCGTGGAGAGAGCGTCCACCGCCTCACCATTCAGCAACACGTCAAGCTTCACCAATTTTGACTCGCGCATGCCATTGGGATGGTAGTCGAACGAGGCATAACCTTTGGAGATGCTTTTCAACTTATCGTAGAAGTCGAAGACGATCTCGCCCAACGGCATATCATACACCAATTCCACACGGTTGCCGGAAATATAGTCTTGCCGCACCAATTCACCTCTTTTGCCAAGGCAGAGCGACATAATCGGACCGATAAACTCTGCCGATGTAATGACCGAAGCGCGGATATAAGGCTCTTCGATTTTCTCGATGAGCGTAGGGTCAGGCAAGCCCGACGGGTTATGCACCTCTATCTTCTCGCCTTTCTTCGTGTAAACGTCGTAACGCACATTAGGCACCGTGGTGATGACGTTCATATCGAACTCCCGGTCGAGCCGCTCCTGGATGATTTCCATGTGCAACATTCCCAAGAATCCGCAACGGAAACCGAAGCCCAATGCCAACGACGATTCTGCTTGGAACGTCAGCGAAGCATCATTCAGCTGGAGTTTCTCCATAGATGCGCGTAAATCCTCGAAATCCTCTGTATCAATAGGGTACACACCTGCAAAGACCATTGGCTTCACCTCCTCAAAACCTTCGATGGCTTTATCGCACGGGCAGTCCACATGCGTGATTGTATCACCCACCTTCACCTCGCGCGAGGTTTTGATACCCGAGATGATATAACCAACATTTCCTGCGGAAAGCGATTTTTGCGGAGAGAGGTCAAGTCGGAGGATTCCGATCTCATCTGCAAGATATTCCTTTTCGGTAGCGACAAACTTGACGAAATCACCACTATTGATTGTTCCGTTCACAATTTTGAAATAGGCGATGATACCACGGAACGGATTGAACACAGAGTCGAAAATCAGGCACTGCAACGGTGCGGAAGGATCGCCCACGGGTGGTGCAATGCGCTCGACAATCGCATTGAGGATGTCAATCACTCCCTCGCCCGTTTTTCCACTTGCGCGGATAATGTCCTCGCGTTTGCAGCCAAGGAGGTCAACGATTTGATCTTCCACCTCGTCAGGCATCGCCCCAGGAAGGTCGATTTTGTTCATAACGGGGATGATTTCCAAATCATGTTCCAGTGCCATATAGAGGTTGGAAATGGTCTGCGCCTGGATACCTTGCGAAGCGTCGACGATGAGCAGCGCGCCCTCGCATGCGGCAATGGAACGCGACACCTCATACGAGAAATCCACATGTCCCGGGGTATCGATGAGGTTCAGCACGTATTTCTTACCTTTATAAAGATAATCCATCTGGATGGCGTGGCTCTTGATTGTTATGCCACGTTCGCGTTCCAGATCCATATCGTCCAACACCTGCGCTTGAAGATCCTTTCCTGTAACGGTTTTCGTGAACTCCAAAAGGCGGTCTGCCAACGTGCTTTTACCATGATCAATATGCGCGATAATGCAGAAATTTCGTATGTTATCCATCAAATTCTTATTTTCTTATTCCTTTTCTCTCCACGGCATAGCCAGATGTGTCTGTTTCTATCCATACGGTTAACGAAAAGGTCTTTCCATCAAATTTCTACAAAGATAGCAGAAAAAGGAATAAGGGTCAAAAAATCTTAGTGCGTAGAAAGCCGAGTTATGACGCTAAAACAGTTCGGAAACTTCCATTTTCACCCCCAATGCGGCGAATTTATCTTTCAGAACCAAAAGTTTCTCTTTTTCCTCTACCGACGAAGGGATGATGTCGATACGCTCCACATCCTTGGTAACGTCCAGCTCGCCGTGATATTGGAGTTCAAAGAAATTGAACACCGGAGGCATATCAGTAGCCAAGTCGTCAATTTTTTGGAAGTTATTGACTGTCAGTTTTTTCTGCACAACCCACGATGCGAAGACACCATAAAACGCCAGTGGGTCGCGCAACCTCAAAAAGGGGCTACCCTTGCGCGGCAAGCCGCAAATGCACGTTGCCTTCACATCGTCCACTCGCGTGGGAACCATCATATCGCACCGTCCGAAATCCACGGAATCGCCCACACACAAAGTGGTGCGGTGCATCAGTCGGTCTTTTTTCAATTGGATGGAAACATCGCCATACTGCATCCACATATCCGCGTTCACGGCAAGGTCGCGGAGGGCGTCTGGCTGCGACAAAAAACCGTATTTCGGAAACTCGCTTGGCAGGAGTTTTTTTGCGTTGCAACCGAAAAGCGACTCAGTAACCTCCTCGCGCGTTTTTTTCCCGCCCAAGGTGGCACCCGTTCCTGTTTCCATCATATTTTTCAGATGTTTCGATTCAAGTATGGCATCCAGAGCATCGACTTTCACTCGAATGTAGAATGCGCCGTATGAGATTATCTGCTTGAGGAATTCCTCCACAATGGGGCGCACAATGTGATAATATGGTAGCTTTGCCAACTGCGCCTGATAGGCCGCCTGATGCGCCGCTAATGCTTGCAGTGATTTGGGTGTTTCCATAAAATCCACTTCTTATTCCGTTAAAGCCCCTTGTTGAGGTAGGCTTCCTGCTCTGGGGTGAGTTTGTCTATCTCAATGTTCCAAGCGGCAAGCTTCCTGTGGGCGATCTCCAAATCCACCTCCCTCGGCACGTCGATGACCATACCATTGAGTCTGCCCCTGTTTTTCACAAGGTGAAGGGCGCACATCGCCTGCACGGCAAACGACATATCCATAATCTCGGCGGGATGTCCGTCGCCAGCGGCAAGGTTTACAAGTCTACCCTCCGCAATTACATACACGCTTCTGCCGTTTTTCAGCTCATAACCCATAATGTTGTTTCTTGCCACCCACGATTTCACGCAGTTGCTTCTAAGCCATGCGACGTCTACCTCGCAATCAAAATGACCTGCGTTGCAACACACCGCACCATCCTTCATATTCACGAAACACTTTTCAGTGATAACGCCGTCGCAGCCCGTAACGGTAACGAAGAAATCGCCCACCTTGGCTGCTTCCTCCATCTTCATCACCTTGAAACCATCCATTACAGCCTCCATTGCTTTTATCGGGTCTACCTCAGTCACAATCACATCTGCACCTAAGCCTTTCGCTCTCATTGCAACGCCCTTCCCACACCAACCGTAGCCTGCCACAACAACATTTTTGCCGGCGACAATCAGGTTGGTGGTGCGGTTGATGCCATCCCACACAGACTGCCCTGTTCCATAACGATTGTCGAAGAGGTGTTTGCAATCCGCATTGTTTACAAGTACCATTGGGAATTTCAGCTCGCCCGACTTGTTCATTGCAATAAGACGGATAATGCCCGTAGTGGTTTCTTCGCATCCCCCGATGACATTCGGGATGAGGTCGGGCCGCTCGGTGTGGATTAAGTGGACAAGGTCGCCACCATCGTCGATGATGATGTTCGGACCTGCCTCGATAACACGGGCGATATGGCGGTGGTACTCCTCGTCGGTCGCATTGTACCAGGCGAAGACCTTCAAACCATCGCGCACAAGAGCAGCGGCGACGTCGTCCTGGGTAGAAAGAGGGTTGGAGCCCGTTACATACATATCTGCACCACCTGCCGCAAGCACTTTGCAGAGGTAGGCAGTCTTTGCCTCGAGATGCACGGAGAGAGCGATTTTCAGTCCGGCGAAAGGCTTTTTCTCGGAAAATTCCTTTTCAATGCCTCTGAGCAGTGGCATATTCTGCTTCACCCACTGGATTTTTCTCGCTCCATTTTCCCACAATTCTGGGTTTCTTATTTCACTTATGTTCAACATATATTTTCAACTTTATTACTGATATACAACAATTTATCAATTCACATTACTCAAAGAAAGCTTATTCTAACGATGTTGGCGCAACGCTACCGACACCGCAGCAAAAGACCGCAAGCAACAGTTTCCACTTTGCACGGCGAATTTAGTATTTTTCGCACAAAATTTCGGTTCATTGTTCATATAAGGGGCTTGTCAGACTGTCGGCAGCCTCAACGCCTACGCTCAACTCTTCCACGCTCGCATACTGAGCTTCATA
>CAVGRN010000081.1:0-8636 GCA_963631545.1 Paludibacteraceae bacterium | reverse complement strand
GTAAACCGCGTCGGGGTTCGTGTTAGCGTCCACCTCGTTAATAAAGTCGACGAGGGTGTTGGCGTTGCCTTCGGGGATGATGATGCTTTCGTCTGTGTCCTCGCACTCGGCAAAGATACCGCCGGGGATGAGGTGGAGGGTGATGGTTGCGTATTCGCCTGTCATAATGTGGGGGTGTTGAAATGGTTGGTATATTCCTCCGGAATGTAAGGGTTCATATCCGGCGAGTAATCGATTCTGTGTCTTTCAACGATGGTGATGTCAGATGGGTCGAAAATGACGTAGACGTTGTCCTTACGACCTTTCCTACCAGAGCGGATGCCTACATAACCGGCTTCGCGGAGGATTTGCGCGGCGAATTCTTCGTCGTAAGCGTCGGCAATGCTTTCGTAAATCGCCGATGCGTAACCGCCGTAAATGCACACTGCGGAAATGGACGGTTCGTGGTCTTTTACCCATTCGGCATAGTCGCTTCCTGTTGTTTTTACTGCAAATCCGTGTTTTTGAAGTGCAGGGGTTATGCGTTTGACGAAAGGTTCGAATTGCTGACTAATAAAGGGGAAATAGTTCGTGCCATCGTCGTCGGGGACTTCTACCGCGTAGAGGGCTACGGTTGCGTAGTCGGCGGCGTCTTTTAGTTTCGGAGTGAAGTAGAACCCCCGACCATAAACGGCACAACCGTCGCCGGTACCTATGTATCTTTTGTCGAACGCGTCGAAAATTGCGTCGGATCCGTGATATAGTTTCATCGCGTTAACGTGTTTTTATTGTCCTATCGGTTGTTTAGGGGTTAGTCTTCGCCTTCGACAACCGTCAGACCGTGGCGGCGGGATACGGAGCGTTTCGCACGTCGTAGGGCGGCGAGTACGCGGTGGTCTTGCGGACCGTGGTGGAAACAAACGGAGAGAAGGCGGATGTACCAATACGCGTTGAATTGATGCGGACGACCGCCGCGTCCCTGTCGGATGATTTTAAGGGCTTGTCGGGCTTTCATTGTTCTATCGGTTGTTAGGGGGTTAATCCTCGCCTTCGACAACCGTCAGGCCGTGGCGGCGGGCGGTGTCCTCGCGACGGGCACTGCGGCGGGTCTCGCTGTCGTAGCAGATGTAGTCTACGTGGTCGGGGTCGGCGAAGTAGTTGTTTTTAACTATCATGGCGTGTTTGTGGCTTCTTGCGGTTTTAGTCAGGGCACTAAGACGGAGTTTCGTTTTGCGTTTCATCCCGTACTTTTCGCGAAGGGCTTCTTTGCGGAAGAGTTCTTTGCGGTCGGCAGATTGTTTCTCCCTTAGTTTCCGGTAGCGGCGGGGGTTGTTTTCCTTGACCGAGAGCCACGGGTTGAAACCTGAGGCGCGCAGGCGCTTGGTGGCTTCGATGGCGGCTTCGCTGGGTCGACGGCCGCGAATGGAATCGTAGTAGCCGTTCGCTTCGCAGGTTTTCCTTACGTCGCGAGAGTGTTCTCGGCGTATGGCGTCCATGTTTTTTTCGATGCCATGTCGCCGGGCGAAACGCTGAACGGTGCGGTAGGACAGGCCGAACCAGCTCATCAGGCGGCGGGTGCTGTGGATGGGGAAGAGTTTAAGGAACATTCGTAGGTTTTCGCCTTCCAGCACGTATTCCCTTACGTGCTTTTGTTCGTTCCACACAAGCGGAAGGGGGTACTTCGTGGCTTGGTCGGGGCGGCGGGGCGTTTTCCAATTGTTAAAGGACATGGTTCTCTGTTCGTTTTCGGGTGGTGGCACACACGGGTGAAACGTCCGTGTGTGCCGGTGAGAGGGTTTATTCTTCGCTGTGTTGATAGTAGCGGCGGGCGGCTTCTTTCTGTCGGTCGAGCGAGAAGTTCGACACGCGCTTTAGGTAGCCGATGATGCGGGTGAGGTAGTCGAGGTCGTGGCTTCCACACTTGGGGCATTCCCGTAGGTTGTGTTTGGAGATGTGGCCGCAGGTGTTGCAAAGGGTGTTGGGGATATTGAACGTGAAGTAGTTGCAACCTTCACGCGCTGCAACTCGGAGCAACTGGCGGTACTGGGCTTGCGAAAGGTGTTCGTCGAGGTTCATGTGGAGGGCACTGCCGCCGGTGAGGTGTTCAATGTAGCGACGGCCGTGGAGACGGAACTTCTCGATGATGTCGGTGTTGGGATCTTCCACAATGTAGAAGTAACTGTTGTAGCAGTCGCGGGGCACTTTGTAGCCGTCCTCGCGGTCCCACTTGGCGTGCTTCACTCCGACGTTTTCGGCGGGTATCATTTCGCAGTTGAACATTACGTCGGACGAGGCGTAGCGCTGGTTGTAGTCCTCGATGACGGAAAGGATGCTGCCCACAAAGTGTTCGTAGTGCTCGTTGTCGCTGATTTCGATGCCGAGGCTTTCGGCGGCTTCAACCAGTCCGTTCACGCCGATGGTGAGGTACTGACGGGCAATGTCGATGTAGCCTGCGTCGAAGAGGGGGAGCATGCCGGCGCGCTGAAGTTCCTTGAGGTTTTCGTTGTAGGCTATCTGCACGCGGTGCATGAGGTTGACAATGTCGGCGATGAAGGTGGTGTAGTCTTGTCCGATCATGGCGGCCTGCTGCACGCAACGGTTCACGTTGAGGGTGAGCACGGACTTTGAACCTGTGCTTACGCCGCCGGCACCGAGGGTGTAACTGAAGCCGTTGTTGTGAATCTCGTTGCGCAGACGGCAACAAGAGGCGAGGCTGTCGGCGCTGTCGCTCATGTAGGTGAAGAAAGAGTGGCCTTCGGCATACATCCGTGCGGTGAGGTCGGCATATTCGGTGTCGAGCACGTCGCCATCTTTTGATAGGAGCGCCATGGTTTCAACGGGGAACGTGAGAACGGTCTTCGTGCGCTCTTCGTTGAACCACGTCATGAAGCGCTTCTGAAGCCACGACAGGGCAGGCCATGAGGGTTGCGAACCGTCGGGAAAATAGAACTCGCCAAAGATGCTGTCGAAGTAGTATTTGTCGTAGTAGGATATGTTCCAAAAAACGCTTTGGAAGTTGCGAGCTCCGGTGGGTTGGTTGATGGAGTAGACAATCTGTTCGAAGCAATCGGTGATAACCTTGTCGAGCGTGCGGCTGCGGTATGACAGGTCGACCACGGCGGCGGGGTGAAGGTAGTAGTCGCCTCCGTATTCCTTTTCGAGGAAGTGGCTCATGTACATCAGAAACTCGGGTGTGGCACATGCGCCGGAAAGCATTGAACTGACGATGAACACCATGTTGATAAAACCGCCGCAGAAACTTTTCAGGTTGGTGGGGGCCGTGCTGTTGCCGCCTATGCCTTTCGTTCCGTTGAGGAGCCAGGGGTACATGGTGATGGATGCGCAGTAGTTGGCAAGAGATGTTTCGTCGTTCTTGTAGATGAAGTGGTTGTTGAGCAGGTAGAGGTATTGGTCGGCCGTTTCGCGTCCGTAGAGTTCGGTGATGCGGTCGGTGAGGAGTTTGCGGTTCAAGCGGATGAAGTTCTCTTTGGGGAGCTCGCCGATGAGGGTGGCAATGTTTTTGTTCTCGACGTTGGCGTTGGAGTCGTACTTCGATCCGGTGGCCGCGTTTTGCGACTGACAATAGCGGCGCAGAAACTCCACCTTGCGGGCGGTGTCGCGGTCTTCCTCGGTCGTGGGGTTTGTGGTGTTGGTGGTCATGGTGGTGGGTGGATGGTTACGTTTTGCAGTTGCTAAGTTAGGCAAGTCCGCACGGGTGAGCGGACTTGCCGGTCCGGTTATCGAACGTAGAGTTTGAGTATTTCGCCGTACTTGTCGCAACGGTTGGCAATGTTGCCCCTGTCGTCGAGTTCCACAACGGTGGGGAGGTGGCGCACGTGGTAGCGCTGGGCAAGGGCATATCCGTCGTCGGTCGATATGTCGATGGTCGTGTGGGGCACGTTGGCTTTTTCAAATGCTTGGGTCAGGGCACGACACATTCCGCAGGTGGGCGAGGTAAACTTCAGCAACCGCGATGCGGGGCGCGGGGCGGGAACTGCGCCAAAGAGCATTTCGGCAACCTGTGCGTCGGTCAGGCCGAGAACTTCTTGCGGGTCATTTTGTTCCATAGTTCTTTGCGTTTGTTTTCGTTGTTGTTGTCGGTGTTGGGGTCTCACCCTTAGTCTTTTCGGCAAGGTATTCTTCGGTGGCTTTTTCAAGTCCAACGCGCACGCCCTTCATTTGGCCCAGCACGTAGGCGACCTTTGCCGAGGCGAAGGCGAGACCGAGGGCTCCTAGGATGAAGAGAATGATGAAAAGTAGTTTTATCATAAGTTGTTTGTTTTAAGTGTTTCGAGCAGATCGTCGGCAAGTTTTTTTGCCAGTGTGTCGTTCTTATGGCCGGAGAAGGCTTTCAATGTGACCCAAGTGAAGTAGCGGCGCACTTGCACGAGGTAGACGTTGAACTGTGGTGGCACTTCGCAGTTGAGGGTGTTGAAGAATGCGTCCAAGTCGTCCCACGATTCCTTCTTGACGCGGTATTCGTATTTAGGGGTTACTGTCAGCATCGTCGTTGTCGGGGTTAATGATTTGCGTTTTGAGGTCTTCGTACATGGCCAACTCTACCTTCTTTCCGTCGAAGTGGCCTACGGCTATAAGGCTTCCGGCGGCTTCGCTTGCGGTCTGGGCTACGGGGGCCGACTGCGATATGATGAATAGGTCAAATTCCTTCGGGAAGGGAAGTGTCTCGGGGTCGAGTTCCGGCAGGGTCATGCGGGCGTGCTGACGGATGCGCATAATGTCCATGTCGGTGAGTTCGTTCGTGGCACCGGCTTTCGCTTTGCGCACGGCTTCGGCTTCGACTTCGATGCGGTAGTTTTCGTAGGCGTCTTGCATGAGGCGGTAGTGTTGCCATGCCGATATGCGGTTGAGGAAACGAACAAATGCGTCGTGACCGCCGGCGAGTTGAAGAGTGGCAAGGCTCTGCTCAATGAGAAGCGTCTTATCTTTCGCATTCCAAAATATCATGCCACGGCGGGCAAGGTTTTCGAGTATGGTGAACACGCGTACCACATCTTTCAGTTCGCGCATTTTGCGGTAACGCTTGTAGGCTTTGAATGGATTCCACATAATATATCGAGTTTAAGAGTTTTCGTTCAAGGGGGCTCTACCTATTCTCCCGAACCAGCAGAGCGAAACTTTCAAAAGTAGCAACTATAAAGTAATCTAAATATCTTCGTTAGTGAGTGATGAACCGTGTGCCGTCTACCTCGATAACGAGAACGTCGTTGACCACACGAATTTCGTTGCTTGCCACGAACTGCACTTTGCGCTGGTGGCGGTCGGTGTCGACGGAAAGGCAAACGCAGTTGCCCTGATCGACGTGGCCGGACTTGGTGACGAACTTAATGAAAAATGGCACGCGTTGCACGCCTTTTGCGGTTTGCGGGTGGACGTAGCCTGTGGTCTTTACACCGGAACGGGGGTCCGTCCATTGCCACTTCTCGCAGTAGCGGCGAAGTTCGGTGTAACTTTGGGTGGGGCGGCGGTTCATAGGTGTCTATTCGTTAAAGGGTGGAAATTCGAGGTGAAGGAAGTGGTCGATGTCGGTGGTGTGTTCCCGACGCGTTTGTTCTTTATCCTTTCGTGCGGCGAGCACGTCGGGCATGAGCAGGTTGCGCAGAGGGATGCCCCAATCGTCCTTTCTCGAGTTCAGGTTGTACGACGGGTGGAACATGGCCGAGTAGGAAACCAAGCAGATGTTGTTGAACGAACGGGCGTACATTGGGCCGTTGATGGTCAGCGAACGGTCTTCGTTGTAGAGCGCCATGTGGCTGCTGAGTTCGGTCACGTCTTTTGAGAAGGTGTAGAAGTAGCGCTCTTCATAGCCGGCGAGGTATTTCTCGACCATCCGTCGTTGGTCGCGGTTCGACAGCAGAACAATCGACGTGACCCAGTTGCGTTCAAGGCACTGAAGGAAAAACGCCATCGTCTCCGGTTCAAGAATCGGCATTGCCAATACCATCATGTGCGAACCGCCTATCATATAGGAAACAGCGCGGTAGAACTTTTCCATCGTCACGTCGCCGTGGGTGTAGAACGTGAGCGCGCAACGGGGGGCTTGGTATATAGCCCTCGGCAGTTTGTTGTCAACGCAACAGGGCGGGATGAAAAGAAGTGTGTCGTCCATAGGGCTTACTGAATTTGCATTGGCATACAAAGTGAGAGTTCGGTGGGTGCGGGGGTGTCGGCCGTGAAGGTCACTGCGCGACTGGGCGAAGTAATACACATTTTCACGGTGTCGCTGTTGATGGCGTTGATGGCCGTTTGCAGGTTGACATAACTGAAACCGATTTGGAAACCGTCGGCGCACTCGGAACCGGCAAGAAGTACCTGGTCGGAAGCGGAACGGCTGAAGTCGGTGTCCTGAGCCGAAACGTCGAGGAACATTCCCTCCTTGGCCAGTACGATGGCGTTGCTCGTTTTGCTGCTGAAAATGCTGATACGTTTCAGGATGTTGAGCATTTCCTTCTTGGAGAACGTGAGGTAATTGGGAGCGTTGAAGGGGATGACCGATTTGTAGTTCGGGTAGCGGCCCTCAACCTGTTTGCAAAGAAGTTCAATTCCCTTTGCTGAAAAACGGATGGTGCGTCCGTCGCTCTCGATGTCGATGTTCTCGCAATCCTCAAACACGGAGAGCACGCGGAAGTTCATGCAACTTACCAGCATGCCGGTGGGCGTTCCACCACGGAAGAAATCGCTGCCGCCTCTTGCGGGGTTGTTGGAGTGAACGTAGCGGTAGAGCATTGTGCCGTTGGTGCCAACGAACGTAACGTCTGATATATCTTCGGCCACGTCGATATACATGCAACCGAGAACGGGACGAAGGTCGTTACGCAGGGCAAAACTTGCCATGTTGTTGGTGGTGGTGTCGAATTTCTCGCGGGGTATAACAATGTGGGTCACGTTGTCGCCGCTAACGCTCTGCAACTTCGGGAACATGGAACCGTCTTCGTAGGACACGACTACCTTACCCTCTTTGAGCTGTCCGTTCACGTCGGTGCAATAGGTCATCTCGATTGCGCGGCTGTCGTTGAAGTTGAGGTCAATCACGCAGTCGGGAAGGGTGCCAAGGAACGACGAGATGAGTTCTACGGGGATGGCGACGGGGTGAGACAGGTTGCCCTCGAGCGCTACCATCGGAGCGGGGAGCGTTAACTGTGCGTCGCCGGTTGACGAGGTGAAGTAATACTTGTGGTTGCTTTCAGAGAGAAGTACACTCGAAAGGATGGAAATGGTATTTTTCGACGCAATACACTTTGCTGCTTTCTGAAGGGCTTTAAGAAGTTCGCGTGAGGAACGGGCTTGAAACTTTATCATTGTTGTGTGAGGTTTATAAGGTTAAAATGGAAGGTCTGATTCGTTGAACTGGAACGGTGCGTTGTAGTCCGGTTCTGCCGGAGCGGTGTAGGCGCTTACCTGTCCGGCGGGGGTGTAACTCTGCGGTTGCTGGTATGTGGTCTGCTGCGTCTGCTGTGGCTGGTACATCATTGCCAACCGTTTGTTCATGCGGTTGCGGATGGCCTTGAAGAGGTGGGTGCTTTCATCGGTCGGGTCTTGATTGACAATGTCGGGGTCGCGTTGTTTGTTCTGTTCCTTAACTTGCTCTACGAGCTTCGGGAACTGTTTGACGATGGCCTTAACGTAGTCGGTAGTAAAACTCAACTGAATTTCGTGTGTCGGTACGTTGGCGTTGGTGTCGCCGCGTTCCATTGCCGACTGGCGCACCTTGTTCTTGTACTGTTCGTTGAGCGGCCACATGTTCACGCGCAGTCCGGCAATCTGCTTGTCGGCGTTCTGTCGCGAAGTGGTAATCTTGATTTCATTCACGTCTACGGGGATGCAGACGAATGCCCTCTGAGGGTTCTTCTGGTCGATGCCAGTGTAGACCTTCGCGCCATTGAGCGCAAGCAGGTCGATGGAGCCATTGAAACTTGCCATAGTGTTGTTTTATCTTGTTAAAATAATGATTGCGTTTGTTGTTCTAACCTTATCCGCTTGCAGGCGGTGCGGTAATATTCTTCGTTTATTTCAAAGCCTATAAAGTAAGTCCACAGTTCCGTCAGGTATCTGTTTCAAACCTTCGAAGTAATCCACGTTGTATATATGGTTTTGTTCTATCATCGTTATTGTGGCTTAAAACGGCATATCGTCTTCCCTTATAGGAATCGTCGCCGTAGTTGTGTTATTGGTTTGCACGATCCGGCGTCCCTGTTTCCGTTGCCGGTAGTTTTCCCAGCGTTCTTTTTCTTCGGGGGTGAGTTGCACCGTGTTGCCGTTTTCGTCGCGGTAGGGCAACGGGTCGGGCTGTTCGGCGAATTGCTTTGCTCGGCGCTTCAGTTCCTTGTAGTCCTTCGGCGCTTCGTCTTTGCCCGGACGGAAGAAGAAGAAAACGTGTTTAGACGTTTGCAGGTAACGAATGAACTTCGGTTCGATGGTGTTGTCGTTCTCCCACTCGCGGCCGACAAAGTACTCTTGCGTAACCCATGCTTGCAGTTTGAAACATTTGCGCTGTTTGTCACTGTCGTTCTCAAAAAGGTGCTTCGGGTTGCAGATGATGTTTTCATTTTCGCAATAGTCATATATCTTCTTCTTGAAGGTGGCCCGGCTGTATTCCTTGCTCTTGCCCTCGGAGGCATCAGCCCAGTCGCGCATAAACT
>CAVGRN010000080.1:0-8959 GCA_963631545.1 Paludibacteraceae bacterium | reverse complement strand
ATTTTTTTGATTACGCCGCAAAAGTATGTTGCGGGTTAGGTGTGCAAAAACATTGGTGTTTTGTTGTTTCAATAGCAGTTATCTTGTTTTACGATAGCAGCCATTTTTTGTATCCAATCTTAATTTGTCTAATTTATATGGATTACCTACCCCCTAAAAACAAAGAAGGATGTCATCACGACATCCGCTCTCTCTAACCTTAAATCTAATACCATGAAAAACACGATGCAAATATATGCTCAGTTTTTGTGTTGTGCAACATATTGACAAGATTTTTCTGCTCTTTAACATATTTTAATGCGTTTGGGCGGGCTTTTTGAATTGTTTCACATTTAGAGATGTCGTTTTTCAGAAATGTTGATGAAGGACGATGGCGACTTTGAAAAATCAACCTTGTACTTTTCCTCGTTTACTGCAATAATTTTTCTAATTTTGCGGTTAGGTCTATCCTTGTGGTTTCTGGGATGGATTTCTGATCAGAAGAATTTAAAAGAAACAATATATATATATGAATATTTCGTATAGTTGGCTGAAGAGATATATCAATCTTGATATTGAGCCAGAAGAGGTGTCGAAGATTTTAACTTCCATTGGTTTGGAGGTCGGTGGCATTGAAGAAGTAGAGTCTATCAAAGGTGGTTTGAAGGGTCTTGTTGTAGGCGAGGTTTTGTCGTGCGAGAACCACCCTGATTCCGACCATTTGCATGTGACAAAGGTAAACATTGGTGAGAACGAGCCTTTGCAAATCGTTTGTGGTGCAGCAAACTGCCGTACAGGATTGAAGACTATCGTCGCCACCATAGGAACTAAACTATATGACGGCGACCAATCGTTCACGATTAAGCGTTCGAAACTGCGCGGCGTGGAGTCGTTCGGTATGCTCTGCGCTGAGGACGAGATCGGAGTCGGCACAAGCCACAACGGCATCATCGAACTGCCTGCCGATGTGAAGGTGGGAACGTTGGCGAGCGACTATTACAAAATTTCAAGCGATTATGTGATTGAGGTGGATATCACCCCTAATCGTATCGACGCCACTTCGCATTACGGCGTGGCGAGAGATTTGGCTGCCTACTTCGCATTACACAATAATAAATACACATTGACGAGGCCCGATGTTTCTGCCTTTAAAGTGGAGAATAATAACTATCCGATGATGGTTACCGTGGAGAACGTGAAGGCTGCTCCGCGCTACTCGGGCGTGGTTGTCGCTGGCGTAACCATCAAGGAATCGCCAGAATGGATGCAGAAGTTGTTGAAAACCATTGGTTTGCGTCCAATCAACAATGTGGTGGACATCACGAATTTTATGCTCCACTCGATGGGCTTGCCGCTCCACGCTTTTGACGCGGACAAAATCGACGGCCGCCACATCATTGTGAAGAATGTTGCCGAAGGCACGAAATTCACAACTTTGGACGGTGTTGAGCGTACGTTGAGTGCCGAAGATCTGATGATTTGCGACGAAAAAGGTCCGATGTGTTTGGCTGGCGTGTTCGGCGGTTTGGATTCTGGTGTTACAGACTCTACGAAGAATGTCTTCATCGAAAGCGCATGCTTTAATCCTGTTTCTGTAAGAAAAACCGCACGCCGGCACGGCTTGAACACCGACGCTTCGTTCCGTTACGAGCGCGGTTGCGACCCTAACATCACCATCTATATTTTGAAGTTGACCGCCCTCTTAATCAAAGAGTTGGCGGGAGGAACCGTTTCGTGCGAAGTGTTTGATAGCTATCCTACACCGCAGGCTCCATTCCCTGTAAGTCTATCCTACGAGAAACTCAACTCGCTGGTGGGCAAAGTCATTGCTAAAGACGATGTGAAGACGATTTTGAAGGGATTGGAGATCAACATCAAGTCGGAAACGGCAGAGGCTTTGCAACTTGAAGTGCCAACCTATCGTGTTGATGTGCAGCGCGATGTGGATGTGATTGAGGATATCCTCCGCATCTACGGATATGATAACGTGGATGGTGGTAGCCATTTGAATTCTTCTATCGCTTACTCTCCAAAGCCTGATACGATGAAGCTGCAGAACATCGTTTCGGAGCAGTTGACGGCGGGCGGATTCCACGAGATTCTGAATAACTCGCTGACGAAGATTTCATATTATGTGCCTGAGAATGGATTCGCCGAGGGTACGACCATCAACGTGATGAATCCGCTTAGTGCCGACTTGGGTTGTATGCGCCAAACTTTGCTTTTCGGCGGTTTGGAGGGCATCGCCTACAACGAGAATCGTAGGAACGGCGACATTAAATTTTACGAGTTTGGCAACTGCTACCACAGGAATCCAACCAAGGAGTCTACTAACGAGCAACCCCTCGCACCTTATTCCGAGGAACTTCACTTGGGCATCTGGGTGGCTGGTAATAAAACTCCGCAAAGTTGGGTGGCAAAGCAGGAGAGGGTTACGTTCTACTACCTTTCCGCTTATGTAGACAATATCTTTGCACGTCTGGGAATCGACCGCCGCAAGTTGTCCATCGGAAAATATGATGGTTGCCTCCTTTCTGAGGGTATGACCTTGCTCACGGCATCTGGCAAATGTTTGGCGACATTGGGTGTTGTTTCAAAGAAACTCACTACGCAGATGGGCATTGATTCTGAAGTTTTCTACGCAGATGTTGAGTGGAATGTGGTGCTTTCTGAGGTGAAGCGTAACAAAGTGGCGTATGAGGAAATCTCCAAGTTCCCAGAGGTGAAACGCGATTTGGCGTTGCTGCTCGACAAGACTGTAACATTCGCTGATGTTGTGAAGGTGGCATCCGAAAGCGAGAAGAAACTATTGAAGGATGTTTATTTGTTCGATGTCTACGAGGGTAAGAATCTGCCGAAGGATAAAAAGTCGTATGCGGTAAGTTTCATCTTGCAGGATATGACCAAGACCCTGAACGATGCGCAGATTAACGCCATTATGAACAAATTGATTAAGAATTTCGAGGATCGCCTTGGCGCATCTATCAGATAATTTCAATAACCCTGATTGGTTGTTCACACCAATCGGGGTTATTCTCTTGAAATATAACCCTAATAATCATCAAATAAGGATATTATGAAAAATACAATTTTGATTGGAGGCATAGCTCTTATGCTCACGGGGATGCTATCCTGCACAGAAAGTGACTGCCATTGCAAGTATTATAACGAGGCTGGCGAGGAGATTTCCAATTACGAATATGATTACGAGGAGATGAGTGTGGCCTCTTGTTCGGATCTCAATACCATTGATGAAAGCCAAATTGGCGATAAGGAACATAGGGGCTTTATCTGCGAGTAGGCATACCCTTGTTTTTTAGTTAAGTCGGCCAACAGGCTGATTTATATGTAAGTATGAGACGTAAGTTGTGTGCTTTTCTGCTTCGTTTGTTAGGATGGAAGTATGAGTTGGCGGTGGCACTGCCAGAGAAGTGTGTGTTTTGTGTGGCCCCCCACACAAGCAATTGGGATTTGTTCCTGGGCGAGTTGCTCTATTTTGCAGTGGGGGGAAAACGCAAGGTGTCTTTCCTCATTAAAAAGGAGTGGTTCTTTTTCCCTTTGAACTTCATTTTCAAAAAGTTAGGCGGAGTACCGGTTGACCGGTCGAAGAAAACATCGTTGGTGGACCAGATGATTAGCGAATTTCGCCAGCGTGATGCATTCTGCCTTGCTGTTACACCAGAGGGGACGCGTAAGGCAAATCCCAATTGGAAAAAGGGCTTTTACTATATTGCCAAAGGTGCTGCTGTGCCATTGCTTTTGGTCTATTTGGATTATTCGGTGCGCCGTGCCGGAGTGGAGCGGATCTTTGAACCTACAGGCGATTTTGATGCGGATATCACTCAAATCAAGCAATATTACTCAAATTTTAAGGGGCGTTACCCCGAAAACTTCTCTATATAATGCCTACTGATCTTCGTGTTGCGCTTTTCCAAATGAAGGTGGAGTGGGGCGATGTGCCGCACAACCTTCAGACGGTGGAACAATGGTTGAAACAATATGCTGTTGAGGCGGATGTGGTGGTTCTGCCGGAGATGTTCGCCACGGGCTTTTGTATTGAGAACCCCGAGTTGGCTCAGCCTGTTGAAGGCGAACTGATGCAGTCTGTCTGCCGTTGGAGCAAACAGTATGACGTTGCGCTTGTCGGGAGTTTTATGTGTTTTGAGAGCGGAAAATACTTCAATCGTGCTTTTTTTGCAGAACCTGACGGCAAGGTGTCGTTCTACGATAAGCGACATTTGTTCAGAATGGGGCGTGAAGGCGAGTGCTTTTCTGCTGGGCAGAAGCGGCAGATTGTTGAGTATAAAGGTTGGCGTTTCCTTTTGCAGGTGTGCTATGATTTGCGCTTCCCCGTGTTTTCGCGCAATGTGGGGAATGAGTATGATGTTGCGTTGTATGTAGCGTGCTGGCCCTTGGCGAGAGTGTCGTCTTGGCGGGCTTTGTTGTTGGCTCGGGCGATAGAGAATCAGGCATACGTGTGCGGTGTGAATGTCGTCGGGACGGATTTGATGGGTCGGCAGCAGGGAGGAAACTCAATGCTGGTGGATATGAAAGGGACCGAATTGGCCCATCTGTCGGAAGTGGATGAGGCGTGTGTCGTGTCAGATTTGAAGTATGAGGAGTTGCAGAGGTTTAGAACTAAATTTCCAGTATGGAAGGATGCCGATGTGTTTTCCTTGACAGAGAAATGAGTTTGCAGTTTCTGTATTTCTCATCAAAAATTATATTTTGCAAAAAAAAACTGAAAAAACATTTGCATATACAAATCAAAAAATGCAAATTTGTAGTGCAAACAAAACAGGTAGATTTTTTCATAGTTAAGGTTTAGGTTAAATTGATTAAGGGAAGTTGTGAAACTTCCCTTGGTTTTTTTTGTATATATGAGTGGATTCGACTGTTTGATTATTCGGCTTCTGCCAGATTTTCAACTAAGCGTTCCGCTTCAGCCAAACTTTCGATTTTCCCCACATCAATCATTCTTTGATTGTCGTTAACTATGCCCCCGATGTCTATCTTTCCGCAGTTACTGATGTAAAAGTCCATTATTGGAAATTTTGCGGGGTAGTTCTCCATATATTCGAAGATTTTGGGCGATATAACGTGTATGCCCGAAAATGCTAATCGCTCATAATCTGCCAGTTGCAGGTTGGTTATGGGCGATTTTACCTCGCCTGTTTTTACGTTCGTCCAACCTTTCATCCGCATTTGTCGATCGAAAAGCAGGTAGCGGGCAGTGTCGCGATGCTTTACGAGTAGCGTGGCGAGATTGCCGCTGTCGCAATGTTGTTGGTAGAGGTTACGCAAGTCGACGTCCGATATGATGTCGACGTTATGCACTAAAAAAGGACTCCCGTCATTGAAAAATGGCGCGGCTTTGCGGATGCCTCCGCCTGTGTCCAAAAGCATTTTTCGCTCGTCTGAAATGGAGATTTTCAGTCCGAAGTTTTTTCTCTCTTTTAGGAAGGAGCAAATCATATCGGCGTGGTGATGCACGTTGATGATGAGATCGTCAAACCCAGCCTTGGCGAGTTTGGTGATCACGTGTTCCAACAATGTTTTGCCGGCTATGGGAACGAGAGCCTTGGGAAGCGTGTCGGTGATGGGTTTGAGCCGCGTGCCTAACCCCGCAGCGAATATCATTGCTTTCATTTCGCTGATTCGGTTTTCGGTTGGAGAATCTCTTGATAACGGCTCTTGTCTTGCAATATTTTGACGGCTTCCGCCTTCCCGTCGTCGGTTTTTAGCGATTCAATGATTGAGCCTTTTTGCAAGTAGGCTTGCTTCATGATTTCTGTGCTGATTAGTTGCGAAATCTCATCTTTGAAGAGGTTGAGATCCTGCTCAAGGTTGTGCGAGAGTTTCTTCTCCAATGCGTCGAACTCCTCTTGTGAGTAGTCTAAGTAACCTTCCGCCTTGGCAATGTCTTTCAAACTTTTCAGCACTTCTTCTGTTTTCAGTTTGTAGCTGAAGTCTTGTTTTTTCGCGTATGCTTTAAAGCCATCATAATCCTTGAATACGAAATTCTTCGGACTGTCAATTTTGCTGTTTTTAGCGAGATATTCCACGGCATAGTTGAAAATGATGTTTTCGGTGTAGAGGTAATAGCCGATGGTTGAAATGTTTTTGGTGGTGATGTCAATATCTGGGGTGATGCCGCCACCGTCGCGCACGATACGTCCGTGTTTGGTTTTGAACTCAGTGGTCAGACTGTCAGGAATGCGTTTCACGTTGCCGTTCTCATCTCTCTCTGCATAATTGATGGCTTGCACGCAACGTCCGCTTGGAATATAGTATTTTGAGATTGTTACCTTCAGATTCCCCCCGAATGGCATTTCGCGGGTAGACTGTACCAAGCCTTTGCCGTATGTGCGTTCTCCTACCACCACGGCACGGTCTAAATCTTGCATTGCGCCAGCCAAAACCTCCGAGGCAGAGGCAGAATTCTTATTCACTAAGACAACTATAGGTATTTGTGTGTCAATTGGTTTCCGACTTGCTTTATACACTTCGTCCAATTGTTTCACCTTGCTTTTGGTGAATACGATGGTTGATTTTTCTTCGACGAAATAGTTGACGATTTCGGTTACTTGATCCAATAATCCGCCGGGATTGTTTCTTAGATCGATGATGAGCGATTCAATTTTTTTCTCGTTTTTTAAGTCAAGGAAGGCTTTTTTGAAGAGTTGTGCGGATTTTTCCGTGAAACTTGAGATTCTGATGTAGCCAATTCCTTGTGCCACGGTATCGGCATATTCGATGGTAGGCAGTACGATTTTTTCGCGAGTGACGGAAACCTTCCTTGTTTTTAGGGTGTTGGGGTCTTCGATAGTGATTTTCACCTGTGTGCCATTTTCTCCGCGAAGTGTTTCGCTGATTCCGTTCACGGTCATATCCTTGGCGTCTTTCCCTTCAATCTCAACGATTCTGTCGCCTGCTTTAATCCCGTTCTTGAAGGATGGTGTGCCGTCGTACACTTCAATGAAGCAGATGTGTTTGCCCACCTTGCCGATGGTTGCTCCCACGCCGGCGTACTCGCCCGTCAGCATAAATTTGAAATCATCTTCCTCCTCTTCGGGAATGTATACGGTGTAGGGATCAAGTTTCTCGAGCATTGCATCGATGCCGTATTTTATCGTTTTTTTCGAGTCGATTTTGTCCACATAAAATAAGTCGAGTTCTTTGTAGAGTATGTTGAACAAGTCGAGGTTTTTCGCGGTTTCTTCGTAGTGATTGTCGACGGAGTCGGCTGCGGTGGCTTCTGCGTGTAGGTTGAATGGCAGAACGCTTGCGGCAGAGAGTAGGCTCACTATGATTTTTCTTTTTGCATTCATATCAGTATTTTTTATTGTTTCCCCATAGATTTTTCATCCTTTCCGTCAGCTTGTTTTCCGCAGGATTGTCTTGCGGTGACCAAAACTGTTGGCTGGCGATTTCGTGTGGCAAGAATTCTTGCACCACGAAGTGTCCTGGGTAGTCGTGTGCGTATTTGTATTCTTTTCCGTAGTTCAGATTCTCCATGAGTTTCGTCGGCGCGTTTCGCAGGTGGAGTGGCACGGGTAGGTTGCCGGTCTGCTTGACGTAGGCTAATGCTGCATCGATAGAGAGATAGGCGGAGTTGCTCTTGGGACTGGTTGCCAAGTATATGGTGGTTTCTGCCAAAACGATTCTTCCTTCTGGCCATCCTATTTTGTGGATGGTGTCGAAACAGGCGTTGGCGAGTAGCAGTGCGTTGGGGTTGGCAAGTCCGATGTCCTCGGCAGCCGAGATGACCAGCCGTCGAGCGATGAACTTGGGGTCTTCGCCGCCATCCACCATGCGTGCAAGCCAATAGATAGCCCCATCGGGGTCGCTTCCGCGGATGGATTTGATGAAAGCGGAGATGATGTCGTAGTGCATTTCTCCGTTCTTGTCGTAGGCATTGGGGTTTTGCTGCAGTCGCTCCGTTACTTTATCGTTCGTGAAGTGGATTTCTTGCTCGTTTTCTTCTGAATTGGCAATTAACTCTATGATGTTCAGCAATTTGCGAGCATCTCCGCCAGCGAATCGCAGTAAGGCCTCCGTTTCGTCAAAAAAGAATTTTTTCTCCTTTAGGATTTTGTCCTCTTGGGTAACCCGTTTGGCTAATTCAAGCAGGTCTTCCTCGGCTTGCGGTTTTAGCACATAGACTTGGCAGCGCGAGAGTAGGGGGGTGATGACCTCGAACGAGGGATTCTCGGTGGTTGCGCCAATCAGCGTAACGATGCCTTGCTCCACTGCGCCTAACAGCGAATCTTGCTGCGCCTTTGAGAATCGGTGGATTTCATCGATGAACAAGATGGGCGGATCGGGGTTGAAGAGCCTTGCGTTTTTCGCCTTGTCTATCACCTCGCGTACATCCTTCACGCCAGAGCTTATGGCACTAAGCGTGTAAAATGGGCGTTGCAGTTTTTTGGCGATGATGCCTGCGAGGGTCGTTTTCCCCACACCTGGAGGGCCCCACAGGATGAATGAAGATATTCTTCCCGAGTCTATCATCTTGCGGAGGATGGCGTTTTCGCCGACCAGATGCTTCTGGCCGACATACTCGTCCAATGTTTTTGGGCGCATCCGCTCTGCCAATGGTGGGGTTAGGGTCAAGCTCATTTTTTTATCGTGCAATCTTTTGCGAATTTACTTTTTTACGCTCACATTCTCAAAATAAAAAGGGCGATTCCCGTCGGAAATCACCCTTCTATTTTCATTCTTTAACATGAATCGGCCATAAGTCCGATTGACGCAAGGCTTTTTAAGCCAAAATACCCATTTCCTTTGCCACTTTTCCGATTTTTCCAAAGCGGTGTAGACTTGCTCTTTGGTGTGGGTTGCCATAAGCGAGAAGTGGATGAGTGTGTCGTTGGACGGCACTCCTGACTTCATCAATGCGTCCCCAAAAGAATAACTTGCCGCCCACCCAACTCCTCTAATTCAACAAGTTGGGTGATGGTTTATATTGTTTTAGCGG
>CAVGRN010000079.1:0-9015 GCA_963631545.1 Paludibacteraceae bacterium | reverse complement strand
AGGAACGTGCCAGCAATGGTGCGTTCTTTTTTTACCCAATTTACAAGACTCAGCAGAAGAACTACTACGCCGCCCACTCATCAATTGTTGCTGTTTCGAGAGAAAACCCGCAACCAACTTTGAAGATTTTTCGGCTGTCGGACTTATGGCGCAGCCTTTCGCATTATATAAATAAAAAGGAAGGCATCCGCATTTGTAGCTCCGCCTCCCCGAAATGGCGCACTTCCGATAGGTACGATTAAGTGGCATCGTTTGAGAAACCCGAAAAAACACTCCCATATGTCCAAACCTTCATGACTCGAGTGTACTAATGTTGCCTCTCTAAAAATCAATGCTCGCACTATTAAACGTCAAACCTGTATAATAAGCACGCCCGAAAAACTTTTAAAAAAAACTTATCAAAGGTACAAAATACTTTCAAATACACACTATCAAAATTGTAAAAAATTGAAAGTTCTTTCAAATTTCATGGACAAGACGCACAGACCAACCAAAGTATCGCGCATTGGAAAAACCAATATAGGCTTCCTCCGAACAAAACCATAGCAACTCCGCTTGATTAGAACCGTTAACGGACGACAACCAAATGCCACCTCCTGAATTTACCCAATCAACCGTTGAACCATCACGACATCCTGCGCAAGGGAGTGCCACAACACCTTGTGACTCTAATTGCACAAACTGGGTGGCAGAATAATTGGCAATTTCTATTTTTCCATTATTCTTAGCATTCCAACTTGTATCATGTCTTGGGGTTATGCCATACTGATTATACTTGAATGCCTCTGGGAACAACAACAAACACAATTTTTCCGCCACGAATGCCAAAGTCCATCCCTGATAGGTCATAAGATAGCCCATTTCCTCCGCAGTGAGCATACGCCAAAAATTGGGTTCATTGCCACCTTTGGAAATGGCATTATAGACTCCCCAATCGAATTTTGTGTGATCTACAATATCAGGGTAATCCTTATCTTCCTTTGATGTCCACCAAGGATTTCTTCCTTGCCAACCACTTGTTCCCCAACCGAACAAATCGATCCAACCTCTGTAGCTATGCCCTGCCTTTGCATTTGCATTTCCCACAAAGTCATATTGCAGATCTGAAAATCTCCAAATTCCTTTGGCCACGCCGTCTGCCACGTCATGTGCCATCGTTCTCTTGAATTGAAGATTTCCTTTCGAAAAAACAACCTTTTTCTGGGGAGAAATGCAAAAGACTGCTTGGGGAATTGCTCCTTCTATCTCCGACATTTTCTCTTTCTTATTGTCCAATATTTGGCTTCTATACTCTGTCAAATCCATAAACAACAATTTACTATTATTACTGTCCGCTAATCATTTAGAGAAAACCACTTTCTTCTTCTTCGACACATTGAAGACCGCATTAGGATTTGCACCCTCCAACTCTTCTTCATCAGAAGCGCCTTTCCCCTCTTAGTTTTTCCTACTTCACATCTTGCACTAAGCGGACAGAGAAGGCTTTATAGCGTTCGTCATCGCTGTTTGAATCTACTTTTGCAGAATAATAATCCTTTTCAAAACGCAACACTCCTGCGTTATTTCCATTTGTAGAAGCAGACCAATAATTGCCTTGTGATCCTACTTCGTTGACTACCAGACATTTTTCTTCTCTTCTGAACAAACCACCTGAACCAACTTCACGCAATCCTCCACAAGGCAGAGCGACAACTCCTAACTCCTCCAACTCCTCGAATTCATCTTCATCAAACTCATTTGGAATTTCGTATGGGTCTGACACTTCTTCATAATCGTCGTCATCTTCATCCTCATAATCATCGTCGTCCTCATCATCCTCATCCTCATCGTCATCGTCATCGTCGTAATCATCGTCGTCATATTCCTCCTCTGGAGAAACATCCACACTCCAATATGTTCCAGACGCCTCTTCACTCAGATACTCTATCGAAAGGTCATCGGGTTCTTCAAAGTCCTCTGGGAACAGAAGGAAGCACCATACATCCTCAACCTTTGCCAGAGTCCAACGATAGTTTTTGAAAAGGTAAGCCCACTCCTTGCTTGTCAGAGTGCGCCAAAGTCCAGGTTCGTCTCCACCATTAGCAATGGCGTTGAACATTCCCCAATCACCATTTTCGCAGTCAGTCATATCGTAGCCGGCATTGCCATCAAGATAGTAATCCTCGTTTTCATTCTTTTCCTTGTATCTACTTCCAAAATAAATAGACCTTGAGAATGAATCTCTGTCTTTACTCAAGTCTGGAGTACTCCAGGGTTCACGTCCCTGCCAACCGCTTGTTCCCCAAGAGAAGAGGTCAATCCACGATTTATAATCGGCTGCCACATATCGGTTCTTATCACCAATCACTTCATACTGGCACTCTGCGAAACGCCACACACCTTTGGCTTTTCCCTCCAAAGTCTCATGCTCGCCCATTGCCCGAAACTGCAAGTTACCCTGCGAGAAAATCACCTTCTTCTTCTTAGACACATTGAAGACCGCATTAGGAATTGCTCCCTCCAACTCTTCGTCATCAGAAGTGCCTTTTTTATAATTTTCTAATTTCATAAAATATTACTTTAATTAATGTTTTTATATTATTTATAAATCGTGAATTAAACGAACTGAACGACCATAAAAACGAGCATTCGAGCAACCCGTAAATGCCGTCTTTGCGGTAAACCACAATAAATCTGCTCTTCCATCCCCATTAACCGACGACAACCAAATGCTTCCGCCCGACCCTATCCATCCAAGACTTGTATCAGTACGGACTCCCGCACACGGCAACGCCACAACACCAAACTTTTCCATTTCAGAAAATAGTTCAGCAGAGTATTTGGCAAGCTTCATCTTGCCATCCCTCTCTTCGTTCCAACTTCTTGTGTACAAGGTATTTATAGAATACTGATTCAGTGGAAAAGATTTAGGGAACAACAACATACACAACTTCGCTTTTGCATACGCTAATGTCCAACCTCCATTATTGGTCAGAAGATATGTCATCTCCTCATCAGTAAGAGAACGCCACAATCCTGGTGCATTTCCGCCATTAGAAATGGCATTGTAAACACCCCAATCACCATACGAGCAGTCGCACTGCGAATTGATGGGAAGTTTATTGCCGTGAGGATAATACGCCACTTCTCCTTTCTTGGTCATCCATGGGTCTCGATTCTCCCAACCGCTTGTTCCCCAACCGAATAGGTCGATCCAACCAGTATAATTCTCACTCACTTTTTGATTACCTTCACCAATATAGTCATATTGATTCTCAGCAAACCGCCATACTCCTGCTTTTGTACCCTCCGCAGTTTCGTGCGTTCCCTGCTTTCGAAACTGAAGGTTTCCTTTCGAAAAAATCACCTTCTTCGTCGGAGAGACATCGAACACCGCATTAGGCAGGATGCCCTCCAATTCCTTGGAAGCCCCAACCTTTTTCCTTCTATATTCAGTCAAATCCATACCGAATCACCTTAAATTTTCATTTTCTTCTTCACCTCACCAACAACACTAATCGCAACTTCCAACTCTTTAATTTGGCGTTCTCTGTCTTTCAACTGTTCTTCAAAGTTGTCCAAAGCCGTCTGCATAGCAGATTCTATGCTATCTGTCAGTTCGTCTTTGTGTTCGCCGAATACCTCAACAAAGTTATTCTTGGCTTCTTCCAACTCAGCTTCAACTCTTGGAGAGAAGTCTGAAACCAAATTCACCACCTCAGATCTAACTGAGTCAACAGCATCATTGGCAATATCTCGCAACTCGGCTTTTGCTTCGACTTCACTCATTGAACCCAAATAGCTTGGGAAATTGGGCTGATTGCTCGATGCAACACTTTCCACTTCCTCCGCAATCTCACAGGCAATGTAACTCAAATCAACTTCTCTACTATCCGTCATTTCTGTTACAGCCTCATCGATGGCACGGCGCAAATCTGCTCCGGGAACACAATTTTCCGGGCATTTTTCTTCTGCCTCTGCTACTTTGTTCTTAAGCCTCTGCTTCATTTCACGCACAATCTTATCCGTTTCTCGCATCCAATTTCTTGACGCAGAATGTGCCGACTTTTCCACTTGATTTGAAACAGACTCTGCAACAGCATAGACATCGACCATTCTGCAGCTACACGCAACGTCATGCTTATTCCAACTTCCCATAATTGTACCTCCACGTTCGGCATACACAGTTTCTGTATAAGTCGGTATCCTCACTGTCGGCTCCCTCAAATTATTCAAACACTCCCTTAATGCCTGACCTGCCATCTTTTCACACTCTGCAGAAAGCTCGTCCATCATCTGACCAAACTCAGTGATGAGGGCGGACGTGTTGTCGCGCATGGCTTTCAACTGCGCCATACCTACGGTTTTCAGCATTTTGCACTTCTCGTCAAGAAACTGGAACTCATTATTTACTTGTTCCGTCAAACCTTTCTCGGAATTGTCAAAATATTGATCTACCTTCCGTGCAATAATCTCATCTTTCTTCTTCAAGAAAACTCCATCGAGATACTCCTTTCGGATATCTTCCATCTGCGAGAGCCAATTGAATGTTTCCTTAATCTTCTCATCACTGCAAAAATCGCTCGGATACAACGCTTGCATCTGCTCCACCGCATTTTGCTCCACCGAATCCCATTGATTACGATCCTTTTTATAAATAGAAAAGCCTATGCCCGAACTCATCGTAAAATCAGGCTTTTCTCCCTTAAACTCAGATTTTTCAAAGTTTCGACTAAACTGATTCTCTAATACCTTATGCACTTCTTCCACAGAAGAATCAAGTTTGTCATAAAACATTTCATTTACGCCTTGATCTTGAAGGGCAGAATCTAACTTGCTGGCAATCAACAACACCTTACTAATTCCCTCTGTACCAATACGATTTGTGAGGAAATCCACATCCGTTCCATCAAAGAAATGACTTGCCGAACTCAACAAGAACACGCCATGGCACTCCTTCAAAAAACGGCGGGTACACATCTCACGCGACACTACTGGGTCGTTCACCCCTGGAGTATCTACTATGCAGAGGTTGACCAAACGCGGATCATTCAGTCTGATTGTCAGACTTTTAACGATTGATGTGTATTTTCCATGCGCTCCAACATACTCCGCCAACACCTTTTGCAAATCTTGGATATTCTTGAAACTCTTCTTCTCGCGAACAGACTCCTTACCTATCTTATTGGCAATAGCATCGCAGAAATTCATCACCAACTCCCTGGCACTCAACTCCTCGTCCGACACAGATTTCAATTCCTGCAAAATCTCATCATCTGTCGAATCGGCTTCATCGGGAAAGTCCGCCCTATATTTCGCCAACGTCTGCTTCAGATTGTCAGCCTTTTTCTTGAAACTATTCCACTCGGCTTCACTATAATACTCCACCTCAAACTCATTGCTTGAGCCATGCTCGAGAATAGTCAATCCTGCCGTCATTGGCGTTGAGGCTTTCGGTAAGACACTTTCTCCATCAAAGAACAAAGAATTGAGGAAAGATGACTTCCCAGCCTTCACCTGCCCCACAACTCCAATCTTCAACACCTCACCCGACTTTTTCAAAGCGTCTCCGCCCTCACGGACCGACTGAATCACCTCAAGCAAATGAGTGAATGACCCGACGACATCTTCATTAGGCGACTTTTTCCCTTCACTGAGGACCTTGAACGAATCGCCTAAAATCTCTGAATAATTATTTACATTTAATATCATATCCAATTAATATTTATTATTTTAAGCTAATGACTGAAGGTGGGCTATATAAGCGTTGCGCGCCCGAATCGCCTCTTCACATCCATCTTTGAACGCAGATGAAACAACCGTTTTCTGCTCATTAAGAAATGATTCAAACTCTTTCAAACCTGCCGATGAAGAAAGATTACATTTTTTATGCACTGCCGAAATCACTTCATCAAAATTGGCTTCTATAAAACCTGCAAGGAAATCAATATTGTAATTGATCACCATCTGACTCTTCGCCATTGCAATAAGTTCGGCAATCGATTTTTGACTAAGGGAAGACATGCTACCCAATCGCGACGAGTATGCTACAATATCAAGCGGAGCAACTTTCAGGTTGCGCTGGCACGTTTCTTCGGCCGCTTTCATAATTTTGGAGACTTCGTCTTGAGGCTTTTTATCTGATTTGTTGAAGACAATCACCACAGGAAGACGCATATCCTCATCTCCACTTTTTTGTATTGAAACCTCGTTTAGCAACGCTATGTCATTCCTCGTCAACGTTCCCGCTTCAATGTCAACAATCCAAAACAACACGTCTACTTGGCGCATCGCATCAACCGCCGTTTCACGATCTTTCTTGCCATTTTCAACATTTACGTTGTCAGAATTGTCATATCCTGGCGTATCCACGAAAACCACATTCTTCAAATACTGCTTATCGGGCAAAAGCGGGATGTCAATATAGAGTGTATCTAAGCAAGCTGAAACTTTGGCATTACCTTCATTGTCGGAGTGTTGGATGCATTCCAAAACACTGCGATTGAGTTTGACAAGACACCCATTTTTGTTCTTTCCGACCACGGTCATTTCTTTCACGCCATCGGTAGAACATACGAACGTGTTGATCATAGACACTGGATTGATACCTGTCGGCAACGCTCCTTTCAATCCTAACAGACTGTTCAGGAACGAAGATTTTCCCGCACTGTAACCACCTCCTACTGCCACCTTTATGGCATCATCACGCAGTCCATTTCCGATGAAACGAATGGCTTCATTGCCTGCATCGCTCATTCGCAGACACAATTCCGACATGCTTGAATTGAACATCCGATCAAACTTCCTCGGCACGTTGTCTATGAAATTCCTGCACATCTTTCCATAAACACCTTCATCAAAAAACTTGTCTGCATCAAAAAATCCTTGAGAATGGTTGATGTGGTCTACAATCTTCTGATAGTCCAAATTTTCGCCCTTAGGCCTTACTTCATTCTCCGCATTATTTCTTCTCTGAAATGCCATAAGTATAAATCAAAATTAAGACAATAAACCACTTAATTTATCAGATGTCGACTGCAGAATCGCAATCTTTTGGTCGCAATCGTCTTTCTGCTTCATCGCCTCTTCAATGACTGAGGTATATTTTGCGGTTTCCGCATCGATAGTTTCTTGCGCCTTTTTGTCCATCTCGGCTCTCTGGACTGAAATGACTTCTTCTATCGTTCCCCGCAACGAATCCAACACATCTGGAACTATCTCTGTCTCAAAACTTTCCCGAATTTCTTCTTTTTTATCTTCCTCATTCTGACCAAACAGTTTTCCGATGAAAGATGGAAGAAGCGACATCAATACCGACACTATCGGACCTAAAACTGGACCCAACGACACAGGCATCACCTTCGACAAAAATTTCGTCAGCATTGGTGTAGCAACGGTTTGCAGACCAGAAACAAGCGGACCCACCTTCTCATCGGATGCGCCTGCAATACTGAACACTTCACTAATATTTATGGAGAAATTTTTCAACGCTCCGCTGATAACCTTTGAGTAATCACCCATCTTTTCTTTCAGACCAGTTACGACAATCGGGCGCACCGTTGACATAATCTGATTTTCAACACCTTTCGTGTTATTCGGACTGCGGTAAATCATGCTAACAAAACTCTCTTCCCGGTCTAACAAGGCACTTTCAACATCACCCAGAATATCTTCCACCGCCTCACCTGTCGATTCTGCATCCTGCGTCATCTCCTGCAACTCCTCAACTGCACGCTCTTGCTCCTCACGAAGTTCTTGCAACTGTTGCTCATTCTTCTCCTGATCCTGTTGCAACGCATTGATCTGAGATTGGAGTATGTTTATGTAACCCTTGATAAGTCCCTCAACCGACGGACGGAATCGTTTTTCAACAAGCTCTTCCGCATTCAGACTATCCAAGATGCCCATAATACCCTTATAGTCCTTTTTAAGAACAGATGAAGTTACCACCTTCACGTCATCGCCAACTCGTCTTTTGATAGAATCCTCGATAGTGGCTTTGATCTTTGCAAGTTCGTCTGCTGGCTTATGGTCTGATTTTGAGATATTTATAGTAACACCAGCTCCATATTTTTTTGCTTCATCATTGATGAAGCTGATGGTTGATTTATTCACCGTTCCTCCCTCTGCATCAACGACAACCACGAAATGCGTTCCATCTTCCACATACCGAAGAATGGCGTTGTTGTGCGCTGCGATTCCAGAGTTAAGTCCCGGCATATCAACAATCACCACACGACGCTCGCAGAGGTCTTTCAGCACGGGACTGTCAGCAAATACTTTCACCAAATAATCAGGGGGTAGATCCGTATTCGAGATTTCTGACAATGGCTTCTTCCCAATCAACTTCTCACCCTGAAAAATCTCAATATGCTCATCCGTTCCGTAATAGATTTCGTAGGCAACCGCCGTTTCCGGACCCAAAGCCGTTGGCAACAACCCAGGCTTACCCAAGAATCCACAAATCAACGAACTCTTTCCCGCACTATACTCACCTATGAAAGGCACTTTCACAAAAGAATTCCGCTCCAATGAACCAACCAACGCTTGCCGTTCTTGGTCTGCCTTCTTCCTCGTCTCTTCATTAAAATGATCATTAGCAATAGCATACGCATCATTCACCAATGAAATAAATTGGTCAACCTTTCCCATTATAAAATCTTCGTTTGAAAAAATTTCATTTGATACGTTCAAATGTACAAACAAAAGATTTTACCCCCCCCTATTTAACATTTTTTAACACTCATTCAGGGCAAAAAGTTTTCAACGGATACAAGAATCGCACAAACAAATCAGTTTTATTTTGTTCAAATAGACAAAATGTATACACAAAATAGCAAGATACGCACAATAAATACAAGATACTGGCGAAAATCGCCGTGATACTTTCCCTGAATGCCTCCACAAGCTTTCCCAACATCCGCAATATCCAATTGTTTAACGGCTGTTTTACCTCAAAATAGTCGCTTACAGCAACGGAATAAATCTCTATATAGACATTTCCCCTACCGACCAGGCCGACTGCCACCCCTCTAA
>CAVGRN010000078.1:0-9153 GCA_963631545.1 Paludibacteraceae bacterium | reverse complement strand
TGCTCGAGTGGCTGAAGAGGCACGCCTGGAAAGCGTGTATACGTCAAAAGCGTATCACGGGTTCGAATCCCGTTCTCTCCGCTTTTTCTTTGTTTAAAAATAATCTAATCAGTAATAATTAATAACAAAAAAATGAAGAAGATTTTTGCAGCATTAGCAATTTTCGGAGCAATGTCGTTTGGTTTGACATCAAATGTTTTGGCTCAGGACGAGTTTTCATCAGAAGAGGCTGTTGAAACAGTACAAGAGGAGGCAGCAGCTCCTGCAGCTGTAGCGGCGGCACCTGCGCAAGCAGCACCAGCAGCGGCGGCAGCAGAAGAGGAAGTCAGCATGTTCAAGGCTTTGAAGATTAAGTTCATCGAGGGTGACGCAAGCTTTATGGCATTCGTTGCACTCTGCTTGATCGTTGGTTTGGCTCTTTGCATCGAGCGTATCGTTTACTTGAGCTTGGCTTCTACCAACTCTAAGAAACTCTTGGAAGGTATCGAAGAGGCTTTGGATGAGAATGATGTAGAGGCCGCTAAGGAGTTGGCTCGTAACACGAGAGGTCCTATCGCATCAATCCTCTACCAAGGTTTGATGAAGATTGACGAGGGTTCTGACGTAGTAGACAAGTCTGTCGCTTCTTACGGAGGTGTTCAGATGGGTCAGCTTGAGAAGAACATTACTTGGATCACCCTTTGTATCGCATTGGCTCCAATGTTGGGATTCATGGGTACGGTTATCGGTATGATCCAGGCGTTCGATAAAATCCAGCAAGTAGGTGATATCTCAGCAACAGTTGTGGCTGGTGGTATTAAGGTCGCTTTGTTGACTACTGTGTTTGGTTTGATCGTCGCAATGATTCTTCAAGTGTTCTTGAACTTCATCTTGACTCGTATTGAGGCTTTGACATCCGAAATGGAGAATTCTTCTATCACCCTTTTGGATCTTGTTGTAAAATACAACGAGAAGAAGAATGCTTAATTAGGTGTCTCGCTTAGTTAACTATTTTGTTGTCATTGTTAATATAATACGATATGTTGAGTAATTTAAATAAATATGTGCTTTGGCTGTTGATGGGTCTTTCCGTCATTGTCTGCGCATTCTTCTTCCTTGGAGGTACGGAGGATGTGCCTACGACTGCCGGCGACTTGGAAGCACCTATCTACACCTCAATGATGTTGAACTGGTCGTACATCTTGCTTGCCATCACTGCGATTGTAACCGTTGCATTTGCAGTTATGACGTTTATCTCTAAGGTTACATACGATTGGAAGAGCGTCATTGTTCCGTTGATTTCATTCGTTGTTTTGGCTGTTCTTTTGCTTGCGACTTATTTTGGCGCAGACACTACGCCCATCAACATTGTAGGATATGAAGGTTCGCAAGAACCATTCATCTATCAAATTACGAATATGTGCTTGGTAACGTCATACATCTTGGCTGCCATCGCAACGTTTGTAACTTTGTTCGGTTTCTTGGCTAAGAAGTTATTCTAAAATTTCTGAGGATGGCAAAGAAAAAAAGAGAAGTTCAGGAAATTAACGCAAGTTCAATGGCGGACATTTCGTTCTTGCTGTTAATCTTCTTCCTTGTCTCTACTTCTATGTCTACGGATAAGGGTTTGGCGCGTAAGCTGCCTGCACCAATTCCGCCAGATCAGGAGATGGAAGAGAAGGATGTTGAGATTAACAAGAGAAACATCATGATGGTGCTGATTAACAGCAGCGACCTCTTGATGGTGAACGGAGAAGTCCTCCCAGTGAGCCAGTTGAAGGATAAGGCGAAGGAATTTATCGCTAATCCAAATAACAGCGAGAACTTGCCAGTCAAGAAGTTGGAGAATATCCAATTCTTTGGCGATGTGATGATCACGAAAGACCATGTGATTTCTTTGCAGAATGACCGTGGTACTTCTTATCAGGCTTACATCGACGTTCAGAATGAGTTGATGAAGGCTTACAACGAATTGAGAAATGAGTTGGCTAAGAATAAGTTCGGTGTAGCGTATACGGATTTGGATGAGGATCGCCAACAAGCTGTCCAAAAGTACTATCCTCAGCGTATTTCGGAGGCCGAGCCTAAGGATTATGCTAAATATCAAAATCAGGGAGGAGCGGAGTAATGGCTAAATTTAGAAAAGACGGCGGACGTGCTTTGCCTGCTATTAGTACCGCTTCATTGCCGGATATCATCTTTATGTTGTTGTTCTTCTTCATGACAACAACCTCTATGAAGGAGGTTACGTTGATGGTCGACCAAAAGGTGCCTCAAGCAACGGAGCTTCAGAAGTTAGAAAAGAAGTCTTTGGTAAAGTATGTTTACATCGGTACTCCAAAGAAGGAGTACAAAAAGGCGTATGGTGTTGAGTCGCGTATCCAGTTGGATGATGCTTTTGCAAACGACCCAAGTGAGGTTCAGACTTACATCGCCGCTAAACGTGCTGCTATGAAAGAGGAGGATCAAGCATTTATGATTGTTTCTCTGAAAGTGGACAAAGATACGAAGATGGGTATCGTAACTGATGTGAAGCAGGCTTTGAGAAATGCGTATGCGTTGAAAATCAATTACACATCAACTCAGAGAGCCAATCGTTATTGATTTGAATTTGTTTAATCAAAAAGGGAGGTCTCAAACGGAGGTCTCCCTTTTTTTATATTTTGCTTATGATACGATATACTTGTACGGATAGGGCTCCGAAAGCGGTTGGCCCATATCATCAGGCTGTTGGCTCTTCTGGTTTTTTGTTTTCTTCAGGTCAGATTGGGGTGCATCCTGTGACTGGTGTTTTGGCGGATGGCATAGAGAATCAAACCAAGCAGGTAATGGAAAACCTGAAATACATATTGTGGGACTCTGCTATGGATTTCTCAAATGTTGTTAAAACGACGGTGTATCTCCAAAATATGGATGACGTTGAGGTTGTTAACTCCATCTATGGCTCCTATTTCGGAGAACTTTTGCCGGCTCGCTCGCTGGTTGCTGTTTCATCCCTTCCTAAGGGTGCTTTGATTGAGGTTGACCTTGTGGCGACTCGTTATTAGGTATGTCGCCACAAGTCTTTTTTTGAGATTATTTGGAACGTTGTGTGGAGATGCTCTCTGCGCAACGTTCGCCGTCTATGGCAGACGAGGTTATTCCGCCAGCGTAGCCAGCCCCTTCGCCGCAAGGGTATAGCCCTTTTATGCGAATATGTTCGAGTGTTTCCGTGTTGCGTGGGATTCGCAGTGGGGATGAGGTTCTTGATTCAACTCCGATGATAATGGCTGAGTTGGTTAGGAATCCCCTCATTTTATTGTTGAATAGTTTGAATCCCTCTTGCAATCGCTCGCGGATGAATTTGGGCATCCACTCGTGCATTGGCGAGTTTCGTAGTCCAGGTAGGTAGGATGTTTCTGGTAGGTCTGCCGACATACGTCCTTCTACGAAGTCGCATAACCTTTGTGCTGGTGCGATGGCCTTCTTTCCTTCTCCGTACACGTAAGAAAGTCGTTCGTACTCTTCTTGAAATTTCAGTCCGGCAAGCACCTCGTATTTTTCATACGCTGGCAAGTCTTCGGGGTGTATTTCGACCACGATTCCTGCATTGGCGAATTTTGAGTTTCTGTTGGATGGCGACATTCCGTTCACCACTCCTTCGTTTTCGCCGGTAGAGGCAGGCACGATGAATCCGCCAGGACACATACAGAACGAGTACACGCCGCGTCCTTGTACCTGTGCCACTAAGTTGTATGCCGCCGCTGGGAGGTATTTCCCCCGGCCATTGGCATTGTGATATTGTATTTGGTCAATGAGTTGTTGTGAGTGTTCCACACGCACGCCCATAGCAAATCCTTTCGCTTCTAATTCAATGTTTTGGCGGTGTAGCATTTCGTAAATATCTCTTGCTGAGTGTCCAGTGGCAAGTATCACGTTGTCTGCCAACCATTGTTTGCCGTCTGTTGTCTCTACACCTTTGATTTGGTCTTGCTCAATGATGAGTTGGCAGACTTTGGTTTCGAAGTGGATTTCTCCGCCGTATTTCAATATGGTTTCCCTCATATTTTTGATGACGGTAGGAAGTTTGTCCGTGCCGATGTGAGGGTGCGCTTCGTAGAGTATGGCATCTTGTGCGCCGTGTTGGTGGAATCTCAGTAGGATGTTTTCGCAGTTTCCTTTCTTTTTTGATCGTGTGAAAAGTTTACCGTCGGAGAATGTGCCGGCACCGCCTTCGCCGAAGCAATAGTTGGATTCCGTGTTCAGTCCGTGGTTGCGGTTGAGCAGGGCGATGTCCTTTTTCCGCTCGCTCACTTCTTTCCCTCTTTCTAAAATGATGGGTTTCAGTCCCAATTCGATGAGGCGGAGAGCGGCGAATAGTCCTGCGGGACCAGCCCCGATGATGATGACCGCCGGTTTGCCTTCCACGTTTTGGTAGTTGAACGGATAGTGGATGGGGTCGGGATGGGAGCCTTCCGTGTAGGCGTTGAGGGTTAGTATGACTTTGATGTTGTTTCTCTTCCGTGCATCGATGGAACGTTTTACAATTTCCACATAGTCAATGTGTTGCGGAATGTTCAGTTCCTGTTGGATGACATCTTTCAGTAATTCTTCGTTGTAAGCCTGCTCGGGCGTTGTTGTGATTTGTATGTTTTTGAAAGAGGACATTTTGTTTGAATTTTAGATATTCAAAATGGAATTTTTTCGTAGGAACTCTTGAAACTCATCTTTGTACGATTCCGAGATTGGAATGTAGGTTTTCCCGAAGATGATTCTGTTTCGTTCAATCTCTTTGATTTTCTTGGGTTGGACGATGTACGAGCGGTGTATGCGCACGAACTGGTCAGATGGTAGTTCCTCCTCCAATGTTTTCATACGCATAAGGGATAGGATGGGATATTGCTCGTCCTCCACGTATATCTTCACATAGTCTTTCAAGCCTTCGATGTAGAGAATTTTATCTAACTCGATTTGTCGGAGTTTGTATTCCGATTTGACGAAGATGCTTTTCTTTTTTTGCGGTTCTTGCGTGGCTGTGCTTTTCTCGGTGAGTGTGTACCAGTCTAACGCTTTCTGGGCAGAGTTGAGGAAATCCGCATAGCTGATAGGCTTCAGGAGATAATCCAAAGCGTTTACTTTGAACCCATCGATGGCATATTGTTGGAAGGCGGTTGTGAATATGATTTTCGTCTGGTCCTTCACCATTTTTGAGAAGTCCAATCCGTTGAGCTCTGGCATTTGTATATCTAAGAACATCAGGTGGGGAGGGTTGTCTTTGATTGCTTGCAGCGCCTCCACTGCGTTCCCGTATTTCCCTACGAGGTTCAGAAATGGAGTCTTTTTCACATAGCCTTCTATCAGTCCCAAGGCCAATGGTTCGTCGTCGATGATGACGCAGTCAAGAATTTTGTTGGATTCCATTGTTCAAGCCATTGATGGTTAATGTTGATTTGTATATTTCATTGGTCGTCTCTACGTTGTAGGCGTATTTGCCGGGGTAGAGCAGTTCCAGTCTTTTTTTGAGATTCTCCAAGCCGATTCCCGAGCCGCTCTTGTCTTGCTCTTCTGATTTTGGGAAGTAGCTGTTGGCTATTTCGCATCGTATTGTTTGTGGGTCGGTTGCGACAATGGAGAAGTGTATGAACGATTTTTTGCAGGATGACACGCCGTGCTTGAAGGCATTCTCGATGAATGTGATGAATAGCAGCGGTGCGATGGCGAGGTGAGGGTTTTGCGATATGTCGGTTGTCATCTTCACCTCCACGTTGTCGGCGAAGCGGAGTCGCATCAGTTCCACATAGTTTTTGAGGAAGTCAAGTTCTTTGGAGATGGGTACTTCGCGTGCGTCGGAGTCGTAAAGCACATACCGCAGCAGTTTGCTGAGGTCCATTACAGCCTCTTGCGACTTGTCTTGGCTGATGGCGATGAGTGCGTAGATGTTGTTGAGCGTGTTGAATAGGAAGTGGGGGTTCAGTTGGTTTTTCAGGTTTTTCAGTTCTGCCTCTGTGCGGGCTCGCTTTTCCTCTTTTTGCTTTTCCTCGGTCTGGTAGAGGTTGTGGATGGACTTTATGGAGACCGCCGTGCCGATGATGCAGATGCAGGCGAAGAGGTTGAGAGTGGCATTCCATAGGGTCATCCTTTGGGGTTGTTTCTTATCTTTGGTTTCGAATTTTGCATCGGTTCCTTTGCCGGTGCGGATGGCTTCTTCAATTTTCTTGCGTTCTTTCTCGAAGCGTTCGAGGTGCGCTTTGTTGAGGATTGGCTCGGATTTTTTGTGGCACACATAGCCGATGCCGCAATAGAAGGCGATGGCGCAGATGTTGATTATGGCGAATTTCCGCAGCCCGTCTTTCGAGAAAAAGTTTTTTACTACGAAGCAGTAGTTGAAGTAGAATACGCACATCAGCGAGATTGCCATGATGGTATGCCGCACGAAATGGATGATTTCCACGTTGTCTCTTTCCCGGAAGAAAAAGAGGGGAGAGAGGATGTAGAGCATCCAGATGAGGATGTGCATCAGCGGAATGACGAGGTGGTATTTTTTTCTCATTTTCTATTTTTCAATTTCTGTTTGCAAATCTATGAAAATTGGAAGATGGTCGCTATACCCGTATGCGAAGAATGTTCCTAAGAAGGCGCGTTTGGGCGCGAAGTCGGATGCGTCTTTTTTCAGTAGAAATGGCTCGTTGCAGATTTGCAGTCCGTCGTGAGTTGTATGTGTGCGCGAGTCGGGTAGCAGCAGACTCCCCGACACGATGAATTGGTCCAACATTCCCCATTTCCCGCCGAATTTGTGGCTTCCGCGTTCGCCTATCTCGTGGATTTCGTAGCCTAAGTTATAGAGTCTGTCGGGGCGGATTTCTGTTTTTGGCGATTGTGCGCACAGGCCGAGCAGCATACTCTCGTTGTCTGGGTAGTCGTTGAAATCGCCCATAATGATGATTTTGGCGTGGATATTGGCGGATAGCAGCGAGTCAGTTTTCTCACGGAGGGTTTGTGCGGCTTCCATACGATGCTTGTCGGTTTCCAGTTCGCCGCTGTAGCGCGATGGCCAATGGTTGACGAATGCGTGCAGCGTGTCGCCGTTTGTCAGGATGCCGGCGGCGTAGAGAATGTCGCGTGTGGGTCTTCCTCCGGGAAAGACAACGGGCAGAAACTCCTCGTGGATTAGTTGGAAGTGCGAGGGTTGGTAGGCGAGTGCCACGTCGATGCCGCGGCGGTCGGGCGATTCTTTGTGGACGAACCGGTAGCCGTCTGTTCGGAGTTGCGTGCGGTAGAGTAGGTCTTGCAGCACGCATGCGTTTTCAATCTCGCAAAGCCCGATGACGATGGGTGTTTCCCAGCCTCCTGCTGCGGTGATGGCGCGGGCGGCGTTGTTTAGTTTGGCGCGGTATTTCTGCGGAGTCCATTGGTGTGCGCCTTCGGGGGTGAACGAGTCGTCTTGTGTGTCGGGATCGTCTTCGCAGTCGAAGAGGTTTTCCACGTTGTAACTTACAATCCGTTCTATTCCGAACACGGAAAGTGTGGGAAGGAATAGAAGTGCAAGGCAAAAAAACAGGGTACGATAGGTATTCATTATGTATAGGGTAGATTATTGATTTATAATGGATTCGGGGATGGATTGGTAGGCGCCAAGGTCGGGTAGTCCGAATAGCAAGCGCGGGAATCCGATGATGTCCGTTTTGCACTCAGGGTATTGGTTGAGTATCTCTGCGGAACCTTTCCCAGCGGCTACCGATGTGGAGTCTATCCGGAAGTCGTATAGTCGGTCTGTGGTGTTGACGAGGAAAAAATTGGGATCTTCGTTGAAGGTGGACTCGCGGATGAATTTGTTCCAACGGGTGGCCTTGTAGGTAGTGTCTTGTTTCACGAGGCAGTGGTTGAAAGCAATTTGCACTTCGTTGGCCTCCTCGTCCATAGTGTAGCATATTTCGTTTCTTCCAGAACCGTAGATGATGCAGTTGTTGAATGTCGCATTGAGGGGGTAGCGGATTTCGCCGTCGGTATAGAGCGTTCTGTCTGAAAGCACAGCGGCATAGGCGTATAAGCCTAACCCGCGGGTGAAGTTGCCGATGGTGCAGTGGTTGAACAATGCGTTGCCGCCCTCGATGACGACGCAGCCGTTGCCGCCGCAAGTGAAGAGCGTGTTGTAGGCGTAGAGGTTGGCGCATTGCGTGCGGAGTGTGTATTGGTCTGTGTTGTGAATGTGCGAGTTGGCGATGGCGAGCCTGTACACGTTAGTGGCGATGGCGGCAGAGTCGACAAGAATGCCGTAGTTCCCGTTTCGGATGATGGTGCTTCGCAGGATGTTTCCGGTGCTTTTGCCGGTGATGTGGATTCCGCCCCATTGGTTGGAGAGTTGGTCGTACGAGGTTTTTGAGGTGATGAGGTCGGTTCTGTCGCCGCGGAAGGTGACGGGTTCTTGCGGAGTCCCCTCGCAGATGATTTTCCCATTGACGGTGATGGAGGCGTCGTTATGCATAAAGATCCTTGCGCCCTGGCGTATGGTGAGTGTCGCCCCCTCGCAGATGCTGAGTGATTTCAGGACGAGGTAGGGCTTGTCATTCTCCCAAACGGTGTCGGTGGTAATGGAGTCGCCCTCGATGCGGTGTACATCCTGGCCGTAGGCGGAGAGGACGATCTGGTCGGTGTTGGAGTTGTAGGAGAATGAGATGTGGTTTTCGATAAGTGTTGGCGAGTCTTTGCCGCCGTCAGGCACGATGAACTGGACGAATAGGTAGAGGCTGTCGCCGTCGGGGATGCCGATGTTTTGGAATGATGTCCCGCTTCTGCCGTTGAGGTTGATTTGGAAGAATCGTTGTCCGCCGTCGTCGATTTGGCAACGTTCGATTTGGATGTCCTTACCGGAGTGGTTGTATACCTTGACGGTTTGCGTTGGGGTCAGCACATCGGAGAAGACGGTGTCGAAGCGCAGGGTGTCTACCGAGAAGGAGAGGCGGCGAGAGCCGTCGGTGGTGAAGTCGTCTTTGCACGCCGAGAGTGCGAAGAGCGTCAGCATAAAAAGCAACGGCAGCCTTTCGCAAAAATGAAATATATGTATAAGTGCTTTATTGCCAGATATTTTTTTATTCATTGGTGTTACATTAGTGTGAGGGTGGAGGTCCACACTCCGTCTGCGAAAACAAAGGTACTTTAAAAAAGGGAGAAAAAGGGGAAATGAGGGAGAAAAGGTGG
>CAVGRN010000077.1:0-9172 GCA_963631545.1 Paludibacteraceae bacterium | reverse complement strand
TTTCCAGTAGCATTGACAGCATCTTGCGCCATATTATTTTTATTCTAAATCGAATGAAATCAAAGAATCTTACTTATCACTTATTCCAAATATTCCAAGCAGCCACTGCCTGTCCGTGGAGCATTGCCAAACCATTCTGCACCGCTGCACCCCGTGCCTCGCCCAACTCGCAGAAACGTGTGCGAAGCGGATTGTAGACAAGGTCGTACAAGTAATGCTTGTCGCACAGCAAATCATACGGAATGTCAGGAGCCTCGTCGGTATGAGGGAACATTCCAACTGGCGAGCAATTGACGATGAGCAGATGCGAAGTCATCACAGCCTCGTCCAAATCGGCATACGTCAGTCCGCCCTCCCTTGGCGTGCGAGAAACGAACGTCGGCTCGATGCCGAGTTGCTCTAACGCGTAACGCACCGCTTTGGAGGCTCCGCCCGTGCCGAGAATCAGCGCCCGCTGGTGATAAGGCTTGAGCATTGTCTTCAGCGAATCGGTGAAACCGATAAAATCCGTATTGAAACCCGTCAGAAAGGGTTCTGCACCACGACGTTCAATTCTGATGGTATTGACTGCGCCAATGGCTTCCGCAGTAGGGTCGACGGCATTGAGATAAGGGAGAACCTGCTCTTTATAGGGTATGGTAACATTCAATCCCACCAAGTCGGGGTCGTGCAGCAAGTCCTTCAACCCGGCGATGTCCGCCAACTCGTACAATTCATACTGGGCGTCAATGCCCTCCTTCTGAAACTTTTCCGTGAAATAACTCTTTGAAAAAGAATGTTTCAACGTTTTTCCAATCAATCCGAATTTACGCATAATCACAATCAATCTACTCTCCACAAAAATAACACGAGATTTTCAAAAATCCGCCGTCTGATTTTATTTTGCTAACTTTGCAGAAACGGACGGGCGGAGAATCCTCCTCCCGACGGCAATTAAAAAAATTCTCTTTCAGAAGAAAAAACAATGAGACGACTCAAAGCCGCATACCGGCTACTGATAGCCATAATCCTTCTGTCGGGCTGCGCCAATATGGCACAAGGTCCCACGGGAGGCGAGAAAGATGTCATCCCGCCATCTTTCGCATCAAGTGTTCCAGCGCAAAACGCGCAAAACGTGAAAACGAAAAAAATCGAAATTCTTTTCAGCGAATATCTGCAAATCAACAACCCGACGCAAAACCTCATCGTCTCGCCGCCACAAAGGCCCGCAGCCAGCGCAAAGGTGATCGGCAAAAAAGTTGTGGTGGAACTGAAAGACTCGCTCCGCCCCAACACCACCTACACGCTCGATTTCAACAACTGCATCGGCGACTACACCGAGAACAACCTCATACCGAACTACTGCCACACATTTTCGACAGGCGACACACTTGACACACTCGCCATCTCCGGCATTCTGATTGACGCTAAGACACTCGCGCCACTCTCTGGCATTACCGTCGGCATCTACTCGCAAAACGCATACACAGACACCACGTTCTACACCACCCCATTCGAACGCATCGGGCGGACAGACCCCAACGGACGTTTCTCCATCAAAGGCTTGAAGGCTCATCCCTACAAACTCTTCGCCTTGGACGACTTGAACAGCAACTTCTTCCGCGACCAGCCAGGCGAGGGCGTCGCCATATTGGAGGGAGAACTACCGACCCCTTCGGTGAAAGAGACATTCACACACGACACCATCTTCAAAGACTCTATGAAGATTGACACCATCATCACCCGCAAAGAACTTTCATTCTTGCCAGACAGTCTGCGACTCCGTTTCTTCCGAAAGGAAACGAAACAACAAAGCCTCGGAGATGTAAAACGCACAGAAAGAAAAAATTTCACATTGACATTCAAAAAGATAGACCAATCTCTGCCCACTGTGAAAATCGCTGAAAAAGATCTATCAGACTGGTATATATTAGAAGCCAACCCGACAAAAGACACGCTGAAATACTGGATCACAGACACCACACTGCTACACACCGACTCGCTGCGTCTTTGCATCGACTACCTAAAAACTGACTCCGCCGAGAAACTCGTTCCGAAATCGGATACAATGTGGGTCGTTCTTCCGCAGAACTACATCAAGGAAGAAGAGAAAAAAGCGAAAGCAGAGGAGAAAAAACGGAAAAAGCAAGAAGAGAGAGGCATCGCCATCAAGCGAACCAACATTCTCAACCTCGCCACACAACAAAAAAACTTTGAGATTGACGAAACACCAACCCTAACCTGGGAATATCCCGTGCAGGAGATCAAATCAAACGCTGTGCATCTTTTCCAAAAGAAGGACACCGTAATTACTGAAATTCCAGTTCAATTAGAAAAGACTGAAAATCAGCGCACCTTCACCATCAATGCAAATATCACCACAGGATTGCAATACACACTGAGTTTCGACTCTGCCGCCGTAACCGACCATTACGACAACCACAACGACTCACTCGCTTTCTGTTTCAGCAAAAAGACCGAAGACGAGTACAACTCCATCACCCTCAAACTCCAGAACCTGCCCAAAGGTCTGCCAGCCATCGTGCAACTGCTCTCCCAAAAAGACGAGCCGATACGCACGCAAAAAGCAGAAACCGGCGTTGCCACATTCATCCACCTCACTCCTGCCACCTACTACGCCAAACTGTTCATCGACAGCAACGGGAACGGCATCTGGGACACTGGCGACCTTGAAACCTTGCGCCAACCCGAGGAGGTGCACTACCTGCCCAAGGCACTCACACTGCGCAAGGGTTGGGATATGCAAGAAGATTGGGACATCAACGCTGTGCCGTTAGAAAACCAACGCCCAAACGAACTGAAAGCGGCAGAAAAGAAAGACCAAAGATGAACCAAGAAATCCTTCTTTCCAACACCTACCTCGGTCCCGTTGAGTATTATAGGACGATGGCAAACCACGCCGTCGTGCGAATCGAGCAGTGCGATCACTTCGAGAAGCAGACCTACCGCAACCGATGCCGCATTATGACGTGCAATCAACTAATGGATCTTTCCGTTCCCATCATCCGCCCCAAAGAAAAATGCGCTACGAGAGACATACTTATCTCGTATCACGAGAAATGGCAGCAAACGCAGTGGCGCGCCATCGAATCGGCATACAACTCCTCACCATTCTTCGAATATTATAGGGAAGACTATGAGCCATTCTTCCTGAAAGAAACAAAATACCTGGTAGACCTCAATATGGGCCTCATGGAAACGACGCTTGACCTGCTGCATCTCCGCCCCGCAATACACCTCACGGAAAGATACGAAACCCAAGAAGAGTTGGGCAAGTGCCTTGACGGGCGAGAACTCTTCCACCCCAAAAAAACATTCGTTGGCAGCGACATCCGCCCCTATTACCAAGTGTTCAGTCCGATTTTCGGATTCCAACCCAACCTAAGCATCATCGACCTTTTGTTCAATCTTGGTCCAGAGGCATTGCTTTACCTCAGCCCGAAACCGAACAAATCAGCATCATAATATATTTATAATCAAAGAAATAAGATTTAAAATCGGAAAAGAATCCGTATTCTAAAAAAATCTTAAATTCGCGTAAAAACAAAAGACAATGATGGATAAAGAATATGATTTCGACGATATGAGGTCGTACACAGACGAAGAAACCTGCGACGCACTTGACCGAATTACAGAAATGCCTGAGTTGCAAGAAGTGATACGCTTCGCCTTTCCCGGGAAAGATCCTGCAGATATCATCCTGTTGCTGAACCAAATCAACTCGGTGTTCGGGTTCCAGCACCTCATCATCGCACCTCTCATCACCAACATATGCCGTAGGAGCAAGAGCGTCGTGCAGATTAGCGGTCTGAATCAATTAGACAGAGAGTCAAAATACCTCTTCATATCCAACCACCGCGACATCATCATGGACGCCGGCATCCTCAACACACTGCTCGACAGAAACGGGTGGGAAACCACCGAAGTGGCCATCGGAGACAACCTTTGCGCCAACCAGTGGATCACCGACTGCCTGCGTATGAACAAGTGTTTCCTCGTGAAACGCAGCGGCACACGGCGCGAACTATTCGACGCTTTTAACAAACTCTCCACCTACATCCGTCGCAACATCTGCGAGATGGCAAACTCCGTCTGGATCGCACAACGCGAAGGAAGGTCCAAAGACTCAAGCGACCAAACCCAGGAAAGCCTTCTGAAAATGCTCTCCATCAGTGCTGTGGGCGACCTCAAACAAGGCTTCACCGACCTCAACATCGCACCCATCTGCATCTCATACGAATATGACTCGTGCGACTATCTGAAAGCCAAAGAGTTCCAACTGAAACGCGACAACGCCGACTACACCAAAACCAAGGAAGACGACGTGCTGAACATGAAAGTCGGAATCCTCGGCTACAAAGGACACATCATCTACGAGATGACACCGACCATCAATGAAGAGATTGAAAACGAAGTGGACGACAACGACAACCGAATCGCCGTGCTGCACAAGGTGGCGAAAATCATAGACCACCGCATCCACAGCCACTACCACCTCTTCCCCAACAACTACGTCGCATTAGACAAACTCAACCACACAGACGAACACCTCGGAAACGGCTACACCGAAAAGGAACGACTGCACTTCGAACAATATGTGGAGAAGCAAATCGAGAAAATCGACATCCCGAACAAAGACATTCCGTTCCTCCAAGAAAAATTCTGGCTGATGTACGCCAATCCACTCATCAACTATATGAAAGCCACCGAGCAACCTTAAAAATATGGATCAAGAAACACCTGAACGTTTGCGAATGAAAGACTGGGACGAAAGTGACCGCCCCAGGGAAAAACTTGCCCTGCGAGGAGCGAAAAGCCTGTCGAACGCTGAGCTAATCGCCATTCTCATTGGGTCAGGAAATCAAAAAGAGAGTGCGGTAGCACTGTCGCAGCGCATACTGAGCGGATTCGGCAACAAGCTGGAAATGCTCTCGCAAGCAAGCATCAGCCAGCTGACGCGCAAATATCAAGGCATCGGCGAGGCAAAAGCCATCTCCATCTTGGCTGGGTTGGAATTAGGCAAACGCCTCACCTTCAAACCCAACGAGGAAGTACCCTTGATAAAGTCGAGCCAAGACATATACGACGCCATTAAGCCCCACATCGTCGGGGCGAAAACGGAGGAAGTTTGGGCGATTTTCACCAACTCGGCGGCAAGGGTCATCAAGAAAAAACAGTTCAGCACGGGTGGCATCAACCAATGCGTCGTCGACATCAAACTCATCATAAAAGAGGCAATGCTCCTCTCGGCAAGCGGCATCGTCTTAGTGCATAACCACCCATCTGGCAACCCACAGCCAAGCTTGAAAGACAGAGACATCACCCAAAAACTCGCCGAAGCGTGCAAGTACTGCGACTTGTCGCTCATCGACCACATCATCGCCACAGACGATTGCTTCTTTAGCTTCTTCGATGAAGGACTTTTAACTGGTTAGACAATGGTAATCATCCACACAGAGAAAGAGAGCGCAAGGCTGACCTATATCTGCAAACAACTGTTCGGAACCATTTTAGGTTGCGAATGGCAGATTAGCACACAGGCAGCCGACAACGCTACCATCTGGTACGCCGCCACCCCACCAAAGGGACGTTGCGTACACATCCCCACATGCGGACTGCTTGCTGAAAGCGGGCTTCGTCCTCAGCGTTTCGAATCCGGAGTGTGGGACAACCTGCCCACCATCTTCGCCCAACCACAATCTGCCGACGTGCCGTTCGACCTCTTCGCCGCCGCCTTCTACCTCATCTGCCGATATGAGGAATACACCAACCCCACAACCGATGCCCACGGAAGATTCCCCGCCGAAGAAAGCATCGCCTACAAAAACGGATTCTTGGAAAGACCACTTGTAGACCTTTGGTGTCAAGCCCTTAAAAAAAGAATTTTAGAAATTAATCCTTCCCTCCAATTCAACCCACCCACCTACCGTTTCATCCCGACAATCGATGTGGACAACATCTTCGCCTACCGAAACCACGGAGTGCTTCAAACCGCCTACTGCTGCCTACGCGACTGGTTTAAAGGAGAAAAAAAACTTGCAAAAGAACGACTCCGCGTGGTGGCACGACTTCAACCCGACCCACAATTCAATCTAAAAGAGGTGGAAGAGATGCACCGTCGTCAAGGATTGTCCCCACTCTTCTTCTTTCATTGCGGGGCGTTCGGGAAACACGACAAACGCACCATCTTTCCAAGTCTTTCCTACCGGAAATTCAGGAAAGAAGCCAGCGAGGAAGTGACCGTCGGCCTACACCCATCCTACCATTGCAGCACACACCCCTGGCTGCTGAAGGCGGAAGAGAAACTGATGTTCTGGCACTCTCCCGAGAGCCACCCAATACGGTTCCACTACCTACGCATCCACCTGCCCGAGACATACGAACTTATTGAGCAACTGGGCATCACCGACGACTGGTCGCTCTGCTACGGCAACCGCCCGGGATTCCGCGCCAGCACCGCACACTCCTTTCCTTTCTACAATCTAAGGAAAGAAGAAGAAACGAAGCTCATCATCCACCCCACTTGCGTAATGGACAAAACACTGCAATCCGACTTAAAAATGACTGCGGACGAAAGCCGAGACTACATTCTGAAACTGAAAACAGAAGTGCAAAACGTGGGAGGATGCCTCATCACACTATTCCACAACCAGCATCTCAACAACAAAGTCGGGTGGGAAGGTTGGAAAGAAATGTACGAAACACTGCTTGCCAAATGCAAATCACATCTTTAAGCATTCTTGACAGGCGGTTGGTGGAGAATCAATCATTTCACTTCTTTGCAGTTTTCAGTAATTTGGTTAATTCAATCCGTAATGCGTCTACGAGATGTTAGGATGTTTCATCGTAAGTTTGCATTACGAGAATCACAAAAAAAGAAAGCTATATGAAACCATACATTATCTGCCACATGATGGCATCGGTGGACGGACGTATAGACTGCGCCATGACCGAACAATTAGACGCTTCCGACACCTACTACGACGCACTCGACCAATTGGAATGTCCGACAACCATTGAGGGACGTGTAACGATGCAGATGCACTTCGCACTGCCAGAGCCTTTCTCCGCTTCATCCGCCGAAGCAATCAGTCGCACCGCCTTTCATAAGGCTGTTGAAGGCAACCCCGGGTACGATGTCGCCATTGACACTCACGGCAAACTGCGCTGGCCTGCCAACGAACAAAACGGTCAGCCGCTACTCGTCATTGCCTGCGAGGACTGCCCGAAAGAATATTTCAATACGCTCGACGCACAAGGCATCTCTTGGATAGCAGTCGGCAAAAATCATATTGATTTGGCAAAGGCCGTGGATATGCTCAACACAGAGTTTGGAGTGAAACGCATCGCCCTTGTGGGGGGCGGACATATCAACGGTGCTTTTCTTGCAGCAGGACTTCTTGACGAAGTGAGTCTGATGATTGCCCCTGGCATTGACGGACGCAAAGGAATGGCTGCCGTATTCGACGGCATCGACAACCCCGAACGCCCCGCCACACTACTCAAACTACAAACTGTGGAACGCTTGGCAGACACAGTTTGGATGAGATACAAAGTATTACCACAAAATAAAACATTATGAAAAGAATTTTTTCATTCCTTGCAATTGTTGCAACAGCCACTACCACACTGATGGCTGATGGGAAAGTCTCCACAGGAAACTCTTCTAAAAAGACGCTTGTCGCCTATTTCTCCGCCACAGGCACAACCAAGACTGCCGCCGAGAAAATAGCCAAGGCTACAGGCGCCGAACTCTTTGAAATCAAACCCACCAAGGCTTACTCTGCCGCAGACCTCGATTGGACGGATAAATCTTCCCGTTCTTGCAGAGAGAACGCCGACCCAAAGTCGCGCCCAGCGTTCAACAAAAGCAAGGCATCGCTCGACGGGTACGACCTCATCTTCCTCGGTTTTCCGAATTGGTGGAATGGCGCGCCCCGCATCATCAACACCTTTATGGACACCTACCAACTGAAAGGCAAGCGCGTCGTAATGTTTATGACCTCAGGCGGAAGCAGCATTAAAAACTCAGAGAAAGTATTCAAAGAGGCATACCCAGATGTGAAATGGGAGCCAGGAAAACTGCTCAACGGTATGTCAGAAAAAGATGTAGCAGATTGGGCTAAGGGTTACCAAAAGTAAGCTCTCAAAAAAGCGATAGCCGATTCGTGTTGAGTCGGCTATTGTCATATAGCATTGAAAGCATCCTGTAATTTGACCTATAAACCACAAAAAAAACAACAAATCATAAGAATCCATTATACTTTGGCACGCATTTTGTAATAATCTTTATAGATATACATCATTAACATATAGTAGCACGGAAGAATCCGTTTGCAGCGAACACCAATTTAGGCTGACACTATGCCTTAGCGAATTTCATAGACCGCAGGCACACTGCGGCGACAAGCGGGGAACATGGACTGTTCCCCGCTTTTTTCTTTCTCTCCCCCATAACGCAATAATCTATGCCAAACGCAAAAGGGGTGCGCCCCCCCAATCGGCAGCACACCCCTATCAATACAAATCTCTATTTTTATTTATCGCTTTCGCAACTTATTCCGAAATTCTCCCCGCTATGTGGAGTTTTTTGAGGAACCCGCCCTTGGAGGACGGTCTTACAATTATTTTGAAACATCCTGGACAAGGCGGACACTGTAGCCATAGTGCCGGTAGTCAAAGTAGGACGATACAACCCCCGATGACTGGAAGTAGAAACTGTAGGCGCGGTTGGAACTGCTGGCAGAAGACGACCAATAGTAGCCGTCCGAGCCAACATAGTACATCGTCGATCCAGCGCGGTATCCAGCGCAAGGCAAAGCCACAACACCCAACTTCTCTAATATGGAGAACTGCTCGACGGTGTAGGTATTGTTACGACTCTCTGATATGCCGTACACCATTTCCATAGACAAATCCAGGCTTGTGCTTATCACATCCACGTTTATGCCATCAGGTGCTTTGAAATCCTCTGGAATCAGCATGTAACACAAGTAAGAGTTATCGCCGTCCTTGATATAGCCCAACGTCCACTTGTTGTTTTGGAAAAGATATTTCCACTCCGCATTTGTCAAAGTTCTCCACTTGTTAGGCTCGTTGCCTCCGTTGGAGATGGCGTTGTACACACCCCAGTCGGCCTTGGCGTAGTCGCCCGTAAGGTTATTAGAATAGT
>CAVGRN010000076.1:0-9227 GCA_963631545.1 Paludibacteraceae bacterium | reverse complement strand
TCCGCTTGATTGGGTGCAGTTTCTCATCGGAGACGGGAACGATTGGGGAGTGGAAGGTGGAGTAACGGAGAACAATAACGTCATTTAACCTCCTCCTCCAGAAACCGCTCCCAAATCTCTGCCGCCGCGCGCACAATCTCCGCACAAGGGCGTTTCGCATAATATTCTTTGGTGCGCTCCGAGGGTTGTGCCGTCTCTTTCAGGTTCTTGTCCAATCCTAACAGGTCGCGGCATTTTAAAAAGCCGTTCGCCTTTTTGAACTCCTCGGCGAGGTGCTGCACGATTTTGTAGTTGCGCCCTTTGCCGTCGGTGTCCTTCGGGTCGGTCGAGCCGTATTTCAGTCCCGCAAGGATGAACAGCCCGCACGCCGCACCACACGTCTCGCGCATACGCCCGATGCCGCCGCCAAACGAGGCAGATACCCTGAGCGACTGCTCTTCCGTCAGCCCAAATTGGTCTGCATACGCTGCCACTACGCTCTGCGAGCAGTTGTATCCGCTTTTGAACAACGCCACCGCTTTTTCTACTCTCGATTCCATAAAGACTCTTTTTTTTGTTTCCCCAAATGTATTAAATTTGAATCTCAACTCACCTTTATCTTATCAATATTTTATGGCGAAGAAAAATCTGAAATTATATAGGGCTTCTGCGGGGTCGGGAAAAACCTACCGGCTCTCTTTGGAGTTTTTGAAGCTGCTTGTGGCAAACCCTCACGATTATGACAAGATTCTCGCAGTAACGTTCACCAACAAGGCGACGGCTGAGATGCAAATGCGCATCTTGTCCGACCTTTTCTCGGTTGCGAATGGACTGGACTCCAACCTTATTTCTGCCATTCGTGGCGAGCTCTCTGCCGATGGCGGTTCATTGTCGGAGGAGGAGCTGAAGAAGCGGGCTTCAGAGGCGCTCTCCTACATTTTACACGATTACAACCATTTCCAGGTGAGTACGATCGATAGTTTCTTCCAGATCATCCTCCGAAACCTTGCCCACGAACTGGGTTTGGGCGCATACATCAACATCGTCATTGATGAAAAAGATCTCTTGACGGACGCCGTCGACTTGATGAACGAGGAGTTTAGGGACAACCCTGCACTCCGCAATTGGATGAACGCTTATTCGGCGGAGTTGCTGAGCGATAACAAACACTGGTCGCTCTCGGAAGAGCTGCTGGATTTTGGAAAAAACATCTTCCACGAAGTCTTTAAGGAACACGAGGGCGAGATGGTGAAACTATTGAAGAATCCAAATTCTTTGGCCATTTATAAGAAGAAACTTCAAACACTGCGAGCTGGGGAAGAGAAGAAAATCCTTTCGGTGGCAGCTGATATTGACAATTTGATAAGCAGTAGCGGATTGACAGTGGAAGATTTCAGAGGGAAGGGAACATTTTATACCCCCATCAAAAAAACCAAAGATTTCTTTTCAAAGACTGGTAAGGTTAAGTTAGACGAGTTGATCGAGCTTACGGGAACAGCACAGAAAGCGTATGATGGAGATCTTTCTGCGTATGCGACGAAAACTTCTCCGAAGAAGAGCCAAATAGAGGCTTTGGCGACTTCCGCCTTGATTGGTAAATATAGAGCGTTCGTCGACACCCGCAAGGATGCTATGTGCAAAATCTTCACTTGCGACCTCATCCTCGCCCAACTCAACAATGTGGGTTTGCTGAACGATATTGCCCGCAACGTGAGCCATGTCAAATCCCGGCGTATGCAATTCCCGCTGAGCGAAACGGGCAGTCTGCTCCATTCTATGATTGATGAAACCGACACGCCTTTCATCTACGAGAAGATCGGCTCCTTTTTGGAACATATTATGATAGATGAGTTCCAAGACACCAGCCAAACGCAGTGGAAGAACTTCCGTCCGCTCGTCAAAGAATGCCTTGACAAAGGTAAAATGAACCTTGTGGTGGGCGATGCGAAACAATCTATCTACCGTTTCAGAAATGGCGACTGGAGCATTATCGAGGGCTTAGACGGCGAATTCCCCGGCAACGTGTCTCCTATTGCCGCAGAGGACAATTGGCGAAGCATGGAGCGCATCGTGGAGTTCAACAACTCGCTTTTCGCCCCGACGGGCGATTCGGGTATCTCGCCGATTCTCGTTCCCTATCAGGGGAAATTCGGCGGTGAGGACACGTTCAGGAAACTGACGTCTGTCTACGCCTCTGCCAAGCAGAAATGCCCGAAGGAGTCGCAAAAAGGCAAAGGCTACATCTTGGTGCAATACGCCAAGGATAAGGACGGCGAGTTAGACTGCCTTGTGGACCAAGTGCTGCGCGTGCAACGCGAGGGGGTGGCAGCGGCAGACATCACCATTCTTGTCCGTAGATCAAAGGAAATTGAGGATATTGCCGAGTGTTTCGCCCAATACCGCGACGAACACAAGGAGGAACTTGAGAAAGATGGGCTCAACTTAGACCTCATTTCGGACGAGGCCTTCGTCCTCGAATCGTCCGACGCGCTGACAATGGTGGTCGACGCTATGCGCGTGATCTTGGACCCCGATGATGAAATCTCCATGCTGGAGTTGTTTATGCTTTATGCGGAAAATGCTGGCTTGGGCAACAGGATGCAAATCCTTGCCAATATCGGTTATGAGTCTGACCAAAAGTATAAAGAATTGATGTCGAAGATTTTGGGCATCGGCAACCTCCCTCTGTATGAGATGGCAGAGGAGTTGATGTCGATACTCGAGGTGGAGAAGATGCCGATGCAGTCGTCTTTCATCTCCAAATTCTTGGATTTGCTGACGGAGTATATCCAGCGGCAAGATCCAACCCTTGCTAATTTCATCGATCATTGGGATAAATATCTGAAACAGAAGAAGATCTCTATGGGCGACAGCGCCGACGGCATCCGCATTATGACCATCCATAAGTCGAAGGGCTTGGAGTTCCACACCGTGATATTGCCGTTCTGCGATTCGGATGTGCTTTCTTCCAGCTCAAATTTGAAAACCTTGACTTGGTGCGATATGAAAAGTATGCCAGCGTCTTTCGAGGATTTCAAAGCGTTTCCTGGCTCGTCCCCAGACTCGTTCCCAGTTTGGCCTATCTACTTGCATGCGAAGAGTGCGGAGCATTCTTTATTCGAGGCGAAGTATAGGGAGGAGTTGGTGCAACTCTTGGCGGATTGCGTCAATACGCTTTATGTGGCGTTTACCCGGGCGGTGAATAACCTGGTTGTGATTTGTGCGGATAAGGAGGCGAAAAAGGAACCCGAGATACCTAAGACTTGCAATGTCTTGTTGAAAACGGTTCTTGGCGAAAAGCTCACCAACCCTTCCGACTTGCCGGAGGATTCGCCTCTGTCGCTGCAATACGAGGTGGGCGAATTGCTGCCGTCGGAAGCGGAACAGCGGGCGGCGGTAACGCAGAATCCGTTCAAACAGGTGCCGGATCCTTTGGTGTGCGAGTTCCACCATTGGTCGGGGTGCGCATCGTTCAAGAGTTCCACCAAGGCGAACGAATACATTAAGGAAATGGTTAAGCCAGATGAGGTGCAGCAAAGCAAGAAATCTATACGCCGAGGAACGTTGCTGCACGCCCTCTTTTCGAAAATCGACACGGAGGACGATATACAGAAGGCAGCCGAGACACTGCGTACCGTCGATGGTTTGACTTCGTCTAAAGGTGAGGTGGAGGAGATAAAAAAACTCGCATCGGAGAAGATTAAAGAACATCCGGAGTGGTTCGCACCCGGACTGGTAACCTACAAGGAGTGTTCCATCCTTGCGTATGACGAGAACAAAAAACCTATGATGCGCCGCCCCGACCGTGTGATCAAAAAGGGCAATAAAATGATTATTGTCGATTTCAAGACGGGAAAACCTCATACATCCCACCAAAAACAGGTGGATGAGTACGCAGACCTGCTTCAGAAGATGGGGTACGAGACGGAGACGCACTTGTGGTATTTATTTGATTGACAAATGAAAAAGGGGACTGAAATGTTTTTCGGTCCCCTTCATGTTTTGGAATATTGATGCCGGCCCCTGTGGGCGGTTCTCTGTTATTCTGCTTTCACTTTTCCTGCCTGTTGCTTTTTGAGTGTGTCCACATCGTAGCGGTTCATGTGTTCGTTGCGCTTGGGGTAGTCTATCGTGTAGTGCAGTCCGCGGCTTTCCTTGCGCTGCATGGCGAATTTGATGACCAAATAGGCGGTGTTGATGATGTTGCGCAACTCGCAAATCTCCTTCGACACGACGGAGCGTTGGAAGAGGCTTTCCGTCTCTTTGTAGAGCAGTTCGAGGCGGTCGTACGCGCGTTTGAGGCGCAGGTTGGACCGCACGATGCCCACATACGCCTGCATGATTTGGTTCACCTCTTTCTCGCTTTGGGTGATCAGCACCATCTCTTCGTTGAGGGACGTACCCTCGTCGTTCCACTCTGGCACTTCCTCGTTCCACGTCAGCGTAGGCAGCAGTTTGACGGAGTCTTTTGCGGCGGCGTCGGCGTAGACCACGGCCTCGATGAGCGAGTTGGATGCCAGTCGGTTCGCCCCGTGCAGTCCTGTGCAGGCGCACTCGCCGGCGGCGTAGAGGCGGTTGATGGTGGTGCGTGCGTTCATATCCACTTTGATACCTCCGCAGAAGTAATGTGCGGCGGGTGCCACAGGGATGAGCTGCTTGGTGATATCGATGCCCAATGAGAGGCATTTGTTGTAGATGGTAGGGTATTCGCGTTTCGTAACCTCAGGGTCTTTGTGTGTTACGTCGAGGTAGACGCACTCGTCGCCCGTGCGCTTCATCTCGGTGTCGATGGAGCGTGCCACCACGTCGCGTGGTGCGAGCGAGCCGCGAGGGTCATATCGTTCCATAAATGATTCGCCCTTTTTGTTGCGCAGTATTCCGCCGTAGCCGCGCATCGCCTCGGTGATGAGGAATGAAGGGCGGTCGCCGGGGTGGTATAGTGCGGTGGGGTGGAACTGCACGAACTCCATATCGTCCACCAATCCTTTGGCGCGGTACACCATCGAGATGCCGTCGCCGGTAGCCACGGATGGGTTGGTGGTCGTCTGGTAGATGTTGCCGATGCCGCCGGTGCAGATCATCGTGATTTTGGAGAGGAATGTCTCCACGTGGTTGGTGCGGATGTCTAACACATACGCGCCGTAGCACTCGATGTTGGGGGTGGTGTGTTTCACGAGTTGCCCCAAGTGGTGCTGGGTGATGATCTCGATGGCGAAGTGCTGGTCGTAGATGTCGATGTTGGGGTGTTTCTTCACCGCTTTGATGAGGCTGTCTTGTATCTCCTCGCCGGTGTTGTCTTTGTGGTGCAGGATTCGGAAGTCGGAGTGTCCGCCCTCTTTGTGGAGGTCGAAGTTGCCCTCGGCGTTCTTATCGAAATCCACGCCCCACGACAGCAGTTGGCGTATCTGCTCGGGTGCGCCTTCCACCACTTTGCGCACCACTTTCTCGTCGCACCAGCCATCGCCGGCGATGAGGGTGTCCACCACATGGTCTTCGAAGTTGTCCGTTGCCTTGGTGACGGAGGCGATTCCGCCTTGCGCGTAGTGCGTGTTGGCCTCGTCCATATTCGTCTTGCAGAGTATCGCCACTTTGCCTTTCTGAGCCACTTTTAGGGCGAAGCTCATGCCGGCGATACCCGAACCTATGATTAGAAAATCGTATCTTTTTTCCATAAGAAACACGTTAAAAGTATTGGGGCAAAAGTATATTTTTTTGTTTCAACTTTTGCAGGGTGGAAGTTAAAATCACTCCCGGATGATGCTGACCACGCCCCCGGCCTCTAATTTGATGATGGAGGATGGCTTGGCGGCGGTGAGGTCGGCCTGGCGGTATTTCACGATATAGTCTGCGCCAGACTTGATTTCGTCGCTTATCTCCTGGAAATTCTTGGCGGATGGCTGTCCGCTGATGTTGGCGGAGGTGGAGACGATTGGGCAGCGGAAAGCCTCGCACAGGGCTTTCGAGAAGGCTTCCTTGGTGATGCGGATCCCGACGCTGCCATCGGCGGCAATCAGGTTGGGGGCGAGTTGCTTGGCGCCCGAGTAGATGATGGTGAGCGGTTTGTCGCTCAGTTCGATGAGGTCGTATGCCACGTCTGGCACCTCCTCGACGATGCGTTCCAACTTGGCGACGTGGTCTGTCAGCACTAACATCGACTTGCTGTCGGGGCGTTGCTTCAGTGCGTAGATTTTCTTCACGGCCTCTTCGTTGGTGGCGTCGCACCCTAAGCCCCAGATGGTGTCGGTGGGGTAGAGGATGATGCCGCCCGCCTTCAGCACGCGCACGGCCTCGCGTATGTCTTCTCTGAAATCTTCCATTGCACAAAGTGTTTTTATTTTTCTTCTAATTTTTTCTTGAGGTATTTCCCGGTGTATGATTGCTCGCATTGCGCCAATTCTTCGGGGGTGCCTGCGAAGACGAGGTTGCCGCCTTGGTCGCCTCCCTCGGGACCGATGTCTATCACATAGTCGGCGGATTTCACTACATCCATATCGTGTTCCACAATCACTACGGTGTGTCCGTTGGCAATCAGTGCGTTGAAGGCTTTCAAGAGGGTTTTGACGTCGTGGAAGTGGAGTCCCGTTGTCGGTTCGTCGAAGATGAAGAGCGTTGGCTCGGGTTTCTCTGTGCCGAGTATGGCGGCGAGTTTCACGCGTTGGCTCTCTCCGCCCGAGAGGGTGTTGGAGGGTTGCCCCAGCTTCACATATCCTAAGCCCACCTCTTGCAGGGTCTTCAGTTTCTTGATGATCTTCTTCTCTGTCGTACTTGTGCTTTCCGAGAAGAACTCAACGGCTTGGTTGACGGTCATCTCCAGCACATCGTATATTGATTTTCCTCGATAGAGAATCTCCAACACGTCCGATTTGTAACGCTTTCCCTGGCACGCTTCGCACGGCAGCACGAGGTCTGCCATAAACTGCATCTCCACGGTTATCGTCCCTTCGCCTTGGCACTCTTCGCAGCGGCCGCCCTCGGTGTTGAACGAGAAGTAGCCGGCGGTGTAGCCCATTTGCTTGGCAAGTGGCTGTGCAGCGTAGAGTTTGCGTATCTCGTCGTAGGCTTTGACGTAGGTTACGGGGTTGGATCGGGACGATTTCCCGATGGGGTTCTGGTCTACAAAGTCGGTGCCGCTCAGCAGGTGCAGGCTGCCCCGCAGGTCGCCGAATGCTCCGGGCTTGTCTGCCGTCTCGTCGAAGTGGCGTTTGAGGGCGTTGTAGAAGACATCGTAGACGAGCGATGATTTGCCCGACCCGCTCACGCCTGTTACCACGGTCAGCACGTTGAGTGGGAATTTGACGTTGATGTTCTTCAGGTTGTTGTGGCATACTTTCGTCACCTCGATGTAGTTGCTCCATGGACGGCGGTAGGTGGGTGTTTCGATTTTCTCGTCGCCGTTGAGGTATTTCAGCGTGTGGCTACGTTCGCAGAGTTGCTTGTTTTGCAGCAGTTCTGGGGTGAGTGCGCCTTGGAACACCACTTCGCCGCCCAAGCGTCCGGCGTTGGGGCCGATGTCTATGATGTAGTCGGCTGCCCGCATAAAGTCCTCTTCGTGTTCCACAACGACGACGGTGTTGCCGATTTTCTGCAGTTGCCGCAGCACGTTGATGAGGCGGTGCGTGTCGCGTGGGTGGAGGCCGATGCTTGGCTCGTCTAACACGTAGAGAGAGCCCACCAAACTGCTGCCGAGTGATGTTACGAGGTTGATGCGCTGGCTTTCGCCGCCCGAAAGGGTGTTGGAGGGGCGGTTGAGCGTCAGGTAGCCCAGGCCCACGTCCACTAAGAGTTTCAGGCGGGTGCGGATCTCGGTGAGCAGGCGTTTGGCGGTTTTGTGTTCCGCCTCGGTCAGTTCTATTTTGTCGAAGAACTCTGCCAATTCGGAGGCAGGCATCTGCACCAGTTCTGAGATGGATTTGCCGGCCACTTTCACATAGTTGGCGTCTTTGCGGATGCGTGTGCCGTGGCAGTCGGGACAGGTGGTTTTGCCGCGGTAGCGTGCCAGTAGCACGCGGTATTGAATCTTGTATTGGTTCTCGCGGACGAAGTCGAAGAAGTCGTCAATTCCGCGTATGCTTTTCTTGTCGCCGTGCCAGAGGAGGTCTTTTTCCGCTTGCGATAGTTCGCAGTAGGGTTTGTGTACGGGGAATCCTTTTTTTTGTGCGTCCAACACGAAGAGGTAGTTCCACTCACACAATTTCTCTCCACGCCAGCAGGCTACGGCGTTTTCGTAAACGCTGCGGGTCTTGTCGGGTATCACGAGGTCTTCGTCGATGCCGATTACTTTGCCGAATCCCTCGCAGGTGGGGCAGGCGCCGTAGGGCGTGTTGAAGCTGAAGAGGAGGTCGGACGGCTCTTCGAACGCCATGCCGTCTTCTTCGAATTTCTTGGAGAAGGCGCGTTCCTCCGCCGTGCCGTCTTGTGGGTACATGCGCACGAGGCAGCGGTCGTCTGCTTGGGCGAAGGCGGTTTGGATGGAGTCTGCCAAGCGGCTGAGCGTGTCGGCGTCGGTGTGGGCGGCGAAACGGTCTACCACGACGTAGGCGTTGTCGTCCGGCTCGTAGGTGAAACGCTTCCTTGCGTCGTCGATGCGAAGCACCTCGCCGTTGATTTCCACGCGGGTGAAGCCCTGTTGCAGCAGTCCGTCGAAATAGTCAGGTTGGTTCAGTCCGTTGCGACTCTTGACGAAAGGCGACAGCACCAGTCCTTTTGTCCCTTCGGGGAATGAGGTGATGTAGTCTACCACGTCGCTCACTTGGTGTTTCACCACTTCGCGGCCCGAGATGGGCGAGAAGGTGCGGCCGATGCGGGCGAAGAGCAGTTTCAGGTATTCGTATATTTCGGTGGAAGTGCCGACGGTGGAGCGGGGGTTGTGCGTGTTCACCTTTTGTTGAATGGCGATGGCAGGCGGAATGCCTTTGATGAAGTCCACCTCGGGTTTGCTCATTCTTCCGAGGAATTGCCGTGCGTAGGCGGAGAGGCTCTCCACGTATCGGCGTTGCCCCTCGGCGTAGAGCGTGTCGAAGGCCAAGGAGGATTTTCCGGAGCCGGACAAGCCGGTGATGACGGTGAATTTGTTTCTGGGGATGAACACGTCGACACCCTTGAGGTTATGCACGCGGGCGTTTTTGATGATAATTTCGTCGTTCTCGGGCATGATGAATCGGTTTCGGTAATTTCGATACGCGAATTTAGGTTACTTCTCGTAGAATAGCAAGAGGAATTATTCTGCGGGGGGGCGGAATAATTCCTCT
>CAVGRN010000075.1:0-9325 GCA_963631545.1 Paludibacteraceae bacterium | reverse complement strand
CAACGCTGCGTATAACGTATGGCGTTTCGCAGAGAACCAGTACGATGTGATTGGCGATGCGAACGCCAACATTTCGTCCACTTACGATGGTTGGATCGACCTCTTCGGATGGGGAACGAGTGGTTGGAATAGTGGCGCGAATGCCTACCAGCCGTGGGCGACCTTAGCTTATGACGAGAACTATTGCCCAGGCGGAAGTGATTCCAACAATCTGACAGGCGACTATGCCAAGGCCGACTGGGGCGTGTACAACGCCATCTCCAACGGAGGCGACGAGCCTAACAATTGGAGAACGCTCACCACGAACGAGTGGCAGTATCTGTTCCAGAATAACAAGTGGACGCTGGGATATGTCAAGGACGGCAGTAACTCACACTTGTGCTTTATGTTGATTCCTGCGGCGTTCACTGCGCCAGAGGGCATAAACGTGGATGTGGTAGGCACAGGCGGTTTGTCTGATTATTATATGGACATGTCAGAAAGTAGTTATTCGAATAACACTTACACCGTTGAGCAGTTCTCTCAGATAGAGAAGCTGGGTGTTGTGGCGTTGCCTTGCGCTGGTAGCCGCCACGGTACGTCGGTGAGCTATGTCGGGTCGAACGGCTACTATTGGTCGTCTTCTGCCGTCATTTTCAACGGCGCCAACTGTTTCTACTTCGGTTCATCGGGGGTTCAATCGTCTGGCATTGACTTCCGGAGCTACGGTTACAGCGTCCGCATTGTCCAGGATCTTTAACAAGGGTTGAGGACCCGTCCCCCAAAAGGGCGGGTCCTTCAAGAAACTTTATGATTGATTCTTATACAAACGGACTCATATAAACAGGAAGGCACAGAAGAGTACTCTCTTGGACGACATCCTGGACATGCAAAATATAACGAGATCCTACTCTTTCTGAAAATTTCTCGGCGAACGCATCGATCGAGGGGTGCGTTCTGTACGCCGACGATTTCACTTCTAATGGTACTAACTTGCTACCTCTCGACAGTAAGAAATCAATCTCGTAGTTGTGCTTCTCGTCTTTCGGAAAGGTGCAATAAAACAACCTCTCTCCTTTCGCCCGTAATATCTGGGCTACTAAATTCTCGTAGACATATCCAAGATTCACCGATAGTTTATCGCTTAGCAGCTTGTGATACAGCACATTTTCCGTGTATTTTACGAAAACTTTTAATTGGTTTTCTTCTTTCCCCATTAAAAATTTGCCGTTTTTCTTCCTCTCCCCATTATATTTTGGCGAAATTTCTTCCTTCCCCCATTATCTAACCATCCGATTTATGGTCTTTCCCCAGTTTGCGAATTTTTTTCATAGAACATGACAACCTCTTCTATGCCATTCTGATTCGGGATTTGTTGGCAATGTTAATTTTTTTTTGGGAAAAACTGTTTCTGCGAAACTGAAAATCATTTTGAAAGAATTTTCCGCATATCATAGATATTTCTTTTTTTTGCGTAGATTTTTGCAGAATGTACCCATAAAGGAGAAATATTTATGAAAGGTTTGAAATCATTTGGGGCGGTTTTCACATCGCTCATTGCCATGCAAGCGGGCGCGGTGACGCTGACGGTTGAGCCGCTCGCCGGTGCGAAGAAGACCACGGCAATCGAGGACATCGGTTCCCTTGTGTTCGAGGACGAGGACAACGCAACACTCTACGCCGTTGACAGGACGGTGCTGGCGAAGTACACCCTCGACGACGTGCGCAAACTGTTCTTCACCGATGTGAACGGTGTGGACGAGGTGACGGTCAACAACAGGTTCGCGATCTATCCCAACCCCGCGGCAGAGGAGCTGCAGGTAGGCGGTGCTGACGAACGGACGAGCATCCACATCGTGGATTCGAACGGCCGCGTGTTGCAGTCTGCCACGGGAACATCCATCAACGTGGGCGACCTCGCTGTTGGGGTGTACACCCTTATAGTGGACGGTGAGGCTTTCCGCTTCGTCAAAAAGTAGTTTGGTATTAAAAAACATTGAAAAATGAGAAAGTTATTCACACTTATATTGGGCATCCTCGCCTTGGCCAGCCTGACGGTTCTCGCCGAGCGCACGATGTATGTGAAGCATAAGACGGATGGCGTTTTGTCCTTCAAGCTGTCTGCGAAGGACAGCGTCTATTTTTGGAACACCGTGTCGGGTAAGGATGCGGACGAGTCGGAGCTTCTGATGTATGTCAGGACTGCGGAGGACGGGCTGAAAACCATCCCCTACAAGCAGGTGGACAGCATCTACTTCGGCAAGACCGAGACTCCGGTAGTGGCAGAACGCGATTACATAGAGGATGGCGCGCTTACCAAGGCGACCTTCAAGGTGTCTGCCACCAAGAGCGTTAATTTTTCGCAAGGAAACCTGCAGTTTAATGCCGTGCAAGGCGCGCGCAGTACAAATCCAAACGGCGCAGCCCAAGGCACTTGGCGTTTTGCGGAGAATCAGTATGAAGTGATTGGCGATGGCAACACAAACATTGCGAAAGACTATGATGGCTGGATCGACCTCTTCGGTTGGGGAACGAGCGGTTGGAATTCCAAGAAAGGGGTCAACCTGCCGTGGTCTACCTCAGAAGTGGAAACGGATTATTACCCTGATGGTCAATCACACGATTTTGAATACACGCCTTTGGCGGATTGGGGCGTTTTTAACGTCATCAGCAATGGTGGCAAGGGTTTTCTTTGGAGAACATTGACGGCAGACGAGTGGGATTATCTTTTCGAGAATAGCGATTGGACATTGGGATATGTCAAAACATCGGATGGACAATCGATGTTGTGCTATCTCTTGTTGCCAGAAGGCTTTAAGGCACCAAGTGGTATCAACGTGTCGGTGATAAGCGGTCTGTCGGGTGGGGCTGATGATGAGATTGCCGAAGGTGATTATGCAAAGAACTCTTATTCGACGGAGCAATTCGCGGAACTTGAGAAGTTGGGTGTCGTTGCGTTGCCTTGCGGTGGCTACCGTAGGGGTGTGACTGTGAAAGATGTGAGGTCGGGAGGCAACTACTGGTCGGCTTCGGGCAGCGACGAGGGTCTTGGTTACTCGTTCACTTTCTCCTCTACGAGCGTAAATCCTCTATCGGACAGCTACCTCTCTGACGGTCTTTCCGTCCGCCTTGTGCGTGATTTCAACTTCGACATCAGATTTGTTAATTGGGATGGCACCATCCTGCTCGACACTGTCGTGGAGAGGGGCGTTGCGCCGACTTACACTCGTGGGGTGCCAACAAGGGCATCGACGAGAAGCTATACGTTCGAATTCAAAGGTTGGAACAGGCTACTCTTCGGTGCGACAGATGATGTGGTCTATACGGCGGTGTATGACAGCACACTTAGCGGCGCGGAGATAGCAAATGGTGCGATGATAGGTGCCACGTTCAAAGTGTCTGACACTAAAAGTGTCTACTTCTCGCAGGGCAACTTGCAGTTCAATGCCGCACAAGGCACACACGCCACGGCAGATGGGAAGACAGCCCAAGGCACCTGGCGTTTCGCAGAATACCAGTATGACTACGTCGGCGCTGGCAACAGCAGCATCTCATCCACCTACGATGGTTGGATAGACCTCTTCGGCTTCGGCACGAGCGGATGGAACAGCGGCGCGAATGCCTACCAGCCTTGGTCAACCTCAGAATACAATCAGGATTATTACCCGGGAGGGAAAAAATCCAATGGCTTGACAGGCGACTACGCCAATGCGGATTGGGGTGTTTACAATGCCATTTCAAACGGTGGCAACGAACCGAACCAATGGAGGACCTTGACGGAGAAGGAGTGGGTTTATCTTTTTGAAAACAACAAATGGACATTGGGAAGAATTGAAGGCCATCTGTGCTTCCTTTTGCTCCCGAAGGAATTCTATACTCCGAGAGATGTCAGTGTGACGGTGCTAAGCACGAGCGCAACTATAACAGACGCCGTGGCGAACAATCTGACTGTCCCTTCAGGGAACACCTATACGGATGCCCAGTTCAGGAAGCTTGAGAAGTTGGGCGTCGTCGCATTGCCTTGTGGTGGGGCTCGTGTCTCTAAAGCAAATGTAGCAAAGGTTTATTCTGCTGGCTCTTTCGCCTACTATTGGTATACCGACGTGGCCGACGCACTTAACGCCAGTGGGTTCCGTTTCAGCGACACGTATGTGGATATGTCCTACGACTACTATCGTTACAACGGTAGGTCGGTTCGTTTGGTTCAGGACGCCCCCCGAAGTGATGGCGCTTTGACAAAAGCATCCTACAAGGTGTCCTCTACTAAGAGCGTCTACTTTTCGCAAGGCAACCTTCAATACAATGCCATGCAAGGCACGCACAAGACTCTGGACAGCACTGCCCAGGGAACCTGGCGTTTCGCCTTGAAACAATGGGATGTTGTGGGTTTAGACAATAATAGTATCTTATCCACCTACAATGGTTGGATCGACCTCTTTGGTTGGGGAACGAGCGGTTGGAACAGCGGTGCAACCGAATACCAGCCTTGGTCAACATCTACCGCATCGTTTGACTACTACCCAGGAGGAAGCGAGACCAACGATTTGACGGGCAGCTACGCCAAAGCAGATTGGGGCGTGTTTAACGCTATCTCCAATGGCGGCGACGAGCCGAACAAGTGGAGGACGCTCACCACGGACGAGTGGCGGTATTTGTTCCGGGAATACGATTGGACTTTGGGTAGCCTGAAGGTGGGGAAAAAGTTACATTCGTGCTTCCTGCTGTTGCCTGACGCGTTTGTCTTGCCTGATGGAATGTCTATGGACATTTTAAGCAAATCAGTTAAAACTTCGGAAGACTACGTGAATGGTCAGGCTATCCCATCAACTAACACCTACACGGAAGACCAGCTCAGAAAACTTGAGATGTTGGGTGTCGTGGTGTTGCCTTGCGCAGGCTACCGCCGTAAAACCGGCGTGCGACTCACTGAGTATAGCTGCTTTTATTGGTCGGTTACCGCCTACGATATAGGTTATACTTATGGGTTTGGCTTCTTACCCATAGATAGTGCCACGAATGCGAACCCGGAGATGAGATCTTCTTTGGAAGTGGGTAGTTTCTACTTCTCCAGGTTCCTCGGTCATAGTGTCCGGTTGGTTCAGGATGTTCAGTAGCGTTTCGGAAGCCGCTCTTTCTGTGGATGAAAATGCCAAGGGGAAAAGAATGGGGTGTGCCGCCATTGCGGTGGCGCACCCTTTCCATGTCCTTTTCAAGGATTGGAAAACGAAGAATGCGAAATTTCGTGTGGCGTTTATTTGCGGATGTAATTAGAACTCTGTACTTTTGCCCGAAATGGTGGAAAATGAACATTTCAGATTCATACATAAACGCGCTGAACGGCTGTCTAAAGTCAGGTAGTTTGCTGGTGTTGATTAATGTCAATACCCCCCCCCCGTATTTTGTTGTAGTTTCCACGATTTTGGGCGATGCACATTTGCGTATGCAAGGGAGGGGCAACAGTGTGTTTCGTGGAAGAAAGTCATACAATCAATTTTAAATTTTATAAAAGAATGAGAAAGCAAAATTTTTGGATGTTGCTGGTGCTGATGGTGTCGGCGCTGGCGTGTTTCACGGTATCGTGCAAGGATGACGATGAAGACGACGCAGAGAAAAACGAAATTGTGAAGGATGAAGAAGAATCTGATGAGGAGGATGACAAGGGCATGGACACGGTTGTTGTGGACAATGGTGCGCTCGTTGTGGCATCCTACAAGGTGTCTGCCAACAAGAGCGTCTACTTCTCACAAGGAAACCTGCAGTTCAATGCGATGCAAGGCACTCATAAAACCGTGGACGGCACTGCACAGGGAACTTGGCGTTTTGCCGAGAACCAGTACGATGTGATTGGGAAGGAGAATGAAAGTATCGACTCTACTTACAACGGTTGGATTGACCTCTTCTGTTGGGGTACGAGTGGTTGGAATAGTGGGGCGACTGCTTACCAACCATGGGCGACTTCGACACTTGAAAACCACTATTGGGTGGGTGGCGACCCCGATAACCATTTAACGGGTGATTTCGCCAATGCAGACTGGGGCGTGTACAACGCCATCAGCAATGGCGGTGATAGACCAAACAAGTGGCGGACTTTGACAAACGATGAGTGGAAGTATCTCTTCCAAAACAACAAGTGGACATTGGGTTACGTTGTCAAGAGCGATGGCGACTCTATCTGTTGCTTCATGCTGATCCCTGAAGCATTTGACGATACGTCGGTTACGGTCTTAAGCACGACATTGACTGATACAGACGAGTTTGTTGTGAAAAACTTAACTATTCCGTCTGGCAACCGCTACACGGAAGCGGAGTTCGAGGCACTTGAGAAATTGGGCATTGTGGCGTTGCCAACTGGCGGCTTCCGGGCGGGTACTACTGTATATTACTTTCCTCATAAAAATAACTCTGGTAGCTACTGGTCATCTTCTCAAGATGGTTCTATGTACGCCCGCGCCACTGGTTTTGACAATACTAGTGTGGGTGCTGGCTATCAGATTTCAAGGTCTCATAAGGCAGGTTCGGTTCGCCTTGTTCGGGTGGCTAAATTTTAACCCATCGCAGGGACATTGTTAAAATAACAGAAATGGGGCGTGCTGCCATTGCGGCGACGCACACTTTTTGTATATTTGCGAAGTTGTAATCAAGGAATTAATGGAATGTTGTGGATTCCATGGTTTTTAGATTGTAAATAATTGTAAGTTGGTTTTTTAATTAAAAGCACAGTAAGGATGAAGAAAGTTTTATCACTGTTACTAACGGGTGTGGTGTGCATCATGGCATTGTCCTCAGCCGAAGTTTTACAAGAGAGAATAAAGGTCTATCTAAGCGATGGACAAATATTTGAATGGGCGGTGCAAAAAGTTGACAGCATCAAATTCTCCACAAAAGTTGTAGAGGAAGAGAGCAAGAGAGACTACATTGAGAATGGTGCGTTGGTCAGAGCATCCTTCAAGGTTTCCGTCGCAAGGCGTGTCTATTTCTCGCAAGGTAACTTGCAGTTCAACGCCACGCAGGGAACGCACGCCGTCCTTGGAGGGACAAAAGAGGAGGCAGGCACTTGGCGTTTTGCGGAGAACCAGTACGACTATATCGGCTCAGACAACAGCAAAATCTCGCCCACCTACGATGGCTGGATTGACCTCTTCGGATGGGGAACGAGCGGCTGGAACAGCGGTGCAACCGCGTACCAACCATGGTCGTCATCAGAAAATGTATTAGACTACACCCCAGGAGGTAGCGAAACCGAGCTCAACGACTTGACTGGCAATTATGCCAAATCGGATTGGGGTGTCTACAATGCCATTTACAATGGTGGCAACCAACCAGGCAAGTGGAGAACTTTGACAAGCGCAGAGTGGAATTACCTTTTACAAAACAACAAATGGGCTTGGGGTTGGGTCAAGACATCCCAGGATGACCCGGTTCTTTGCTGCTTCTTGATTCCGGAAGGCTTCTCTGCACCCGATGGGGTGGAGATGAATGTGTCAACTTCGGATAAAAAGGATGGTTATGATGCTGGCGCCTACACAATAGAGCAATTCAAAGCGCTTGAAAAGTTAGGCGTTGTGGCGTTGCCTTGTGGTGGTTGGCGTATGGGTGTTGAGACGGGGAATACTGGCAGTTTATATTGGTCGACTTCTGCATTTGATTCTGACCTCGCTGTGGCATTCGTTCAATGGCTTAACGGAGACACCGAATCAGAATCCATGGAGCGATCTGGCGGAGGTTATGTGCGCCTTGTGCAAGATCTCGAAACCAACCTTGTTGAAATCAATTTTAAAAATTCGGATGGCACCACATTGCTCGACACCGCTGTGACGAAAGGCGATATGCCCAAATACACTCGTGGCGTGCCAACAAAAGAGCCAGTCGGCGACTATGCATTCGAGTTCATAGGTTGGGACAAGGAATTTGTTGCTGCGGAGGGCGATATGGTCTACACAGCGGTGTATGACAGCTCTTACATAATGAAGAAAGACGGTGTTATCCGTACTGCCTACAAGGTGTCCGACACAAAGAAGGTTTACTTTTCTCAGGGCAACCTGCAGTTCAACGCTAAACAAGGCACGCACGCCGTTCGTGGAGGAACTGAAGAAGTTGCAGGTACATGGAGATTCGCAGAGAACCAATATGACATCATCGGTGAGGGTAACGCCGGCATTGCAGAAGACTATGATGGCTGGATTGACCTTTTCAGTTGGGCAACGAGTGGTTGGGCAGGAAGTGATGCTACTGCCTATCAACCTTGGTCGTCTTCTCAAATTAAAGACGATTATGTAGGTTGGGGTGGACAAGATTTTACATACGACTATGCTAATGCGGACTGGGGTGTCTACAATGCCATCAGCAATGGAGGCAACACTTCTGGTAGATGGAGAACGCTGGCAAATGATGAGTGGATATACCTTTTAGAAAACAATCGATGGACGTTCGGAAAGATAGAGAATATGCTGTGTCTTATGTTGATTCCAGACTCGTTCACCGCGCCAGAAGGTTTGAGCGTAGAGATTTTGGGTGAGAATAACACTGATAAGGAAATGATTGGTTTGAAGGTGCCAAGTGGCAACTCCTACAAGGCGGAGCAGTTCAAAAAATTAGAGAATTTAGGTGTTGTCGCATTGCCTTGTGGCGGTATTCGTACTGACAGTCCGATGAGTGTTGGCGTGCAAGGTCGTTATTGGTCGTCTTCCGCTTTCGACACGGATCGCGCTTATAGACTCTACTTCGACTCTACTCAAGTGGAGTTAGACTTGAATTTCGACTATCGGTACTTTGGCTGCTCTGTTCGGTTGGTTCAGGATTATAAGTGGGGTTACGTAAGTGATGGCGCACTGATCAAGGCCTCTTATAAGGTGTCCGACGATAAGAATGTCTATTTCTCGCAAGGAAATCTACAGTTCAACGCTATGGATGGCTTCCACGCTGTTCTTGATGAAGTAGACGATGAGACTGGAACATGGCGGTTTGCAGAGAACCAATATGATTATATCGGTGAAGCCAACAGCAACATCTCATCAACCTACGACGGTTGGATAGACCTTTTCGGATGGGGAACGAGTGGTTGGAACAGCGGTGCGAAAGCATACCAGCCCTGGTCAACGTCAGAGGAATATTCAGATTATTACCCAGGGGAAAGTTCTTCCAACGATCTGACAGGCAGCTACGCCAAGGCCGACTGGGGTGTGTACAACGCCATCTCCAATGGCGGCAACGAGCCTAACAAATGGAGAACTTTGACGACATCGGAGTGGCAGTATCTGTTCAAGAACAATAAGTGGACATTGGGGTACATCAAGACATCAGAAACCGATTCAAGTCTGTGTTTCTTTTTGATTCCAGATGGCTTTAC
>CAVGRN010000074.1:0-9427 GCA_963631545.1 Paludibacteraceae bacterium | reverse complement strand
TTCGAGCGTTATTGTCAATTGCATTGTGAAATCTTCCCCTCTTCCACAGTTCAGGATTCTGCTGCTGTGGCTGTGCCGCCTGTCAAAAGCCTCTGCGTAATAGGGTCTCTATAAAAAGAGAGGACTGTCAAAACTAACAGTCCTCTCAAACAAGCGCGAAAACGCTGTCGTTTATTAGTCAATTAACAATCTATACAGTTTGCTCTATGTTCCAAACGAAGGCGCGGACACCCACCTCCTCGTTTCTCAAATCAAGCTTCTTGACCGTTTCGAGGAGGGTCTTCACCTGGTCGTCCTCCACGACTGTAATCACCACCGAGTTCATCTCAGGCCAGGTGTGCGTGCCGCGGTGCGGCTGTCCGGTCTTCGACCCACGCCCCTGCACCTGCTCGAAGAAGGTGAAGCCGCGCAGGTTCAACCTGTCCAGCATATACTCCACGCGCTCGGTGTTCGTCTGGTTGAATACTATCATTACCGATTTCATCTGAATCTCTTTTTACTGATTAGTTAATAGAGGGGAGAGCCACCTCACTCGGCTGGCTCTTCCTCTTTCTTCTGATTCTCCTCCGTGTTGATGTCCATGAAGAAGTACTGCGCGCGCACCTCAGCCTCGTTGTCGCGTTCGCCGTGCTTAGACATAACGCCGTAGAGCACTGGCACAATCACCAATGTTACAATGGTAGACACGAGCAAACCGCCGATCACAACAATACCCATTGGCACCCACATCTCGGAACCATCGGCCTTGGCCAACGCCATTGGCAACATACCGAGAACCGTAGTGGCAGCCGTCATCAACACTGGGCGCAGACGAGACTGGCCAGAAAGGGCGATGGCCTCGTTCAACTCATATCCACGGTCGCGCATCAGGTTGATATAGTCGACAAGCACGATACCGTTCTTCACAACAATACCCACCAACATAATACATCCAAGGCAGCCAATCATATCCAGCGTAGTGCCGGTGATGAGCAACGCCCATATCACACCCGAGAAGGCGAACGGCACAGACATCATAATAATGAACGGCTTGGAGTACGACTCAAACTGCGACGCCATAACCACATACACGAGGATGACGATAACCAAAAGCAACAATCCCATATCCTGGAACGACTCCTGCTGGTCTTCGTAGTCGCCGGCAATCAGAACCGTAACGCCGTTTGGCTTCTCCAACTCCGGCAACACATTCTCGATAGCGGTCGCCAACTCACCCAGTGAGGTCTCGTAAGGCGTAACCTCCACTTTCAAGTAACGCTGGCGGCTCTTACGCTCGATTTCTGGCGGACCCCAATACTCTTGCAACGAGGCGATCTCGCTCAACTTGATGTTTCCCGTGGAAGACGGAATGGAAAGATCCTCGATAGCGGAGATGGAGTTCCTATTTTCCTCTTTGAGGCGGACGAGAATCGTGTACTCATCACCATCCTCCTTCAAATAGCCGGCGCTCATACCATTGACGCGGTTTCTGACGTATTGCGAAACCGCAGCCGAAGAGAGTCCGTGGCGCGAAGCCTTCTCCTTGTCGACAACCACCTTCAACTCTGGGCGGTCGTCATCACGGCTGATATCGATGTTACGGGCTGTCGGGATCTTCTCCTCAATCAGACGCTTCACTTCCTCGGCGTAGGCACTGGTAAGGTCAAAGTCGTAGCCATAGACCTCAACATCCACCGTACTCTGTCCGCCCATACCGCCACCCGAAGAGATGGACACCTTGTAGTCTGCCACCTCAGGGTAGGAAGCGATTTCCTTACGCAGCACCTCGGCGATAGTCCAGATAGAGCGTTCGCGCGTGCCTTTCTTGTCGGCGTTGAAACGCATCTCGATGGTGTTATACTTCGTACTTGAGAAGAGGGCGGAGATACCGGCGTTATCGTTCGTACCACAAGTGGTAGAGATGTTCTTCGTTTCTGGAACCAACTCTACGAAACGCTTCTCCAACATACGGGCGAACTTGGCAGTCTCTTCCACCCGGGTGCCTTGCAGCAACTCGACGGAGATGGAGAGTCGGCCGTTGTCCGACACTGCCATAAAGTCTGTTCCGATGTAGCCCATCATAGCCGGGATCAGCGAAACGGCAAAGAAGAGTACCACCGCAAGGACGGAAATCTTCTTGTGCGTGAGGCACCAGCGCAAAAGGTTTGCGTAGGCAGCATCAAGCTTGTTGAGCGCACGCACAACGGTGTTCTCGTATGTGAGTTTATGCTTATCCTTTTTCTCGTAGACGAGTTTTCCCTTGGCATCGACACTCACGCTCTTCGCCTTCAGCATCTTAGAGCAAAGCATCGGCACGAGCGAGATGGCCACCAAAGTGGAAGTGGTACAAACGATGGTTACGATCCAACCCAACTCCTTGAAAAGGATTCCGGCGATACCGGTCAACATCGTCAGCGGAACGAACACGGCGGCGATAACCAACGTAGTGGCAATGACGGACACCCACACCTCGTTCGTGGCGTAGATGGAAGCCTCGCGCGGACTCTCGCCTCGCTGTATGTGCGTCATAATGTTCTCCAACACCACAATCGCATCGTCCACCACCATACCCACGGCGACGGAGAGCGAACACATAGAGATGATGTTCAACGAACTATCCACATAAAGCAGATAGAGGAACGCCACCAAAAGGGAGATTGGGATGGTGAGACCGATGATGAGGCTCGCCCTCCATTTGCCCAAGAAGAAGAGTACGACCAAAACCACGAACAAGACGGCGTAAAGCACAGACTCCGTCAGAGAGTCGATGGCGTTGGTGATTTCGGAGGATGAGTCATAGATTTCGGTGATTTTGATATCCGAAGGCAATGTCTTCTGGATCTTTGCGAGTTCCTTGCGGATGTCGCTACAAATCTGCACGGCGTTTCCACCCGTCTGCTTGGAGATAATCAAGCGGACAGCCTCTTCGCCGTTCATCTTCTCGTCGAGCGACAAGTCTTTGATGGTATCGCGCACGGTGGCGATGTCGCGCACGTAAATCTGGCGGCCGTCTGCCGTGGTGGTTACCACGATGTTCTCGATTTCGGAACTCTCGATATACTCGCTTCGCACCTGCAGGTTATACTGCTCCTTATCCATCTTCACGTTTCCGGAAGAGAGGTTCAGGTTGTTGCCCGACACGGCGTTGCCCACCGTCTCCAGCGAAATACTATAAGCGTCCAACTGGTTCTGGTCGATGTCGACGTAGACGTAACGGTCTGGCTCACCCGACATAGTTACGTTACCTACGCCCGACACGCGGCTCAACTGCGGAATGACCTCGTCGTTCAAGATTTTCTCCAATCCGGAGTAACTCTCCCTTGCTTGCACGGCATACTGCACGATAGGCGTTGAGGAGCTGTTGAACTTGATGATCAGCGGGTTGGAGCAGCCGCTTGGGAGGTTATCCTTGGTCATATCGACGTACGAACGGATATCGTTCATCACGTCGTCCAGGTTCTCGCCCCACTCAAACTCGAGGGCAACCAACGAAATGTTATCCTTGGAGATGGAGGTCAATTTGTCCAGACCGTCCACAGAGTTCAAGCTATTCTCAAGATACTTCGTTACGTTGGTCTCCACCTCACTGGCGTTCGCGCCGGCATAGGTGGTCATAACGGCAACATACGGAGGGTCGATCTCCGGATACTGGTCTATTGGCAGTTTTATATAAGCGAAGATACCCATCAACATCACCGCCACAAAGACCAGAATGGAGGTAACCGGTTTATCAATCGCTGTCTTGTAAATACTCATTGTCTAATTCTTTAAAATGAATTACTTGCTAACCGATGATGAATCGGCAGGAGCGGCAACCGCGCTGTCGGTGGCTGTGCCGTTAGCCTCGGCGGAACGTGCGGCAGCCTCCTCTTCATAAGAAGTGGTCAAGACCTCCACTTGGACGCCGTCCACCAAGCGCGTCTGGCCCTGGGTTACCACATAGTCGCCCTCCTTGATGTCTTCGCTGTAAACCTCGATGAAGCGGTTGTAACGCTGTCCGATCTTCACGCCCACACGGCGCGCGATGCCGTCTTCGTTGATGAAGAGGTAACGCTCGTTCGAACCCGTCAACTTCAACACAGATTGGTAAGGCACAACCAACACTTTCTCTTTCCCGGCAGGGACAGTGGTGTGGATGTACATACCTGGGCGGAGCTTCATATTGCCGTTAGGGATGCGCACTTTGCACTGGAAGGTGTGGGTGCTGGCGTCGATGGTAGGGTAGATCACCTCGATGGTGGCAGGGAACGTCATATCAGGATAGATGTCTGAAACGATGTCCAGCTTCATACCTTGTTTGATTTTTGGGAAATAAGCCTCAGGCACGTTGATGATGGCCTTCAGCAGGTTCACTTGCACCACGGTGAGGATTGGCTTCGCACCGCTGTACAACTCGCCGCTCTCGTAGTTCCTTGCGGAAACGATGCCAGGGAAAGTGGCTTTGAAGAAAGTGTTCGTCTGCAAGAACTCGTATTGCTCCTTGGCTTGGTCGTACGAGAGTTTCGTCTGGTCGTAAGTCTGTTGCGTTACGTTACCGCCAGCAAGGAGGGCGTTCATACGCTTCATCTCGGTCTCGAGGGTTGCGAGAGAGAGTTTAGCGGTTTTCAACTGGGTTTGGTCCATACGGACAAGCAGTTCACCCGTAGCGACACGGTCGCCCACATCCTTGAAACGCTTCTCGATGATACCTGTAACGGAAGGGGAAACATTCATCGTCTCGTATCCCTCCAACACGGCGGTACACTCCACTTCGCGTTCGATCACCTGGTTCTGCACGAGTTCGGTGCGGATTTTCTCCACACGCACTTCTTCCTGGGTCGCATCAGTTTTCTTATCGCTTCCACCGCAACTTGACGAGAGGAGAGCCAACGAAAGGAGGGTTACTCCAACACTGTTCAATCCAACTAAATTTTTCATATTTCGATTTTATTACTTATTCAACAATTTTTTGAGGTTAACATACGCCGTTACCATTGTCAGGAGGGAGTTGACGTAGGTGTTTTGGGCAGACACGAGGTCGGTGCTGCTTGTGGTGAGAGACATACTCGAGATGGTGCCGTACTTGAATTTCTCGCTGTTGCTGTTGAAGACTCTCTGCGTAACGTCGATGTTGTCTTTCTGGATTTGATAATCCTCGTAAGACGAAACCAGATTGTAGCGCAACTGCTTAGCCTGGATTCCGAGGTTCTGCACCGCATCCTCCAAGTTGTTCTGCTCTTTGGCGTAGTCCATCTTCGCACTGCGAACGTCTGCCCAGCGGCTGCCGGTAGACCAGATTGGCACGGAGAGTTTCACGCCGAAAGTGTTTGGCGGAGTCATATTCATCGTTTCCTCGTCCGAGCAGTATTTCTTTTTGTCTAACGAGTAGAAGACTGAGAGGGTAGGCACATACGCCATCTTGCTCAACGTAACCTGTTTCTTATAGAGTTCCGTGGTCTTAGCCTGCAATTGGTAGTCGTAATTGTCTTCCAAAGCCAAATCCGTTTCCATCAGTGAGAGGATGGCGCCGGCGTTGATCACATCATCCAAAGTCTGCGTCAGCACAATCTCGTCGTCTGCATTCGCGCCCGTGAGCAAGCGGATGGAGTTGTACAACACCTCGATGGAGCGTTTCGTCGTGTTAAGTCCGCTGCGCATAGACGACACCTGCACTGCGATCTGGTCGGCATCGTTCTGCTCGGCAGCCCCCACCTTCACGGCGTTGAGGGTCATATTGTAGAGGTTGTTGAGGTTCTCAAGGTTCTTCTCGAGCAGTTCCACCGTCTTTTCCAGAGCCAGGATGTTGACGTAGTAGGTCTCGATGTTAGCGGTAACGCTCTGCTCGGTTTTCCCGACGGAAATCTCGGAGAGTTGCTTCGAGAGTTTCGCCACCTGCACGCCCACAATCTGCGAGCCGCTCACCGACATTGATGCGCTGATTCCGAAATCAAAATAGGACGGCATAGCAATGCTCATCCCCATCATCTCCATCTCGTAGCCGCACATATTGTAGTAGTCTACCGTACCGCTCACCTGGAGCAGCATACTGGCGATAGACTTCCACCTTTGGGCTTCCGCCTTCTGCACATCGTACGAAGCGTTTTTCACCGAGCGGTTATGCTCCAAGGCGTAATGCTTCGCCTCGTCCAAAGTGAACGACAACGTCTTCAGGGAGTCTGCCCCCGGAGTTGTCACCTGGGCAGTGTCCGCCTGCGCGAACACCGGACAGGAGGTAGCGGCCAGCACAAACGCCAACAGCACGTTCCTTCCAATTTTACTTCTCATCTTCATCTAAAACTATTTTACATCTGTTATATTTTCAAAACTCTTTCATGCACTCGCGCATGATCTTCTCGCCCTCTGCGGTGGCGATTCCGCGGAAGTAGACGCTGCAAAGGCACCGCAAAACCTCAATGTAGGAGGTCTTCTCGTAATCGTACGTGCCGGGCTGCGTCATCGAGCGGAGCGTATTATAATAGAACTCCGCCAGGACGTGCGACGAGAATTTTTCCTCGATGAAACCGTCATTTTGCGCCGCCTCAATCAAACGGCGGAACTCCTCCGTCTGCGCCGCACGGCTCATTTTCGCCTCAAGCATCAGCTCGGGGAACATCATCCGCATATCTACGAAAAAATTGACATTGATGTTACGAAGTTCGGAAACCACCGCCTTGAACATCTCCAGAAGGAAAGCAAACGAATTGGCAGACGAGGCGCGAATCAGCTGGGTGCGCCCCTCTTTTTCGTTCTTCAGGTAGAGGAGGCACTCGCTCACCAACGATTCCTTATCTGTGAAATGCTCATAGATAGTCCGTTTAGACATCACGAGGTAGGAGGCTATCTTATTCATTGTCACAATCTTTATGCCGTGCGACAGGAATAACTCCAACGCTCCCTTGACGATTCTCTCCTTGATTTCTTCGTTCATCTTGAATCTCTTGCCCCTGAAAAACTGATTTTCAGCGAATTTATTTTACGGAGATTTGATTTTCTCCCTTTTTAAACCTCGCGAAAGTACAGAAAACCGCAAAAACAAAAAAGGTTTTCTGAGTTTTTTACTATGTCTATTAACATAATTTTAGATATGCCCCAGGAATGGTTAAGCAATGGCAGACATACGAACAGGAAGTGGGTATGGAAACGCAACAGCCGGCTCCAACCTCGAAGGCTGAACCGGCTGCTTTCTCTGTTTAAGGGTATAGATTACCTTTCCCTTACGATGAACTTGCAAGCCTGACTCTCGTCTGCGGCGGTTACGACAGCGATGTAAACACCATACGGCAGCGTGAAACTGTTGGCACGCGCCACCGCGGACGACTCGTAGACCAACTCGCCATACGGCGTGTAGAGGTGTAGTTGCGCATCGTCCAAATCTTCAGAATTAAGCCCCTCCACATAGAGCGTGGCCTTCACCTCAGCCGAATAGCCTGTTGCAACCCAGATCTTGAATTCGGACTGGCGGAAATCCACCTGCTTCCCGCAGATATAATTCCACTCGTCGCCAGCATTTGCGACCACGGAGTACGTTCCTTTCAGCGAGCGGCGCACGTTGAGCGACGCACTTTCGACATCTGCCACCACCTCGCCGTCCTTGTACCACTGGTAGGAGGTGAAGCGGCTGCTATCCGCAACGGCAATCTCATTTTTCGAAACAATTTCCAACTCGCTTGCCGGCAAGCCCACCGTGAAGGTTATTGCCTCAACGCCACTCACCAAGGCATTGCCGCCGAAGAACTGCAGGTATGCCGTGTAGGTGCCAGGTTCCACGCCGCCTACCGGTATGACGATGTTCTGCGGATAATCCGCCAGTCGTCCGGCAATCGTCCGGAATCCGTTCTGCACTCCTTCGTAGTCGAACATCACCTTGAACGAGTCCGCCTCGCCCTCCAAAACCTTGTAATGGATGCAAACGCTGTCTTTCTGGCAATACAGATAACGCTCCGAGCCCTCGCCCCCGATGGTCAGTCCGCCGTCGACCCTCGTAACACACGAACGAATCACGCGTTCCTTCACAAAGAGCGAAAGATGGACGATGCTGTCGCAACCCGAAGTGGACGTATAGGTTTCGTGCTTCTCGTACAAGCCCAAAGCGGTTGGCTGCAGGTGGATGTCGCCAACCTCGTAGGCCTCGCCCAACGTAATGGTGTCTACCAGCGAGATTTCGGAAGAGTGGCCGATGGTGAGGTAAAGCACCTCAATGGAATCGCAGCCAGCGGCGGTGAACATAGTGTCGGCGTAGATGCCCGACTCGGTAAGCTGCCTACCACGCCAGGTGTACGACTCGCAAGCGGCAACCGTTTCCTCCGCACGATAGGACGGCGTAACCGTCAAGTTGATCCAGACAATGGAGTCGCAACCCACGCTATTCTCAAAAACCATCTTGTTGATGCCCTCTTCAAGTTGCTGGCCCTTCCACAATACCGGCAAATCGTTTTCGCAGGCGGTGATTTCCAGAACGCCTTTCCTCTCCGTAGGTTTGAGGATGGTTACATCCACGGTATATACGCTGTAGCCTATGCTTGTCTCGACGGTGTCTTTGTAAAGACCCGACTCATAAATCATTCTTCCGTTGAATGAGTAGGAGCCGCACTCAACAATCTCGATTGGCTCGACGGTTACATTCTTGACGATGACGAGTTCGAGCGTTACCACCGAGTCGCAACCATTTTGAGCCACAAAGGTTTTCTCGTACGTTCCCGTGTTGCTATAGACATCACCGGCCCACTGGTAGGAATCCTCCGTGATGATTTTGAATGAGGAAGCGACGGGTTGGTTGATGGTGAGGTGAAGCACCGCCGTCGAGTCGCAGCCATCTGGCATATCGAATGTCTTCGTGTAGTCGCCGCTTTCGGTGAGCGTCTCGCCGTTCCACTCGTACGACACGCACCCGGCGATGGTCTCCTCGCTATGGCGGACTTTGATTTCCTTCACAAAAATGGTCAAGGTCGAATCGCAGCCGGCAGCGTTTTTCAAAAGCACGACAGTGTCCGTTGTCAGACGGATGCCGTTCCACTCGGCTGAGCCGTCGCCCTCGCAATAGGTGAGATGAAGGGTGGAGTCAGTAGGTTGGAGGATTGTCAGGTGGAGGGTTGCGATGGAGTCGCAGCCACCAATGCGGGCAAAAGCATACGTGTAGTCGCCCGACTCGCTATACACCTTTCCGTTCCACTCATACGAGCCGCACGCCGATACTGTTTCTTCTCCATAATCCAACCCGATAGGGTGCATATAGATGGTGATGATGGAGTCGCAGCCCACCGAATTTTCCTTAACAATGACTGTATCGTTTCTCAGAATGATGCCGTCCCAATCTTTCGAGCCGATGTCCTCGCAATAGGTGAGGTGCAAGGTGGATTTCGTTGGCTGGTTGATGGTCAAGTGCAAGGTCGCGATAGAGTCGCAGCCGTCTGCCACACGGAACGAGTGCGTGTAGTCGCCAGATTGCGTGTAAACCTCGCCATTCCATTCG